>CACZNC010000107.1 GCA_902782445.1 uncultured Ruminococcus sp.
GAGTTATCGTTCGTGAGCTCACAATCATAGATTGTTCGCACTCTACAGAGAGCGATCAAAACCCATATAGTTAGCTTTTTAGAGCGAGAATAGTATCAAAGGATCGCGATCCCGGCCCCCTGGGTCCCGCGCACGCCCTTCATCCGGCGGTGGGAATAGTAGAGGTCCGGGTCGGCGCAGGCGGTGCAGTCCGGGGAGAAGTCGATGTTCTCCTCCCTCAGTCCCGCTTCGAGGAGCAGTTCCCGGTTCATCCCGGCGAGGTCGGCGTGGGGTCTCGCGCTTCTTCCGCCCTCCGGCAGGGTCACGGGACGGATGTGCCGGCGGGCGAAGTCCGATCCGCAGAGAGCGGCCACCGCTTCGACGAAATCCTCCCCGACCTCGTAGCAGCAGAACCCGATGTGGGCCCCGACCGCGCACCGGATCTCTGCGGGGGAGCATCCGGCGTCGGCCATCATGCGGACGGCTTTCGGGGCGATCCCCCCTGCGGTGCCGCGCCATCCCGCGTGTACGGCGGCGACGGCCGGGCGGGAGGGATCCCCGTCTTTCAGTCCCGCGAAGAGGATGGGCACGCAGTCCGCCACCCGGATCATGGGAAGGACCCCCGGAGCGTCGGTGAGGAATCCGTCGCAGTCCTCCCCCGCCTCCCTTGCCGCGCCCTCTCCCGCGTTGGAACGGTCCAGGATCCGGATGCGGGTCGAATGGATCTGACGGGCCTTGACGCCGGAATCCGCGCCGAAAACGCCCCCGGACACCGCCCGGCAGAAGATCTCGGTGTTGCGCCGCACGGTATCGTCCGGGTCGCCGAGGTCCACGGTCAGGTTGAGAGACCGGGTGTGTTCGAGTACGCTCACGCCGCCCGCCCGTCCCGAAAATCCGTGGCAGACGCCCGGAATCCCGGAAAGAACGGAGGACCGGCAGAGGATGCCGTCGGGGATGAACATGGGAACCTCCGGGGGAGTTGGGAGTAGGTAGTGGCTAGTGGCTAGTGGTTAGTAGAACGATCATGCGGATGAAAGGGGACGCCGGACATATTTTTGATTGCATGGCTCGGTCTGCATGTGGGTTTGAATCTGTAACCGTGCGCGAGGATGAAAAAACAGTTCCGGCTTCCCAAACGCGCGACCCGTGTGATGCGCGCCTGAAACGCTGCCGGAGGCCGCAGAACTTGTTCTGCGCAAGTTTCGGCTGCACGAACAGAGACCGCGCGGGGTTGACGTCATGTTCAGCCCGTCAAGTCCGCGATCTTTCGGGGCCCGCGGGGAGGGACGCCTGTCTCGGCTGAAAGAACGCGCGTCCGACGCCGACTCCTTACCCATAAAATACTTACTCAAATCCCGCGCCGCACCCCATCCCGCATCGGATTTCGAATGAGGAAATCTTTCGTTTTTCAGCCGATCTCGATCATGCTCTCGTCCCACATGGCGGGGGCTTCGTAGCCGAGGAGATTGACGACCGTAGCGGCCATGTTGGAGAGGCCGAATTTGCCGTCCTTCTTCACGGTGTAGCTTCCGGCATGGGCGGGATCGAAGAAGATGAACGGGACGGGATTGAGGGTGTGGCTGGTCTTGGCCTTGAGGGAGCCGTCCTTGTTGCGCTTGACCGCTCCGGTCTTCTTGTCGAATTCGGCCATTTCGTCGGCGTTGCCGTGGTCCGCGGTGATGAGGCAGACGGCCCCGGCCTTTTCGATGACGGGGATCAGGCGTCCGATCTGGAGATCCAGAGCCTCCATCGCGCAGATCGTGGCTTCGAGGGATCCCGTGTGGCCCACCATGTCGCCGTTCGGGAAATTGGCGCGGATATAGTCGTATTCGCCGCTGCCGATGACCTCGATGAGGCGGTCGGTGATCTCGGCGCACTTCATCCACGGTCTCTGCTCGAAGGGGACGATATCGGAGGGGATCTCCTCGTAGGTCTCGTATTCCTCGGAGAACTTGCCGGAGCGGTTCCCGTTCCAGAAATAGGTGACGTGGCCGTACTTCTGGGTCTCGGAGATGGCGAACTGCCGGATCTTCATGTCCGCGAGGTATTCGCCCATCGTGTTGGTGATCTCCGGCGGGGAGACGAGGTAGCGGGACGGGATGTGCGTGTCGCCGTCGTATTCGAGCATCCCGGAATAGACGATCTTCGGGACGCGGACCCGGTCGAATTTGTCGAAGTCCGCTCCGCCCTCGAAGGCGCGGGAGATCTCGATGGCGCGGTCGCCGCGGAAGTTGTAGAAAATGACGCTGTCTCCATCCTCGATCGTGCCGACGGGCTTACCGTCCTCGGCGATCACGAAGGGGGCGAGGTCCTGGTCGATGGCGCCGGTCTCCGCGCGGAGAGTCTCGACGGCCTCATGGGCGGAGGCGAACTGCCGTCCCTCGCCGAGGACGTGGGTCTTCCAGCCGAGATCCACCATGCCCCAGTTGGCCTCGTAGCGGTCCATGGTGATCTTCATTCTGCCGCCGCCGGAAGCGATGCGGATGTCGAAATCGGCGTCCCGCAGGCCGGCGAGGAAGTCTTCGAAGGGGTCGATATATTCGAGGGCGGAGGTCTCGCCCACGTCGCGGCCGTCGAGAAGAATGTGGACCCGGACCTTCTTCACGCCCTCCGCCTTCGCCTCGCGGATCATGGCGGTGAGGTGGTCGATGTGGCTGTGGACGTTGCCGTCGGAGAAGAGGCCGAGGAAGTGGAGCGCGCCGCCCGTCTGCTTCACGTTCTCCGTGAGCTGTTTCCACGCGGCGGAGGCGTACATCTTTCCGGATTCGATGGAGGCGGAGACGAGCTTGGCCCCCTGCGCGAAGACCTGACCGGAACCGAGGGCGTTGTGCCCGACTTCGGAGTTGCCCATGTCGTCGTCGGTGGGCAGTCCGACCGCGGTGCCGTGGGCTTTGAGCTTGACCCAGGGGCAGGAGTTCATGAGCCTGTCGAGGTTCGGGGTGCGGGCGAGCTTCACCGCGTTGGCTTCGCTTTCCGGCGCGATCCCGACGCCGTCCATGACGATGGTCACGACGGGCCGGATCCCTGCGAATTTTTCAAGGGGCTTGAGAGTTTTCATGGCAAAATTCCTTTATAAAGATTTTGTTTTTTCGGGAAATGGTGAGGAGTGAGGAGGTGATACAGGGGCTGGGGTTTTGTCCGCATCGGGGGGCGGGGTGTGAGGGATTTTGGATTTTGGGGGTGGGAGCGCTTCGCTGGGATTCAGGGGACGCGCAGTCGTGCAGCCGGGGAATGGGGCGATTTTCGCGAGGTTCTGCCGATTCAGACATGGCGAGCGGAACATGGCGTTTTCCCCGCGCGGTCTTCAGCATTGGCCGGACGCACGAAAAAAATCGCTTAACGACATGCCAATGCGGCGGCCTTGCGGCGGTGATTCAGTCGCGCATTGAAAGGGGACAGCGTGCGGTCGATTGGGATGGTGTTTCACGGGAAACAATCGTGAATTCGGGTGGCTGACTCCCATCATTTCGCTTTTCTTTGTCATTCTGAGGAGCCTGCGACGAAGAATCTTTGCGTTTCATCATACAGCCGCAGTCATAGTCGGAGGATTCCCGCAGAAGAAACGAAGACTGTCTTCCGACTCAAACTACGGCTTGTAGATCCAGTGCGAAGATTCTTCACTGACAGCACGACTGCGTCGGTGCGTCAGAATGACAACGTGAGGGCGGAATGGGACGTGCGGCGGCCGAACGGCAGTCTTCCCGCAAGGAGGATGCAGAACTGAATGAAGGATCAGCACTGTTTCACGTGAAACATTATCACGAAACCCCTTGTCTTTCTTCAACTTCGCGAGGTAAGACTTTCAGTTCCCGACACCCGAAAACGCGTCCAACGCAGAATGCGCGCCTGAATCACCGGCGGAGCCCGCAGGACTTGTCTGCGCACGGGTTCAACCGCACTTCGGCGATCAAGCCGGGTTGTCTCCATGTTTCGGCTCGTTCCGTCTGCAATCCGAAACAACGCGCGAAGATCGCTCCATGTTCCGACTGAAAAACTGCGCGTCCTCCGAATCCCAGCGAAGCGCTCCCATCCCAGAAAACTCCTATTCCGCGCTTTCCCCCATCCCGCCGCGGATCTCAAAAAGATATAATCTTTATCCTTTCAATCCTTAGCAGAAGGAACGGCGGTGGGACCATTCGGCCAGGTGTTGTATATCTTCAGTCCCGCTTTGACGGCCATTCTCCAGGTCTGTCCGGCTCCTCCGGCGCGGCGGCCGTCGTAACAGGCGACGCAGAAGGACGAGCGTTCGATCATGAAGCGGTTGCGTTCCCGCATACAGCCGTCGAAATAGAAGTCCGCAACGTAGCAGATCCCGTCGGCGAGGCCTTTCAGCCGCTGGTATTCCCGCAGGTTCCGGGAACGCTCCTCCTCGGGCAGTCTCAGCCACGCCCCCGTCTGATCGCGGCAGGGGAGGGCGAGGATCAGGCGGATCTCGGGGTGTTCCCTCCGCTTTTCCGCGACGACGCGCTCCGCGAGCATGTCGTATCCGAGGGCCCCTCCCGCGAGGAACCACCGGTAGCCCGCCGAAATGAGGACGTCGACCACGTGGGCGGTCTTCTCCTCGATCTTCCCGCGGAATTCCTCCGGCAGGCGGCGGTGTCCGGTGAAGCAGCAGACGGCGGCGGGATCCGTCCCGGGAAGGAAGACCTTCTCCTTCGCGTCGTCCCGGCTTTCTTTCGTCCGGGTCTTTTCTCCGTCCATCGCTCCCCCTCCCTTCTCCGTTTTCCGCGGCATTCTGCGGCTTGACATTCCGCCGGGCTTATGGTATCATACCCCCAAAGGCAACCATCCGAAACCGGGAGGCGCGCGTGAACGTTCAGATCCAGATTTCCGACCCCGCCCTCGCAAAGACCGTCCGGGGGCTCCTCGCTCTCGAAGGTCTCCGTGAGGCCGGCTCCGGTCCCGGGGAAACCGGCTCCCCGCCCGTATTAAAAATCCTCGACGCGGAGGCTGCGGGCGTTCCTGGTCCCGCGATCCTTCTCTGCCGGGAGGACGATCCGGCAGGACAGCTTCCGGGGACCGCGCGGCTCGATCTTCCCCTCTCGCTTCCCGAGGCCTTCGACGCCATCCGGAACGCCGTCCGTCCGGTGGATCCGGTTCCGGCGGGCGCGGGATTTTCCTCTTCGGAGGCGCGTCCGGAGCATATTCCCGGCGGCGATCCCGGCGGAAAGGACGGCCTCCGGGACAGCCCGGGCACGGAACAGGATCCGGCTCCGCTCTCCGACGGCGTCCTTCTCGATCCGGCGGAAAGGACCGTGACGCGGCAGAGAGAGTCCGTCCGTCTGTCCCCCCGGGAGTTCGCCCTGTTCGGGATCCTCTTCCGCCGCCGGGGAGAGACGGTCCCCCGGGAAGATCTGACCGCGGCGTTCGGCGGACTGGGCAGGCCCGGCGGTCCCGGAAGATCCTCCCGCTCCAATCCGGCGGACGTCTATGTCGGCTATCTCCGCCGCAAGCTCCGCCCCCTCTTCGGTCCCGGCGCGATCCTCTCCGTCCGCGGACAGGGGTACGTTCTGCGGCTGCCCGGGGACAGTTTATTATAACATAAGTATGCGGCAGACGCAAGAGAGTAGGAAGCGGCTGGTTAGTAGCTAGTGGCTAGCAGCCAGTGGTTAGTAGAGACGCAGTATTGCGAAACGCGCTTACCGTTTATTCTTTCGTCCATTCGACGGTGTTTTTCCCGTCTTTCAGCGTCACGCCCATGGCGGAGAGCTTTTCCCGGATCGCGTCTGCGTCCGCGAAGTTCTTCGCTTTTTTCGCGTCGGCGCGTTCCCGGATCAGGCGTTCGACTTCGGCGGCGGTTTCGGGGTCGACCTCCGGGCTGCGGCAGACCACCGCGAGCTCGGCAGTCTGATCCGCCGCTTTTTTGGCCGCTTCCGCCGCGCGGTTCTGTTCCCGCAGTTTTGCCGCGGCTTCGAGGAGGTTCAGGCTGAGCACGGAATCGAATTCCCCGATGAGCGCGAGCTTCGTTCTGTCCCCGATCTTCGCTTTCAGAACGTCGTACAGGGCGGTGACGGCGAGGGCGGTATTGAGGTCGTTGTCCATCGCCTCGGCGAAGCGGGCTCTCAGGGCCTGAGCGGTCTGTTTTTCGGCGTCAGGATCCGTAGCTTCTTTGGCATCGGGATCGAGGGCGGCGATGCGGGAGACGAGCTTGCCGTAGGCGGTCTTTGTGGAGTCCATGCCCTCCCAGGAGAAGACGAGGGATTTGCGGTAGTGGCTCCCGAGGCAGAAGAGGCGGTAGACCATCGGATCGTAGCCCTTTTCCTCGAGGAGGGAGACCGTGAGAAATTCGCCGGAGGACTTGGACATCTTGCCGGAGGTGGTGTTCAGGTGCAGGACGTGGAACCACTGGGGGCACCAGGGATGGCCGAGGTAGGCTTCGCTCTGGGCGATCTCGTTGGTGTGGTGGGGGAAGGCGTTGTCGATGCCGCCGCAGTGGAGGTCGAGGTATTCCCCGAGGGCGGACACGGAGATGGCGGAGCATTCGATGTGCCAGCCGGGATATCCGAGGCCCCAGGGGCTTTCCCATTTCAGTTCCTGATCCTCGAACTTGGATTTGGTGAACCAGAGGACGAAGTCGGTCTTCGAACGCTTGGCCTCGTCCGCCTCCACGCCCTCGCGCACGCCCACCGCCAGGTCCTCGGCCTCCTGATTGCCGAACACGTAGTAGTTGTCGAGCTTCGAGGTATCGAAATAGACGTTGCCGCCGGAGAGGTAGGCGTACCCCTTTTCGATGAGGACTTCGACCATCTGGATGAAGTCGTCGATCTTCGAGGTGGCGGGGACGACGGTGTCCGGGATGCGGATGTTCAGTTTTTTGCAGTCGGCGAAGAAGGCGTCGGTATAGAACCGGGCGATCTCCATGACGGTCTTGTGTTCCCGGCGCGCGCCTTTCAGCATCTTGTCCTCGCCGGTGTCCGCGTCGCTGGTGAGGTGGCCCACGTCGGTGATGTTCATGCACCGCTTCACGTCGAGGCCGGTATAGCGGAGGTATTTTTCGAGCACGTCCTCCATGATATAGGTGCGGAGGTTGCCGATATGCGCGAAGTGATAGACCGTGGGACCGCAGGTGTACATCCGGCAGACCCCGGGCTCGTGGGTGGTGAATTCGTCGCGGGTGCGGGTGAGAGTGTTGTAGAGTTTCATATTATTTATCCTGTCCTTGCTGATTGCGGTTGATTTGATCCCATTTTTCCGCCAGTTCCCGGATCTCGGCCATTTCCGCGCCTCCCTCCGTGCGGATCCGGCGGCACTCTTCGATGATGGCCTGCTTCCGGGGATCCTCCGAGCGGATGCGGCCCGCTCTGTCGTAGAGCACGTCGTCGAACCGGGGATAGCGGATCACGGCGGAGAACCAGGTCCAGCCGAGGATCAGAACGGAGGCGGCAAGAAGGGCGATCTGCCACGCGGTGACTTCCGAGCCCCCGAGCCAGAAGGAGGTGAGGTTGAAGAAGCAGTGGCAGACGATCCCGGGGAGGATGGTGCCGTAGCGGAGGTAAACGGCCGCGAACACCATGCCGATGAGGAAGGCGTATCCGATGGCGAGGGGCGTTCCGTGGGCCAGTCCGAATAAGACGGAGGACACGAACACCGCGCCCCATCCGCCGATCGCGGGGCCGAGCCGGGTCATGGGGATCCCGCGGAAGACGATCTCCTCCGTGATAGGTCCGACGATGCCGACGGAGAGCAGGCTGACGAAGAGATTCCCCTCGAGGATGCCCGCGTACTGCATCTCCTGCATTTCAAACAGTTCTTCCGGCAGAGGGATGAGGGAGAGCCCGACGGAGAGGAAGACGTTGAGGGCGGTGCCGAGGAGGGCGAACTGGATCAGTCGTCTCGGGTTGACGGGATAGAGGGCGAATTCTTCCAGCGGTCTGCGTCTGCGGAGGCGGAACAGGAGGCAGATGACGAGGATGGTCAAAAGGCTCGAAATGAGGGTCAGAAGGGCCTGCTTCTCCATGACGGCGTCGAGGGCCTGCCGCATGATCTCCGCGAAGGCCGACTGGAAGGCCTCGGGGTCGTTCGCCGCGTCCTGAGCCGCGATGGTGAGGGCTCCGGTGTCCATCCGGGAGGCGGCGTAATTGCCGATCACGCAGGACTGGATGCCGACGAAGAGGAAGAGATAGAGCACGACGGCGGCGATGGCTTTGAGAGCGGCGGCGACGCGGGAGGGCCTGTTCCGGGGATCGGGGATCGGCGCCGCGCCGTCCGGGAATGCGTAGTCGTTCCGGCCGCCGTTTATTCCGGGATCGGCGGGTATACCGGGATCGGCGGGGGTTCCGGGGTTTTCCGGCGCGGGATCCGGATTCTGTTCCGGTTTCGGGTCCGGGGTCGTGACGGGTTTGCCGCAGGAAGGGCAGAAGCGGTCGCCGTCCCGCAGGTCCCGTCCGCAATGGGGGCAGTTCATGTATGTCTCCTTGTTGTCCTGATGAATCCCTTGATCGGGTTCTGCATGTATTTTGATACTAAATCCCTTCTAAGGGGTTACGCGGCTTCTTGAAAGAAGCCTGGCAAGAACTTCTGAAATGGATAGGGACAGGCTAAATCAATAATGTGAAGTTGATGCCTTGACACACCAATTTAGTCATCCAACCATATCAGGGTTATCCTTCGCGAGCTCACATGTTTCGGCTGACGTCAGCGAGAATTCCCAAAGGGGATTCTCGGGGGTGGGATAGCCCCCATGAAGACAGCTTTATAGAAGGAATATAGTATGAAACGGCGGCGGTCCCCCGGGTCAGATCCCCGATCCGCCGGGCGTGACGATATCCTCGTCCGGCAGGGGTTCCATGCCGAGCTTTTCCTCGAGGAGGGCGATGTGTCTTCTCAGCTGGCGGAGTTCCGTATCGACGGGGCTCGGGATATTGACCTGGTCGAGGTCGCTGGTGCTCTTCGGCGGGGTATGGGAATTCTTTCCCGCTCCCTCCTCCTCGGCGACGGGTCTGCCCTCCAGCCGGACGACTCTCGCGGGAACGCCCACGGCCGTCGCGTTTTCCGGCACTTCCCTGAGCACCACCGCGCCCGCCGCGATCCTGCTCCCGGATCCGACGGTGAAGTTCCCGAGGATCTTCGCGCCCGCGCCCACCATGACGTTGTCGCCGAGGGTGGGGTGGCGTTTGCCGGTCTGTTTCCCGGTGCCGCCGAGGGTGACGCCCTGATAGATGGTGCAGTTGTCCCCGACGACGGCCGTCTCGCCGATGACGACTCCGCATCCGTGGTCGATGAACAGGCCCTTTCCGATGGTGGCTCCGGGGTGGATCTCGATGCCGGTGAGGAATTTCGCGAACTGGGAGACGGCTCTCGCGCCGAGCACCCATCCCCGTTTATGCAGGCCGTGGGCGGCGCGGTGCAGAAGGACTGCGTGGAATCCCGAATAGAGCAGGATCACCTCCGCCCGTCCTGCCGCCGCGGGGTCCCTCTCGAGAATGGAATCCACCTCGTCGAGAAGGGATCCGATCCCGCGGACAAGTTTTTTCCCGGCGTCCGATTTTACGGCGACGCGGATCTCTTTTTTATCCATTGCTTCGCTCCGTTCAAAACCCCCCTCTTCTCCATCGGGATTTTTCCGTGCGGAAAGATCCTTCCAGAGGCGAGGGGGGTCGCGGTTCCACTCTGATTTATCACTCGTCGACGGATAACGCCGTCACGCGGGTCCGGTCTGCGGGTCCGCGCGCGCGGTGTCCCCGGTTCGCCGGACCGACTCGCGGATGCACAGTCGGAGGTTCCGCCGCGCCGTTTTCAGCCTGTGACGGCGCTCTCTGGGGGCGGACGCGCTCTTTTCTTTCCGGTCTCGGTCTTTGCTTTTTTATCCTCTTTATTATACGCTTCGGACGCGGAAAAGTAAACGGGGAAATGAGACAATTCCGCGTCCGGTTCGGCCCGGGAAACTGTATAGGATGATGATTCCCCGCCCGGGCGGTCAGTACCAGATGAAGTACACCGCCGTCGCCGCGGTCACGGCAAGGGCGAGGATCACCCACACGACGACCGAGAGGAACCTGGCCGCGCCCTTCGTTCCGAGGACCTTCGCGTCTTTCAGTCTGAGGGGGATGATGATCCAGAAGATCGCGGCGTAGGCGGGCATGAGGACGTCCAGAGGCACGATCTTCGGGTCGGTATAGAGATAGAGCAGGCCGAGGATCACGGCGAGGAGGCAGAGGATCAGTTCGGCGACCTTATACCGGGTGAAGGGCTTCGTCCCGGGGACCACGTTCAGCCCTTCCTTTGCGAACGCCTCCGCCTCCCGCTCGATCCTTGCCTTCCGCTCCTCGGGGGTCTCGTGTCTGTTTTCCGCGCTCATCGCGTTCTCCTTTCCCGTTCGGCGGCGGCATAGAGGCCGCAGAGATCGTAGGGGTCGTCCGGAATTTCTCCGGCTTTCCCGGTTTCCGCGTCCTCCGCGTCCTTTCTCGTGAGGAGGACGAAGACGGCGAAGGTGGCGGCTGCGGCAAAAATGAGGACCGGCAGAAGCCAGGATTCGTCCGGCTCCTCCCCCCGTTCCTCTTCAGGCGCGGGAAGGAAGACGGCCCGGAGGGCTTCCGGGGACGCGGTCCTGCTTCCGGCCGTGACGCGCCCGAGTTTCAGGCTGACGTCGAAGTCGGCGTAGACGGCGATCCCGATGTAATCGACGCGGTCCCGGTCCTCCCAGTCGGAGAGCCTGCATCCGAGGCTGTACGCGTTCCCGCACCGGATGCCGTCCGCGTAGTATTCCGCGCGTTTTTCGTCCGTCCCGACGACGAAGACCATCGAGACCTCGCCGGGGACCTCTCCCTCTCCCGCTTCCAGCGAGAATTCGAAGAGCAGAGCCGCGACTTCCCCGAGGTCCGCACTGTGGCTGAGGTTGCGCATGACGATCCCGGCGACTCCCTCCCCGTCGTTCTGGAACCGGACGGAGAGGACTCTGGAAGGCGCGCCCCGGGACTCGGAAAACAGGGCGTTCGGTTCGGTGACGCAGGAGAGCGCGCCGCCGCCGGGGATCCAGCCGAGGGAATGATAGCTCGACGAGAAGTCCCAGACCGCCTCCCGGGAGTAGGACCGGAATTCGGGGAGGGTCTGCGCCTGTCCGGAATGGACGCCGGCGTTGGTCTTGGCCATCCGTTTGAGCATGTCGTAGAAATCGTGGTCCCCGCGCCATGCCACGTCGCTGAGGGAGGCGAACACCGCGCGCGCTTCCGGTCCGCAGGCGTCGGAGAAACTGAGGTATTCCTTCGCGAAGAACTCCATCGGCGAGAGGGCGTCGGTCCGTTCCCGGGCGGGGGTGGAGGTATAGCCGCGGTAACCCTCGTCGATCCCCTCCTGGGTGGGCTCGTAGAGGTAGAGCAGAGCTTCCGGCTTTTTGGCGGGGACGGTCTGGCTGCCTGCCATCGCGGCGGTCACAGTGACGGCTGCAGGGACTTCGCTGTCGACGCCCGCATGGGTCAGCACCGCCCAGGGGATCTCCCCGCTTTCGGCGATCCGGCAGGCGGTCATGACGGTGAGGAGCCTCGGGTCGAGGAGGTCTTCCCCATCCCCGCCGGAAGCCCGGAGAGGCAGGACGACCAGCAGATCGGGATCGGAATCCGCGGCGGCGCGATAGGTCAGGGCGCAGAGGCCGGCGAGCCGTTCGGCATAGACCGCGGGATCGGCGAAATCCGCTCCGCCCCCCGCCGTTTCGGGATCGTTCGCGGGACCGGGCAGGACCATGCCGCCGACTGCGGGGAACCGTTCTCCGAAAAACTCCGCCAGGGCGCGCCAGAGGGACATCGCCGCGGGGGAATCCATGTCCGGCATATAGCCCTTCCATCCCTCTCCGCTGTCCGGCGCGGTCAGGCCGGGGACGGGGGAGGGGATCTCGAAGCGGAGATAGACCTCGATGCCGGCGGAGAGATAGAACTGCACGTCCCGCTCGAGCTCGCTCACGAGGGAGGAGTCGAGGGACACGCTCCGGGGTTCTTCCTCTCCGGGGACGGCGTAGACCGCGGGGATCCCGCCCGAAGATCCGATCAGCTCGTCGAGGGGCACGTCCACCAGCACCCGGGAGGCGTTGGATTCGAACACGCCCACGGGGGATGCCTCCGCCAGGCCGAAGGACGCCAGCTCCCGAGCCGGGGCTTCCCCTTTTCCGACGGACGAGGCGTACCGGGGGGAGGAGAGGGGCATGAGGTTCCCGTCCCCGTCCCTGACCGCCGCGAAATAGAAGCAGGCGTCGGGGGACACGGGCAGTCCCGCGGGAACGACGGTGGCCTCGAAGCGCGTCGACACCCTCGTCTCCCCGATGCGGAGGGCTCCGGCGAGGGGATCCGGCAGAGCGGGAGGTTCCGCGTTCTCCCCGGCATGATCGGCTTCGGAGACGGAGCGCAGGAGGGGGGAGGGGAGGGCGTAGAATTCGATGTTCTCCCCGGTGAAGCGGCGGGCGGCGTCCCGGGTCATGGAGCCCTCGAAATAGACGGCGTCCCCGTTCTTTTCGATCCGGGAGAGACGGCCGAGCCAGTCGTTGCCGGACAGGGGCGCGGATCCTCCGGTGAAGATCCGGACGGAGTTGACGCGGAAGGAGGCGTTGGCGGCCATCCCGTCGAAGCTCAGAGCGTAGGACCGGACGGGGGAAAGCGGTTCCGCGGCGAGAACGGTCAGGCCGTCCGCAAGGCTCACGGAGCGGGTCCACACCCATTCGTAGCCGTTTTCGTAGTCGAAGCCGAGGCTGATCGCACCCGATCCCGTTCCCTCGGTCTCCACGGCGAAGAAGAGGGGGACGCCGGGGGTCACGGTGAGTCCGGGGGCGTCGAGGGTACCGGAGAGGAGGAGTTTTCCCGCGGAATCACAGCGCGCGCGTCCTCCGGAAGCCGAGAATCCCCCGGGTTCCGCGGCGCGGAGGTCCAGGGAGGAATAGCGTTCGGCCTCCGCCAGGACCGCGGTGGGCCCGGCGAGGAAGGAGGGGGCGGAGAGATAGGTCCGGGCGGGCAGGTTTTCGGGATCGAGCCCGAGGAAAACGTCCAGCCGCTCCGCCGTGCCCTTCGCATGGCCGAGATCGACGGTCACGACGCTCCATCCGGTCTCGCTGCGGACGATGCCGCCGTTTTTCACCTCCGCCTCGAGGGAGGAGACGGTCACGGAGGCGTCGAGCCTGCCTTCGGAGGTGACGAGGGTCAGAGAGAGCGGGAAATCCCCCCATCCCTCCTCGAAGCAGACGCCGAACTGCATGGCGCGGAAATCCGAGACCTCCGCGTCCGCGCCCGTCAGATCGAGGGAATAGGCGAGGATGTCCCCGGCGTCCGGTTCCGGGAGGCGCGGGAAGATGGCGGCGAGCAGGGCGAGGACCTGTGCGGGATCGTCGGGGGAGGATACCTCGTGCCGTCTGGTGACGCGGACGGGGCCCTCTCCGGTCCAGTCGCCCTCCCCGATCCTGAAGAGCAGGCTCCCGTCCTCCGGGGGGAAGAGGATCCGGGTGTCCGCCTCGCCGTTTTCGGCATAGCAGATCCCGGGGAATCCGGCGGAATCCACCGTCCCCGCCGCGATCCCGTTTCGGAGGGAGGAGGCCGCCCGCGCCGGGGCCGGAACAAACGCCGTCAGGCAGAGGGCGAAAAGAAGGAAAAACGCGGCGCATCTGACGCTCAATTTCCGCAGCACGGGATCACCTCCTTCCTTGTCATTTCAAATTCTGATTCCGCGGAAACTCATACTATTCTCGTTCTAAATAGCTAACTATATGGGTTTTGATCGCTCTCCGTAGGATGCGAACAACGGGGTGGGAATGCCATATATCCAAACATGAGATGGGCCATCCCACCCCCGAGAATCCCCTTTGGGAATTCTCGCTTACGTCAGCCGTAACAATGAGCTCACGAAAGATAATTCTGATAAGGTTGGATGACTAAATTGGTGTGTGAACACAGGCCAAACGAAATGGCAGCAGCCTTGTCCTATACCCCCATGAAAGTTCTTGCCGCTGAACTTGTTCAGCAGGGCTTCATTTCAAGAAGCCGCGTTTCCTTTAGCAGGGCTTCATTTCAAGAAGCCGCGTTTCCTTTTTTGTATCAGTCCTCCGCGAGTTCGGCGACAACGGTCTTTTCGGTCCTGCCGTTGACCTCGACTTCGACGGTCGTGCCGAGTTTCGAGGGGGTGACGGCTTTGATCTTCCACTCCGCGACGCGGCCGTTTTCCCAGCGGCAGTCCGCGGAATAGCCTCCCCGGGCGGCGAATCCTCTGAAAGATCCGTTTTTCCAGGCGGGTCCGTCGGGGAGGGCGGGCAGGAGGGCGATCTTCCCGTCGTTCGACGAGCGGACCATCATTTCCGCCAGGGCGTTGGCTCCGCCGAAATTGCCGTCGATCTGGAAGGGCGGATGGGTGTCGAAGAGGTTCGGCAGGGTGCTCCGTCCCAGCAGCTTCATGAGGCTGTCCGCGCAGGCGTTCCCGTCTCCGAGGCGGGCGAAGAAGGTGGTGACCCAGGCCCGGGACCATCCGGTGTGTCCGCCCCCTCCGGCAAGACGCCGTTTCAGGGTGACTTTCGCGGCCTCGTAGAGCTCCGGGGTCCCGTCCTTCGTGATGGCGGAATCCGGGTGGAGGGCGAAGAGGTGGGAGATGTGGCGGTGGCCGGGTTCGACCTCCTCGAAGTCCTCGCTCCACTCCATGATCTGCCCGTATTTCCCGATGCGGACGGGGGCGAGGCGGGCGGCGGCTGCGTCGAGCTTCGCGGCAAAATCCCCGTCGATCCCGAGGATCCGGGCGGCTTCGGCGGTGGAGGAGAAGAGCATGCGCAAAATCTCGTTGTCCATCGTGGGGCCCGCGCAGACCGAATACCGGCCGCCGTCCTCCGCGAAGAAGCTGTTTTCCGGGGAGTTTGACGGGCAGGTGACGAGATACCCCGAGCGGGGATCCTCGGTCAGAAAATCGAGGAAGAAGAGGCAGGCGCCCCGGAGGACGTCGTAGTTCTCCCGCAGGACGTCCGGGTCCCCGGAGAAGCGGTACCGTTCGAAGATGTGCTGGCAGCACCACGCCCCGGCGCACATGAAGGATCCCCAGGACGCGCCTTCTCCGGGAGCGGTGAAGCCCCAGGGATTGGTGACGGTGTGGGCGACCCATCCGCTCATGCCGCCGTACTGGATTTTCGCGGTCCGGCGTCCGTGGAGGGAGAGGAAGCGGACGTAGTCGAGAAGCGGCTTCGTCAGCTCCGGCATCCGGCAGGTCTCGGCCAGCCAGTAGTTCATCTGCAGATTGATGTTGATGTGGTAATCCGCCGACCAGATCGTGTCCGTGTCGGGGGACCAGATCCCCTGCAGGTTGGCGGGCAGGACGCAGTTATAGGACGACGCGATCAGCAGATACCGGCCGAAATCGAAATAGGTAAGGAGCAGTCCGAGGTCCTCGTTCCCTTCCCTGACCCGGGCGAGGCGTTCGTCCGTCGGGAGGGATTCGAGGGAGGGGTCGGGTTCTCCGAGATCCAGCTTCACGCGGCCGAGGAGGCGTTTCAGCACGGGGGCGCTTCCCGCGAGCAGGGCGTCGAAGCATCCGGTCCCCCGCATATCCAAGACGGTCCGGCGGGCTTTTTCGAGAGCGGGGGCGGGGTCGTTCGAGGGCTTCGGGGTCCCGTCCAGACCGGGCTTGACGTAGGTGGTGCGGACGTCGGCATAGAGGCGGAAGGCGGTGACGTCCGTGAGGGTGATCCCGTCCCCGTCGGCTTCGGCCCGGCCTCCCTCGGTTTCGATCAGCCCGCAGACGGCGAAGGCCTGAGAGTCGGCGAAGGAGCGGGTATAGTCGAATCCGTCCGGCCGGTACAGGCAGTTTTCCGCCCCGGGGCATTTCCCGCCGTCGTCCCGCTCGAAGCGGATGCGGACGGTGAAGGGAGCGGAAGCCTTATACTCCGCCGCCATGCCGCCTTTTTCGAAGGAGCAGAAGACCCGGCTCTCGATTTTAGTCCCCCCCGTCTCCCAGGACGCGGAGGCGAGGCCGGAGGTGAGATCGAGGGACCGGCGGTATTCCCGGGTCTCCCCGGCGCAGGGAAACTCCACCCGGACGGAGCCCGCCGTCTGGAAGGAACCGTAGTGGATCCCGATGCCGTGGCCGTATCCGCTCCCTCGGCCGCCGCAGACCATGTATTTCTGGGTGAGTTCCCCTCCTGTCTTATAGTCGCCGCGGAAGATGGCCTCCCGGATCTCGCCGAGGTGCGCCGCGCATTCCGGGTTGTCCGCCCCGGGATCGAACCGGCCGTCCCAGAGGGTCTCCTCGTTCAATTGGAGGGTATCGGAGACGGGATCGCCCCAGACGGTGGCCCCCAGTCTGCCGTTGCCGAGAGGAAGCGCCTCGTCCCATTTCCGGGCGGGATGGGTATAGAAAAGAATGGAAGATCGTTCGGTCATTGTTTTTCTCCTCGCGAAGACAGATTTCCAATCATATTGTAGCACAGAACGGGGGAAAATGCAAGAGGAATAATAGTGGCGGCTAGTGGCTGGTGGTTAGTAGCTAGTGGCTGGCAGAAAAACCCCGGGCCTTTTTCTCGGTCCGGGGGGGTGGAGTTATTCGCCGTCTTCTTCGTCGCCGATCTCATAGGGCTCGGACGGCCGGTGAGCCTTGATGATTCCGGTTTCGTTTCCGCCGTCGCCGCCTTTGGTAAACGGATCGCTCGCTGTGATGATATCCTCGTCGTCCCACTCGATGATTTCGATCTCAAGGGGGATATACTCTTCCTTATCCATTGCCGTTCCCCTTTCACGAACCGGAATTTCCGGTGTAGTTGAAATATGTCTTCGCCTCTTTCCAGTAGGCGTACAGGGCTTTCGCGACGTTGGCGAGGTTGGTATCGGAACCCGCTTCCGCTTTCTTGCAGTAGGTCATGGGGCTGTGAGTGACGGAGCCGGTATGACCGCCCTTCGTCACGCTGACGGTGAAGGAGTCGCCGAGATATTTTGCCTGAATGCCCCGGATGCGGACCACCCGGCACCCGTCGATCAGATTCTGCTCGGGTTCGAGGGTGACGCCCGCCGGGAAGCCCGAGGGAGCGAAGGTCAGAGTCCCGTTCCCCTCGTTTGCATCCTTGAAATACAGCGACAGCGAGGTTTCGGACCTCAGCGTCAGCGTCGCGCCTTCGAAGGTCACGCCCGCTGGGAGGTTATTCTCCGTGTAGTCAGCAGGAACATCGTTCCCGATCGCCCCGAGCGTTTTTTCTGCATCGGAAAGGTCCGCGTTGGCGAGAACTCCGGTATTGTACCCGAAATAGATCTGCGACTGCGCCCCGTAGTTCAGCATGGCCCTGACGAGGGGGGCGGCATTTGCGTAAGCCGTATTGTCTCCGGTATGCGCAAGCAGATAATCCGCGTACTCCTTGACGGAATAAGTGTACTCCGTGCCTCTGGCCTCGCCGTCCACGATCTGCGCCTTGATGTTGTCGGTCATTTCCTTCGCGGCGACGGTGCACTTGAAGACGTGGCACTTCTTTCCGTCGACCGTTTTTTGATCCGCGTCCTTCACGTATACGGTCTGCGTTTCTCCGTTCGGAACGGTGAATTCCATGTACGCCGTCTGACTGGCCGCGACCGCGCTGTCAAGCTCGATATAGAAGTTCACGCCGATATCGCCGTCGAGACTGATAGTGTGGCCTTCAAGCCTTGTCCCGAGGATTTTGGAGAGAACCGCTTCTCTGTTTCCGTTCAGCTCGACAGCATAATTATTCGGGTCGTCGCTCCTGAAATGTGCCAGATCGTCCCCCGTGATGGAGTATGTACCTGTTCCGACGGCAAACACGCCGGTGCCGGAGCCGCCGTCGATCCTCACGCCGATGTCCGCGCCCTCCGTCAGGGGCCCGTCAACGGTCACGGTCTTTTCCGGGGGCAGAACGAGGTCCCGCAAACCCACAAGCGAATCGTTTCCGGAGATCACGGGACTGCCGGACAGGAAGACGCTGCTTTCGTCGCTCACAGAAACGCCTCTTCCACATCTGGTAATCGTACCGCCCGTCATGGTAAAGTTGCAGGTTCTTACAAAATCCACAGCAGCAGAGCAGTCGGCAATCATACCGTCCGTCATGGTGAAATTGGATTCGTTCAACTCTACCCCGTATCCTTTAGCAGAAATGCTGCCGCCCGCCATGGTGAAGGTGCCCCCATTCACAAGAACAGAGCTGCTTTCCCCCGTGCTCTTGATGCTGCCGCCCGTCATGGTGAAGGTGCCGTGGTACACATAAACGGCGGAGTTCCCCCCCGTGTTCTCGATGCTGCCGCCCGCGAGGATCAGGACACTGTTCTGCTTGATGTCAATGAGTTTTTTGCCTGCCCCGCAGATTTTCCCGTTCTCCCCGCTGTCAGTTATGGTGAGATTGATGTGACCTCCAACCCCAATGCTACCTGAACCGCAGTCAAGCGTGTGGCCGTTGAGGTCAAGCGTAAAGCTTTCACCGCTTCCATTGACACTCAGTGCTTCCACGGTTACGCTATTCGGACAGGTCACGTCAGCTGTCAACCGAACATTTGCACCACTCGCAAATTTGCTTTTTACTTCATCCCATGTAGATGATTCTATGGGATCGACTACTCCGCCGGGCCCGCTTCCCGGATCGTCTCCTCCGCCGCTCCCGCTTCCTGAGCCCTCAGCCCAAAAAGAGGCAATCACAGTAACATCGGCTCCCGGCATGGAGAAATAATAATGTGTATCATCCGACTCTACAGCGTCCAGTAACGCCGTCGCTGTCCTGTATTTCAGACTATTCAGTTCATACCCTGCATCCGGCGTGACGGTCAGCGTGACTGTTTCATCCTGATTCGCGGTCGTTTTATCCGCCGTTACGGTGCCGTTTTCCGCTGCGTTTATCGTGATATTGTACGCCGCCGCGTTCACCGCCATCACAAAAAACGCCGCCGCGGCGAAGAGCAGGACGAGGAAGGTTTTCATCCTTTTCATTTCGTTCCCTCCTTGTTTTTCCCGGCGCGCGCTTCTCCGGGAAGGGATGCGGATACTCTCTCATTTTGATTATACCTCTTCCCGGCCCCGATTGCAAGAACAAAAACGAAAAAAATCCGGTTCCCGCGCGGAAAAAGGAGCCGCTCCCCTCTTCGGAAAACGGCTCCCGGTTTTTTTATTCCGTTCGGTCCGGTCTTTCAGCCCGTCAATCTGCCAGCGAGCCCATCGGATCCCAGGGTTCGAGCTCCGTGAGTTCCCCGTCGAGGAGGGCCGCTTTTTCGCCGAGGTACTTCCTGTTCACGACGGCCTGAAAGACGTAGGCGTCAAACCACGCGTCGGAGGCCATGTGATAGCCCTTGTTCGCGCCGCCGTCGCCCCAGCTGTTTTCGATCTTCCAGCGGTTCGGCGCGCCGTTCTCGTCCAGATTCACTCCCGTCAGGCACATCGCGTGGTTCATCGCGCTGACGTGGTAGTCGAGCATGTCGGCCTTCGAGATCGCGGTGTCGAATCCCGTGATGAGGTCCTCGTCGTACTGGTCCTGATCCCAGCAGGCCCGGTCGCCGTCGCCGTACTTGCCGCAGTCGGAGCCGAACCACACGATCTCGCCGTCCTTGATCTGGTCGATAACGAGCTTCTTGAATTCGCAGAGTTCCAGGTTCAGATGCTTCACCGGCGCGCCTCCCACCACGTTGCCGAGGTATTTCACGGTGTAGAGCTTATCGAAGGGCTTGTCGGCGGTCGGAGCGTGGACGATGGAGACGTAGTCGTCGAGGTAGTCGCCGATGTACTTCTCGCGGAAGGACTGGGGGGTGAGGCCCTTTTCGGTGACGACGTTCTTGTCCTTGTCCTGATATTCGAAGTCGAATTCAGTCGGGGGCACGTCGTAGCAGGCGCAGAGGAAGGAGTAGGTCTTCTCGAGGATCTCCTTGCGCAGGGCGGCGAATTCCTCGGTCTTGCCTTCCTGTACAAGTTTGCGGATCACGGGAGTCTTCGCCCGGAGGTAGTTGTTGATGTGGCGGTTGAGCATCCCGGTGTTCGAGGACTGGAAGGTCTCGGGGTAGACGGCCTTCGGCACGATCCCGTATTTCTTCACGACGGCGGTGAACATATCCCACTGGCCTCCGTCATGGACGCCCGTTTCTACGATGTAGTCGACGACCCGGGAGTTCGAGGGCTCGCAGGCGGTGTCCGCGATGGCTTCGATGTAGTAGTTCACGCGCTCGAATTTGTCCCAGAAGGCGAGGTAGGACTGGGAGAGCTCGAACTGGTCCACGTTCAGCTTTTTGCCGACGATCTCGCGCAAAACGTTCGTCGCGGCGAAGAGCCAGCAGCGGCCCGAGGACTTCTGGTTGGTCGCGCCCATCGTCTTGACCTCGTGGTTGAAGAAGAACTGCATCTTCTTCGCCTCCGCGGTCAGAAACGCCATCGAGCCCATGTTGTTCTTGGCGAAGACGGGCTTCATGGCCTGACGGACGGTGTCGCCCGCGTGGAATTCGCCGAAGCTCTTCAGCTCGCAGCAGGAAATCGGGGTTGCGTTTTTCATGGTATATGCTCCTTTGATGTAGTATTCATACGGAATCCCTTCACGAAGGGAAAAAAGGAATGAAACGCTCCGCGTTTCGGATTCTATGTCCTGCGCGGACGGCGGCAGGGGACCCAACTCAGGCCGTAGGTTCCCCTGCGGGGTCCTTGGCCGTATGG
>CACZNC010000108.1 GCA_902782445.1 uncultured Ruminococcus sp.
TCGGCAAAGGTGATGTTGCCCGCGGGGTCGAAGTAGTCCTTGCCGTCCTTCTTGCCCTTGCCGTTGATGAGGCCGAGCTTCACGGCGTCGTAGACCCAGCTGTAAAACCAGTCGCTTTCTTTCACGTCGCTGAATACGATGGAGGCAGGCTCGCCCGCGGCTTTTTTCACCGTGAGGACCGCCGCTTTCGAGGTGATCTCAAGACCGTACTCGTCCGAGGCGACGCAGCGGTAGCTGTACCCGTTCATGTAGGCTTTGACGTTTTTCAGAGTCAGCTGATACGTGTTCGAGCCGGTGACGTCCGCGCTGTCCGTGAGCTTGAGGAATGCGCCGCCCGGCTTGGCCTCATACCACTGGTACGCTTTCGGACTTCCCATGACCGCCGAGGAGAAGACCGCCGACTGACCTTCAACAACGGTGAGGTCTTCGGGCTCATTCATGAAGAGGATCTGCGGTTTGTCGGGCTTGTCCTGTCCCACCGGCGGGAACGTATAGCCGATCACGCAGGACTCCGCAGGATGAACGCCGCCGATACCGCCGTAGACAGCCTTCGCGCCTTCCGCTTTCGTTCCGTCGGAGAGATACATCTCGAAGGGCATATCGAGCCATCCCTGACTGATATCCGTGTCCCGGAAAGGAAATTCCGTTCCCGCCGGGGGCCAGATACGGATGCGGACGGAATAAACATGCCCTTTTTCCGCGATCGGAGCGTCCGAAGCCTCGTACCAGCCCAGATCCATGTTGGACTCCGACCAGGTGACCTCGAATGCCGAACACCCGATCACTTCCGCCGTGAAGTCGAGGGGCTTGCCCTCCACGGGAGCGTGGATGTTCTTGACGATCAGCTTTTCGGGCAGGGTTTCCTTGACCGCCGTGAAGGTGAATTCCACGACGGCGTCCATGCCCCAGTCCGTCAGAATGACATTGACGGGCTTCTGGTTGATCCAGCCGTTTCCTCCCCCGTCCTCCAGCATCACCTGGATCTTGTCGGCGGCCGCCCAGACGTAGTTGTCGGAAGAGTCAAGGTAAAGATTGATGCGGAGCGTGTAGGGTTCGCCTCCCGTGAATTTGTCGTCCCCCGTCATCATCTTGCCGTTCTTGTCGTACCAGTCGGCCATGAGCTTGGAGCAGCCCTCCGTGAGGATCTTGAAGACGCTGTCGTCTTTGGGCTTCCAGCCGTGTACTGGATACCAGAAGCCGTCCGTGGCTTCGACCGACACGAAATTGATCTCCTTCGCGGCCGGGGCTGGGGCGGCACAGTCGAAGGTAAAGGCCGCGATCAGCTTGGTCCCGGTCGATTCGTAGCTGAACTGGGGATTGGCCGCCGTGATCTGCGCGGAGCCGTCCGACGGGATGAAAACCGCCGTCACATCTGCGTAGGTATCGTTCTTCGCCTTCCATTCCGTGCCGTTGTCCGGGTTAATGTAGAATACGGCCTCATACCTGTGTCCCGCCGCGAAGGTATCACCCCCGGTCATTTCCTTGTTCGTCCCGGCATCGTACCAGCGGACGCCGTAGCCGGATTTGCCGTTGGTGATGAGGAAATCGCTGTACACGGGGGACTTTCCGGGCTTCACTCCCCAGCCTTCCGGCGCGAGGATCTCCACGTAGTCCATCTCGGGCTTTTTCGCTTCCGCCTCGACGTATCCGGCGATCTCGAGGATCCCGCTGTCGGCGGCGACATTGTTCAGGCTGACGGGCTTGCCGTTTGCGGTATACACCGTCGCATTGACCGTGGAAAGCCAGTCGTAGCCTTCCTCAAGTCCGATTTTGAGGATGAACTGGTAGCCGTCCGCCCCCACCTTTTCGCCGGGGTTGATCGAGGACCAGTTGGCGTGGGCCCACGTGACGGACATCGGCGTGCCGCGGGAGCAGATGAAGGATGAGGCAGCGGGGAATTCCCGTCCTTCCTTGAATACCGGGAAAATGACGTCGACGTCGCCGTAGACGTCTATGATCGCGGAAGCCGGAGCTGTCAGCGCGAAGACGAACAGAAAGGCGAGCGCCAGGGAGAGGATGCGTTTTTTCATGATCTTTCCTCCATTCGGGTCATTCGGCTTGAACGCGGCGGATCGAATGTTCGTTCCGATCCGGCGCAGGCTCTTCTTCGGACGCCGCCGGTCCGGGGATCATGAAGCGATCGCCCCATGACCGCGGATCCTTCGGCTGGACTCATTATCTCCATTATACACGGCGAGCCCGGAAAAAACATCCTCAAAATTAATGATTTTTCCGGGGGTACGGATCCCGGGTCCGATTCTGTGAGATCCGTCCGCCGTCTTCATTATATCCGATCCCTCTGTGAAAATCAAGGGGAATTGTGATTTTGCCCCGATTTGCCGCGTCCGCTCGGGCAGGCGGTATTCTCCTCTCTTGACAGCCGCCCCGGGATGTGGTATGATGGGACAAAGCCGGACCGGTAAAATCAGAATGTCCCCGGCCGAACAGACAGAAAATCAGAGGAGGCCCCCCATGCGGAATCGAAGCGTTCGTTCCCTTGCCGCCTTTTTGTCCGCCGTCCTTCTGTGCGCCCTCCCCGCCTGCGCTCCCGCCGCGCCGGATCCGAACGGAGAGGGTGCCGGGAATGATCCCCCGGAGATCCCGGTAGAAGCAGCGGATCCCGCCCCGGAGACGGAAGAGCCGGTGAATGCGGAACCGGAGCCGGAGGCCGAACCCGAAACGCTCCCCGAACCCGGCGTTTTCCCGAAGGGCGTGCAGGCGAAGACCGTCGTCACCGTCTCCGAGCCATCGGATTACAGCGACAAGCTCACCCTCGCCACCCTCGAAGGACTTGCCGCCCGGTCCTCGGACACCCAGATCCTCATCAAGAACGGCGCGTCCGACCTCTACCTCCCCCTTATCCGAAAGGAGTGGGGCGCGGAGACCACGGACCGCATCGGGGGAAAACCGCCGACCGTCTCGAATCTCCTCGCCGCTTTTTCGGATCAGATCGACGGCTATGTCCTCTGCTCCTCCGATCCCGCCGACCCCTCCGTCAGCACGGCCGTCTCCGTCGCGGGACTTCTGAACGCCGTCGTCGTCACCGAGAAAAACCGGAGCACCGCGGAGAAAGCCGGGTATTCCATGATCCTCGACGTCACGGGATGCAACGAACGCTGGCTCCGCTCCTCCGAGTACTGGGACCGCCTGAACCGGAAGATCGCCTTCGAGCAGCCCGCGTCGATGGCCCCGAAGCTCGTCGACTACGCCGTCATGACCAACGCCTTCTTCGGCTTCTACGACGGACACGTCACGGCGGGGCACACGAAGATGTACGAATTCCTCGACGACGGCGCGGTGGTCTTCGGCTACAACAACACCCTCGGCGAGCTCGAGACCGTGCGCTCCTACGGCTCCCTGAATCTGCAGATGGTCCCCGCCGACCACGCCTACAACCTCTCGACCCTCTCCGGCTTCCGGCTGGACAGGATCGAACAGAAGGGCGGCAGGAGCGGGGAAGAAGAGACCCCGGAGGCCGCGCACACCCTCTGCGTCATGATGTCCGACGGGGACAATCTCCAGTGGGTGCTGAACAATTTCGCCACCTCCTCCGAGTGGTACGGGAACCCGAAGCGCGGCAAATTCCCGATGGCCTGGGGCGTCTCCCCCGCGGCGATCGACACGGCGGCCCCGATGCTCTCCTACCTCTACGGCAAGGCGACGGAGAAGGATGAGTTCGTCATGCAGCTCTCCGGCCTCGGCTACACCTTCCCCTCCCACTGGGATCCCGCCGCCCGGCTTGACATGGCAAAGGAACTGGCCAAGTCCATGGAGCGCGCCGATCTGAAATACGCGGAGATCCTCGACGACAGCGGATTCAAGACCGAATCCCTGAAAGACTTCGCCGCCCAGCCGGAGATCGAAGGGCTCTTCTACATCGAATACAGCTGGTACGCCTCGGAGCGCGGAAAGATCCTCTGGCTGGACGGAAAGCCCTGCGTCTCCGCGCGCCACATGATCTGGGCGGGGCATCCTGCCGGAGGACTGGACTACATCGCCCGCAAGATCAACGGCGCCTCCACCGATCCGAAGGACGAGGACGCCTACACCTTCCTCATCGTCCACGCCTGGTCGGGCATGAAAAACGGCAAGCTGGCGGAGCACGGGAACACGATGGACGCCGTGGCGGAACTGCTCTCCATGCTCGATGAGGACGTGGAGGTCGTCACCCCCTCCGTCTTTATGAAGAGGCTCATCGAGAACTGCGCGCCGTAAGTCAGTGCAAAAACAAGCGGTCTCCCTCCGTCAGCGGTCCTGCTGATTCCGGAAGGAGACCGTTTTTATTCCGTTTCCGTCAGATCCCGCGGGGCTTTTCAGCCTTTGCGGAAGAAGGTCGCGCCGCCGCCGCAGGAGAAGAACAGTTCGTCCTCGCTCCCGACGGACAGATTCACGTTCGCGTCTTCGTTGTAGACCGTGCCGTCCGAGAGGATCAGCTCATACCGGGGACCGACGGCCCACATGCCCCGGGGCTCCGTCGTGTGGACCAGTGTGCCGTAGGTTTCTTTCCCGTTTTCGGTGATCGTGAAGGAGCCGTCTTCCGCGATCACGAGCACGGCGGAGGTCGTCTCGGCTTTCCAGGTCCCGGCGAGGCCTTCGAAGGGATTTTTCACGGGTTCGGGCTTTTCGGGTTCGGGTTTCTCGGGTTCGGGCTCCGGCTGAGGTCCCGGCTGGGGCTCCGGTTTCGGCTCGGGGGCTGGCGTTTCTGCGGCAGACACGCCTTTGCCGAGATTCGCTTCGTCCCGCAGGAAGACGGTCAGATCCTCTTTCCCGGGGGAGATCACCAGCGCGCCGACTTCCGATTTGTCCCCGCAGGAGATCGTCACCCCTTCGTCCGAAGAGATCACGAGGGACCATTCCGCCGGATAGTCGAAGGTCTCCGTCCGCGCGCCTCCCGCTTCGGTGAGAAGGTCGGCCGTGACCTTGCGGGTGTCGTCCCAGGCGGCCAGTACGTCTTCCCCGTATCGCTTGCCGTCATATTCCATCGTCCAGCGGTTTTCGGCCTCGCCGGAGGAATAGGACATCCGGGACGAGAGGGAGAGGATCTCGAGGGTCCCCTTCTTCACAGTTACGGTGCACTCGCAGGCGACGGGCCCTTCCGCATAGGTGTCCTTCGTGCCCGTCAGCTTGATCTTAAGCGTCGAATCGTCCGCGGAGAGAAGTTCGATCTCCCCGGTCAGCGCGTCGGGAAGCAAACCGGTGATCTGCTCTTCAAGCCATCCGTCGCTCCGCCCTCCCGCAGAGGTGATCCATTTCTGCGAGGACATGGGGAGGGACATGCCGTCGAAGATGTAGAAGGAGAAGTCCCGGTAGCCCGCCGCGATGCTCCTGCCGTCCTGCTCGGTGTAGTAGAGATCGTAGGAGACCCGGTCCCCGTCCCTGAGCCAGAAAGAGAGGACTTCCTCCCCGTACTGGATCGGGCGGGTGGCGGTGACGGCTTCGTGGTTTTTCAGAATGGAGCTCACGCGGTTGGCGGCTTTCAGATCCTCGAAGGTGAAGTCGATTCCCTCGGCCGCTCCGGTGTCGGGGGCGAAGACTTCGGGATTCCATGTGTAGATCGTCTTCGGCGTTTGCTGGTTCGCGGCGTAATACAGGTGTTCCGTGCCGGGATCCCCCCAGTTTTCGGAGAGGAGCCATCCGGTGTAGGCGGACTCCACCTCCAGCGGCCATGAGGCGGGAGCCCGGAAGGTGCAGGACTGCGGTTCTGAGGACGAGGGGCATTCCACCGTGATCTCGCGGAACCCCTCCCAGTAGTCGAGGACTTCCCAATCCGGCCGCTCTTCGTCGAGGGTCACGGTGAACCCGTCGTGATAGCCGAATTCGCCCTCTTTGGAATCGTATTCCCACGATAACAATTCCAGCGTGTCCTCCTTCACCGTGATCCGCATGTCCTGCGTCAGGGAGGGCTCGTCGTGGGTGTATCTCAGTTTGACGGTCCCGTTCTCCCGGGAGAGCACCTCCGTCTCATAGGGCGATTCGACAATGCTCAGCCAGTTTGTGATCTCCTCCTCGTAGACGGCTTCCCGTTCCCGGGTGAAGGAGGCGGGGAAAGACATGCGGACGATCCAGCCGCCCTCCGGGGATTCCGAGAAGTCCGCCCCCTGATAGAACCCGTCCGTGGATTTGTAATGGACCGGTTCGGATGTTTCGGGATCGTATTCCGTGTGCTCGTAGAGGTGGAGGCTGGCGAAATGACCGTCTATGCGCCGGAAGCACCGGGTAAAGCTCTCCGCGCGTTCCGGCAGAAGGGTAACGACCGTCACGGTCTTGTGGGAGGCGAGCAGGGAAGAGAGCCGGTTCTTTTCGGTGATCTGCTCGAGAGCGGCGGAGAAGGGCTCCGGCTCCGGCTTGGGCGTCGGCTCGGGATCCGGTTCGGGTGTCGGTTCAGGCTCCGGAGTAGGCTCGGGATCGGGCTTCGGTTCAGGTGCCGGTTTGCCGCCCGGCTTGTCGGTGATCGCGACGGTGACTTTGGTCTCGGCGGGCTCCGTTTCGGGCGGTTCGGTCTCCGTCGGGGCGGGCGCCGTTCCGGGCTTCGGTTTGGGATCGCCTTCTGTTTTTTTGATGAGAAAGCAGGAGGTCAGGCAGAAGAGGGCCGCGAGAAGAATCAAAAAACCGGCGGCGCGGCGGTATGCGGGCATCACGGCGTGTTCCCTCCGTTCGATTGGATCATGCGGGGCGGAGGACCGTCCCTTTTTCTCCATTATAGCACAGCGGGCGTGACCCGTCAACGGTTTTTCCGGCGGGAGAGCGTTTTTCCGGATCCGCCGTGGGATGATCGGGGGGACGAAAATCCTTCTGTTGTGACTTTTTTGTTAAGGAAACTCTCTTCGTGTTGTGAGCGCGGAAAAAATCTGTTATAATGGACTGAACTGTTCGAATCTCCGACTGTTTTGACTTTTGAAGGGAAGGTATTTCATCATGGCCCGAAAAATCCTCTGTCTGTTTCTCTCCCTGCTCCTCGCGTCCACCGCTCTCATGACGGCGGGGTGCTCCGAACAATCCGCCTCCGGCACCGACACTCCCTCGAACACGCCCTCCGCGGCCGGCGTGACCGACGGGGAAGCCGAGGAAGACGAGGACGAGGCGTTTATCACCGACGGTCTGCCCGAAAAGGACTTCGGCGGCGAGACCTTCGCGATCCTCACGACCTCGTGGTACAACGCGAAGAAGTACATCTATGCCGACGAAATGGACGGCGAAGTCGTCAACGACGCGCTGTACAACCAGCGGATGAAGGTCTCCGACCGCTTCAACGTGAACGTCACCTGCAACGACGACGACGACCTAGATCCCGTGTCCGCCAAGGTCCACAACTGCGTGGTCTCCGGGGACGACTCCTTCTCCATCGTGTACAGCCACGACAACAAGACCATGAACAACGGTCTGAAAGGCGATTTCTGCGATCTGCGGAGCTTTGAGATCCTCGATTTCTCGAAGCCGTGGTGGCAGGGTACGCCCCAGGTCTTCACCATTCAGGGCAAGCTGTTCGCCACCGCCAACTCCATGGCGATGAGCGGCATCTACATGAACTGCACGGTCTCCTTCAACAAGACCCTGATGGCGGATCTCCAGCTCGAGACTCCCTACGAGAAGGTCCGCAACGGCGAATGGTACTTCGACGACATGACCGCGATGGCCTCCGCCGCGACTCAGGACCTCGACGGCGACGGCAAGCTCACCGCGAAGGACCAGTGGGGCTTCCTCACCGCGAGCTACGGCTGGCTCCAGCTCCAGTCCGACCTCGGCGCGGGGTGCATGGAGAAGGACGCCGAGGGCAACGTGTGCTTCACCGGAAACGTGGACCGGATGATCTCCGTCATGGAGAAGTTCGACAAGATGGACGAGTTCACCCAGTCCTCCACCGGCACCGACTACAACGTGCAGATGTTCTCCGAAGGCCGCGGGCTCTTCATGTTCTCCGAAAACCGGAACCTGTACGAGAGTATGCGGGAATCCGACGTCTCCTACGGCATCCTCCCCGCCCCGAAGTTCGACGAGACCCAGGCGGATTACGCGTCGGCCGGATATGACATCTACTGGGGCGTGATCCTCTCCTCCGCCGCCCACGAGGAACTGATTTCCTACTGCGTCGAAGCCATGAGCTGCGAGAACTACAACAACGTGGTCCCGGCCGTCTGGGAAACGGTGCTCGGCGCGAAACTCTCCGACGCTCCGGAAGACACGGAGATGTTCCGCATCATCCGCGACTGCCAGTACGTCGACCTGGGATACGCCCTCAGCCAGTCCATCCCGGGCCTCAGTTCCATCGTGTTCCTCAAGACCAACACCACGGCGGACGCGACGGCCTCCTTCATTCAGAAGGTCATGAAATCCCTCAACAAGGGCACCGACAGACTGAACAAGTCCTACTCGGAACTCGGCGGCTGATCCGACTTCAAGGCAGAAAAACAGAAGCCGTTTCCGGTTCACCCCCGGGAGCGGCTTTTCCCGTGTCCGAAATCAAAACCGTCCGGAGAAGAACGAAAATCTTCCGCCGAACGGCTTTTTTCATTTGATACTATATTCCTTCTATAAAGCTGTCTTCATGGGTTTTGATCGCTCTCCGTAGAATGCGAACGACGGGGTGGGAATGCCATATATCCAAACATGAC
>CACZNC010000109.1 GCA_902782445.1 uncultured Ruminococcus sp.
GCCGAGCGCCGTTTTGAATCCGGCCTCTTTCAGCTCCGGGATCTGCTTATCCCGAATGAAGCGGACTCTTTCCTCCCCGTGCAGGCCGTAGTCTTCCCGATCCGCAACGGCCTGCATCACGTCTTCATTCAGCCCTTCCAGCGCGGCGGCCTTGACCTTTGCAAAAGTCGCTTCGCTGTTCTGTCCGGAGATCCACCACATTCCGCGCAGAAGCACCTCGGCGAGCATTTTCTGCTTCTCCGGGGTCTCCTCCATTTGATAGACAAGGGGTAGAACGTATTCGTAGGTCTCGGCAAAACCGGAGTGGTCGTTCTTTTCCGCCTGGCGTTTGATTGCCGTGATCTGACGGCGGACGCGGGCCGCAATCCCGTCATTCCCGTCCTCCGGCACGCCGAACCCGCGCCGCAGTTGTTTCCGCCCCTCGTTCAGCCGGCGTTTCACCGTTCCTTCCGGTACGGACAGAAGGGTAGAGATCTCCCGGACGGTGTATCCGGCAAGATAATGAAGCCGTACCGTGTCCCGGAGGGCGGCGGACAGGGCGTTCACCGCCTCTCTGAGTTTTTCACTGTTTTCCGCAGTCTGCGGCGTGACGGAGTTCGAGGCTGTCAGCGGGAAAGAATCCATATCCGCAGCGAGCCCCGGCAGATTCGATTCATACTGCCGGAGCAGGTTCTTCGCCCGGTTTTCCGCGATGCGGAGGATCCAGGTCCCGAATCCGGTCGGGTAGCGCAGTTCGCTGAGATGCTCCCACGCGGAGAAAAACGTGTCCTGCGCGATGTCCTCCGCGGAGAAGGAATTGCCGACGATCTGCTCCGCTTTCTCGAGAACCGCGTCTTCATACCGTTCCACCAGTTCGTCAAACGCGCCGCTCTCGCCGATCAGCGCCAGATTGACCAGCGTCCCGTCGCCCATGTCCCTGTATTTTCCCATTTCCGCCTCCTGATTTCGACAATAGGATTCCTGTAGGGTTTCCCCCTTATATTAAGACAATTTTCACGGCAAAAAGGTTCGGTTGAAACAGAAAATTTTTTGGAAATTTTTTCATCCAGTATAGCAAACGCCTGTATGCGTGTCAACGGGATCGTCAGAGATACATGCTGACCCGGCGCCGCGGACAGATCCTGCCACGGTACAGAGGATCCGCCGGACAGAATCTCCCGGAATAAAAGAAGCAGAGGATCCGACATTTTTAACATTTCGTGAATTCTGTCCCCGCCGACTTGACAGGCCCAGACTACTGTGATAGTATATAGCCAGACTACCGCGATAGTCTTTGAAAAACGCAGGGACGCCTGCATCAGCATGAGGGAGGACGGAACGATGAAACTGTTCGAATCCGAGAGAAAGGTCATGGAAGTGCTCTGGCGGGAGGGGGAGATCCCGGCCAAGCGGGTCTCGGAGATCCTCGGGGAGGAAATCGGCTGGAACAAGAACACGACCTACACCGTGATCAAAAAGTGCGTTGCGAAGGGAGCGATCGAGCGGATCGAGCCGGGCTTTGTCTGCCGTCCGCTCATCGGGAAGGAGACGGCGCAGGACGAAGAAGTCGACGACATGATCGACCGGGTGTTCGACGGATCCGTCGATCTGCTGTTCGCCGCCCTTCTCCGCCGGGAAAAGCTCACCCCGGAGCAGATCGATAATCTGCGCCGGAGGGTGGACGAGCTGTCGGGAGATCAAAAATGAACATCTTTGAAATCAGCGTCACGGGCACGGTCCTGATCTTTGCGGTCATCCTGTTCCGCGCCGTCGGGAAGAAGCGGCTGCCCATGCGGACGTTCACCGTTCTCTGGCACGTCGCGCTCCTCAGACTGTTTCTGCCCGTCAAGCTCCCGTCCCCCATCAGCGCGGCGAGCATCGGACGGAAGCTGATCCGGTCGCTGGCGGAGACCTTTTCCCGGGCGGACAGCAGAGACGCGGCGGATGTTCCCGCTTCCCCGGCGTTCTCAGGCGTCTCGGGCGGCTCATTCTTCTATGAGAGCGGTTTCGCCGACACGCATCCGATATCCGAGGTCTTTCATACGGCGGACAAGATCGCGGGGGAAAGCGTAAACTCCGCCCGGTTTGCCCCGGACTGGCGGTTGATCGTCTGGATCGCGGGGGCAATATTGATCCTCTCGGTCTTTGCCGCGCTCTATGTCCGCGCGCTCGGGCGGTTCCGGCAGTCCCTTCCTCTGGAATCGGACTTTGCCCGGGACTGGCTGGCCGAACACGCTCCCCGCCGGAAGATCGAAGTGCGGCGTTCGGACCGGATCGGTTCCCCGCTGACCTACGGCGTGCTCCGTCCGGTGATCCTTCTGCCCTCGGACACGGATCTCACGGACACGAAGCGGTTCGAATTCATCCTCGCCCACGAGCTGACGCACATCCGGCATTTTGATTCCCTGACGAAGATCCTGCTTGCGCTGGCGGTTTCGCTCCACTGGTTCAACCCGGCGGTCTGGGTCCTGTACCGCTTTTTCAACCGGGATATGGAGCTGGCGTGCGACGAGGCGGTGGTGCGGATGTTCGGCGCGGACACAAGGCGGGACTATGCCCTTATGCTGCTCGAGCTTGTGAAAAAGAAGAATCTGCCGCCCCTGCCCGCAAGCGGTTTCGGACAGGTGGCGATCAGGGAAAGGATCGGTGCGATCATGAAGGTCAGAAGAATCACATGGGCGGCGTCCCTCGCGGCGGTTATCGCGGTGTGCGGCATCACGGCGGTGTTCGCAACCACGGTGGCGCAGGAGAAGCCGGAGGAGCCCGAGGTGCCGGAGGTGCCGGAGCAGACGGAACAAACGGATGCGGGCGCAGATTCGCTTGCCGCCGAAGAGGAAGAACAGGCGGAACTTTTTGAAGCGGAACTTCATGCGCAGCTTTATGCTGAGTTGGATACGCAGTCGGAGCTCACGCCGGAACAGGTTCCCGAGCCGGAAGTCCCCCTCTGGGAAAGGTACAACCTGACGGAAGAAGAGTTCATGTCGGAGAAAAACCTGAGATTCCGGGAAAAGCTGGAAGAAAAGGAAGCCCGGAGGCTCGCGGAAGAACGGGCAAGGATGGAAGCAGAGCTTGCGGAGGCGGAACAGCAGGCATGGGCGAAGCAGGTTCCGGAACCTGAAATCCCCGTGTGGGAAAAATACGGCATGACCGAGGAATCCTATTACAACGATGAAAAGAATCAGAGACTGCGGGAAAAGATCGAGGAAAAACAGCGGTTTGCAGAGGATGCGGCAAAAAGGGAAGCGGAACAGCAGCATCTGCTGAAATGGAAGGCCGCCGTAGAAAAATGGGACATGCACGGACAGATCTACGACCGCATCCGCGAAATCCTGCTGACCGGAACGGAAAACCGGGAAGACCGCCTCGCCGATCTCGACGCGCTGATCCTCGAATACCGCGGGGATTTCGAATACGCCGAAGGGCGGGGTATGTGCAACATGTGGCTTTCCGGCACAGCCGAGGGAGAGCCGGAGTGGAAGCCGGACGCGGACATGCACTACGAGGCCCAGGTCGACTATTACGACCAGTTCGCCCCCTTCGGCGTGCGCTTCGAGGAAAGCCCGACGATCGACATCGGCGACGTGTTCTGGAACGGCCGCCCCGTGACAAGCTGGGAGGACATTCTCTTCTCCGACGACGGGAAAACGGTGCGCCGCTTCTACGTCTTCGAGGACAACGACACGGACGCCGTCTCCGTCCGCGTGGTGTACGACGGGGACAAAATCGCCGGGGTGGAGGTCAATCCGAACCGGTGAACGGGGATCGCGGAATCCTGCGCCGTCATTGTGAACGGACTGCAAAACGGGGGGAACTTTCCATGAAGCTGAAAAAACTGTCGGCCCTGCTTCTCGCGGGGATCCTGCTCCTCGCGGGATGCAGAAAGAGCGGGACAGACCCATCGGGCGGCGACGGGTCAAGCGGGATGAACGCCGCGTTCGGATCGGCGGATCCCGGGGTGCTGACCCATGTGTTCCGGGGCGTGGAGATCCCCCTGCCCGAAGGATGGAGCGCGAGACCAAATTTCGTCTCCTACGCCGCGCCGCACATTGACCGTGAGACAGGGGAAATCATCTGTTTCGCCCAGAACGGAGAGGAAGCCGAGGACGACGACGGGAAGATCGTCACGCGGGAACTCTGCGCGCTGTTTACGATCTCGGCGGAGGCGGGTGTGGTGAAAACGGTTCCGGTCACCCTTCCCGACGGTCAGAGCTTCGTCCACGGCGCGTTTGAACCGGATGCGCTCGGCGGGGCGTTCATCTGCCTTGCAAAGGAGGCGGGCGAAGCGGACGATCTCGGAAACCGCCTGCTCTCGAAGTTCTTTCTGAACCGCGTCGACCCCGCGACCGGGGAGACCGTCCGATCCGGCGAGATCACCCCGCTCTTCACCTTGGGCGCGGGGAACGACCCGTATTTCAGCCCGTCTTCCCTTGCCGTGGATCCGGACGGGGATATATGGATCGGAGCGGGACAGGAGGCTCTGGTCGTGAACCGGGAGTTTGCCCGCGCCGCGTCGTTTACCGACCTCTTCTCCGTGTACAATACCCTCGCTGCCGCCCCCGACGGATCGGTCTGGACGACCGGAGGACGGATCCTCGACAAGAGCACGGGACAGGTGAAGGAGAAATTCACGATCCCGGGCTTTGAGGAAGTAAAAATCAGGCGCATCCTCTTCTGCGATGATTATGACTTCTGCTTTGAAACGGAAAAGGGTGTGTACGGAGCGACAAAGGGCGAAGCAATCACAGCCGAGGAGATCCTCAACTATCAGAATTCCAACCTCGACGCATCCCGGATCGTTCTCTGGGCCGTGCTCGACCCGGATCATCTGCTCTACGCCGAAGAAAGCAACAAACCGACCGGGGCGTGGTGGGAGACAGCGTATGAACCCGCTTTGTACACCGCTTCCGGGGACGTCGATCTGTCCGCGCTGACGGTCCTCGAGGTCGCGCTCTCTTCACAGAATGCCTTTACTTCGGAGATCTCCGAGGTCATCGTGGACTTCAACCGGACCCATCCCGACTGCCGCGTGAATCTGCGGGACTATACCCAATACGCCTCGCGGGACAATCCGAACGGCGGCGTCAATATGCTCGCAACGGAGCTTACGACGGGCATTTACCGCCCGGACGTCGTGATCGGAACGCCCGCCGCACAGGATATGCAGGCAATCTTGACGCACAAGCTCTATCTCGACCTTGCGCCTTGGGTGGAAAAAGACGACACCTTAAACCGCGAGACCCTCTTCGGCGCGATCCAAAGGGCTTTCTCGACGGAGGAAGGGGGGCTCTGGGGGCTGGCGTCCGGCTTCGATTTCTGCACCCTCTACGGGCCGCGCTCCCTGCTCGGGGCGATCGCGGACAAGGAGGTTTTCACCTTTGACGATCTCTTCGCTCTGGCGGACAGCCTCCCCGGGGACGCGGTCCTGATGGACAGGCTGACCCAGCGCACCGCCGCCCTCGGCAGTTTCCGCTGGCTGCTCGGCGACAATTCCTATAAGGTCTTCATCCACGGAAACGCCTGCTCCTTCGATTCCCCGGCCTTTATCCGCTGGCTGGAATTCGTGAAGGGCCTTCCGACGGACGAGACGCTGAACAGGGTTTCCCCGGTCGATGCGGCAGGAGACGTTCAGAAATTCGATTACTTTTACAACGGCAAAGTCGCTCTCGCCCGGGCGCGTGTGTACACATCCGACGAGCTTTTCACCCTCGAAGCGCAGTTCGGCACGGACGACTACGCGATGATCGGCTACCCGGAGTCGGCTCCGGATATTCAGATCGACACGGCGTTCTGCGTCATGGCATCAAGCGAGCATCCCGATCTCGCGTGGGAGCTTGTGCGCACCCTGGTGAGCCGCGCGGACAGCATTCCGGCGCTGAAATCCAATTTCGATAAGCGGGCCGAAGGGGCGGAGGACTACGAACGCATCTTCATATTTCCGTCAGGCACGGTTGCGAATCACCGCGATCCCGATCACCCGACACGCCGGGAGGATTTGAAGCAGCCCGGCTACGTCGGCGGGATCACCCGGGAAGAGATCGACGCCCTCAGTGACTACATCGACAACCGCGTCGGCGAACCCCTGCGGGAACAGATTTCGGAGGACGTCCGCGCCATCATCCGGGAGGAGATCTCCGCATACCTCGGCGGCGTCGGCACGGCTGAGGACTGTGCGAAAAAGATCCAGTCGAGAGTTTCGATCTGGCTGGCGGAACATTCATGATCCGACGGGCGGAGAAACAGGAAGGAGTTCAGAATGCGCAGCAGATTTTTCATGATTTGGTTCCTGTCCGTCCTCATGTTCCTGTCGGTGGGATGCGGGACGGATAAAGACAGGGTGCCAAACGAAGCGACGGGCGCGATCCCCGAAGCAAAGTCTGACGGCCAGCCGACAGAGACGGACTTCATCGAGAACACCTTGCCGGAGGAAACGGCACCGGAAACCACGCCCTCCGAAGAAGCCGAAATTTTCTTGCCGGAGACACAGGAAGCAGAGGACAACCAACCTGCTTCTGTGGATGCTTTCGCTCCGCAGGAGACAGAATCCCTTCTTCCCACCGGGTATGACGGGATACTTTCGTCGGAGTATGTCATAATCGGCAAGGACTACTACTGTGTTACCAAGCGAAAGGAAAAGGTCGGGACGATCTCCATGCCGACGATCATCTCACTGGACTCCGGCGACGTGCGTCCGCTCTGCCCCGATCCGCTCTGCCCGCACGATTCCCCGGCAGTCTGTCCTTATGTTAATGTCAATGCCTATTTCCCCATCCCGTTCTGTGCGGCGGACGAGCATACGTTTTTTGTCCTGTTTGAAACGTCCGTCGGGTGCAGGATGGACCGGCTCGACAGCGCATCCGGTTCGGTCCGCACGATCTGCAGGGCATCGGAGGAGATCCGTCTTCTGTGTGTGGAGGACAAGACGGTCTGGGCGGCGGTCGGGGGATTTCTGATCGGCTATGATGCGGAAACGGACGCGGAGGTTTTCAGAGGCGCGATCCCGTCCGGCACAACTCCGCATTTCATCCGGGACGGGAAGGTTTACTGCTCGACGATCGCCTCTCTGTTCGTGACCGATCCCGCGTTTGCGGAAGACTACGACAAGATCTCCGTCACGGGTCCGGCGGACGCATGGTATTACGACACAACCGATGGATCGTTCTGGATCAACACAGTCGGTGAACAGGGCGGCGCGGTCTATGTCTGTCGGGACGGCGGCTGGGAGCGGGTCGATCTGCCGATTGAGAACATCTTCTGCTTCGCGCTCACGGCGGACAAGATTTACTTCTCGCCCTGGGATCCGAAGAAAATCCGCGGCGCGGCGGACAAGAGCGGCGGGAAGATCTATGCAGTCGACCGGAAGGACCCGAACGGGGAGGCGGAGTTGGTTTACACGGCCGAAGAAGGGGAACCTCTCTGCTCCGCGGCCAGCCATTACGTTGTCTTTGGCGATTTCCTCTTCTACTCAGGCATGAAGATCGAAGGTTCCTCCCTCAGCATCGCCGGGGACCTGCCGAAAATCCGGATCGGCCTCGATACCGGAGAACGGAGGGAAATATTCTGGGATGGAGGATGAGCTTGTGCCGGAGATTCCGACAAAGTTCGGGTGTGAAGAAATCGCGGAAGGAAGAGAACGCCTCTGAGCCGATCAGGTTCGGGGGCAGTTTTGTATGAACGGAATGTAAAATTCCATCAAGGCCTTGACGAGTGACCTTTCGATCACTATACTATCGGTGAACGAGAGGTCACTTTCGCATGCGGAGGATCTTATGGCGAACGACACCAAGGAAAGAATACTCGCTGCCGCACTGGAAATGTTTTCGCAGAACGGCTATGCGGGGACGAACATTCGGGAACTGAGCGCGTCCCTCGGGCTTGTGAAGTCCGGGGTCTACAAGCACTATGAGAGCAAGGAGACGATCTGGAACGCGCTGCTGGATCAGATGATCGCCTATTACGGAGAGCATTTCGGTTCCCCCGAGCGCTTGCCGCCCGTGCCGGACACGCCGGAGGGGCTTGTCACGATGACCATGCAGATGGTGAACTTCACCGTGCATGATGAAAAGGTCGTCATGACGCGCAAGGTGCTGACGCTCGAGCAGTTCCGGGACGACCGGGCGCGGGAACTGGCGACGAAGCACTTTCTCACCGGGCTTACGGAGATGTTCACGCGGATATTCACGGGCATGATGGAAAAGGGCCTGCTCCGGAAGGACGACCCTGAGATGCTGGCTTTTGCCTATACCGCACCGATCTCCGCCCTGATTCATCTGTGCGACCGGGAGCCGGAGAAAACGGAAGATGCGATAAGGCAAATCGAAGCGTTCAGCAGGCACTTTATTGCGACCTATGGGATGAATTAACAATGTTTGATCTGGACAAATACCTGGCTGATCTGATCATGAACTGCCGGTCGGCTTTCGGAGAGCGTCTGCTGTACATGGGGCTGCAGGGAAGCTGG
>CACZNC010000110.1 GCA_902782445.1 uncultured Ruminococcus sp.
GCTATCCAACCGTATCAGAGTTATCGTTCGTGAGCTCAATGTTACGGCTGACGTAAGCGAGAATTCCTGAAAGGGATTCTCGGGGGTGGGATGGTTGACTTCATGTTTGTATATATGGCATTCCCACCCCGTCGTTCGCACTCTACGGAGAGCGATCAAAAACCATATAGTTAGCTTTTTAGAGCGAGAATAGTATGAAATAAAATCGTCCGAACTGATCTCTACGGTCAATCCGAACGATTTTTGTATTGCTTTTCCGTCAGGCTCCGGGGCGCAAGAATCACCGTTCTACTAGCCACTAGCCACTAACGACTAGCCGCTTCTCATTCTCCTTTGTCGCTCGGGAAGAAGTCCGCGTGGCACTGCACATAGGCCTCCTGCTCGAAGCCCTGATAGGCGAAGCGGAAGACGTAATAGCCCTGGGACATGTTCAGCTGTTCGAACTCGAAGTCGTCCACGAAGGTGTCGCGGCCGTCGGCGTAGCTCACGAGGACCTTGAAGTCGCTCTTGTCGAAGACGTGGTCCGTCACGGTGATGTCCGGCCCCTCGTAGATCGCGATCAGGCCGACGGGGGTCTCCGTCTCCTTGTCCTTCCCGCAGGAGGCGAAGGAGCAGATGAGGGCGGCGGCGAGGATCAGCGCGAAAAGCCGGGCGAAGAGGCGGGAAAGGCGGACGGCGCGGTGTTTTTTCATGCCGTTCCTCCGCTCAGACGCCGGAATAAGCGGCAAATCCGCCGTCCACGGGCACGACGACGCCGTCCACGAAACCGGAGAATTTCTCGTCCGCGAGCCAGAGCAGAACGCCGTCCAGGTCCGCGGGAACGCCGAACCGGCCCATCGGGGTGTGTCCGAGGATCTTCTCGGAGCGGGGGGTCAGACTGCCGTCGGGATTCTTGAGCAGGGTGCGGTTCTGCTCGGTGAGGAAGAATCCGGGGGCGATGGCGTTGCACCGGATCCCCACGGGGGCGAAGTGGACCGCCAGCCACGCCGTGAAATTGGAGACCGCGGCTTTCGCGCCGGAATAGGCCGGGATGCGGGTGAGGGGACGGAAGGCGTTCATCGAGGAGACGTTGATGATCGCGCCGCCCTTTTTCGTCATGTCCCGGGCGAAGACCTGGGTCGGGATCAGGGTGCCGAGGAAGTTGAGGTTGAAGACGAAGGAGATCCCCTCGGGGTCCAGATCGAAGAAGGTCTTCACCCCTTCGATGGTGCCGTTTTCGTATAGTTCCGCGGCCTCTTCGGGGGTCAGGACGTCCCGGCTGGTGGAGCCCTTCGGATTGTTGCCGCCCGCGCCGTTGAGGAGCAGGTCGATCGAATCCGCGCCGAAGGTCTCGTAGATCGCGCGTTTCGCTGCCTCGACGGAGCTCTTTTCGAGGACGTTCATCGGGAAGGCCGCGGCGCAGCCTCCGTTTTCGCGGATCTCGGCGGCGACTTTTTCCGCGGCGTCGGGCCGGAGATCGCAGACGGCCACCTTCGCGCCGGTGGAAGCGAGGGTTTTCGAAAATCCGGAGCAGAGCACGCCGCCGCCGCCGGTCACGACCGCGAGCTTGCCGGTGAGATCAAATGTCAGGTTCATGGATGCCTCCTGTTGGGATGGATGATGCTTTTTTCGGTATCCGTTTCGGGATAGAGTATCGTGCGGATATTTCGTTTTATGAGATGGAAAAGGATGGAAGGGACGCGCAGAGTTCAGCGAAGATCCGGCAGATCCCCGCGCGCTTACGCCGATTTCATATCGGACGAGCCGGAACATGAAGCCAACCCCGCGCGGTCTTCGCTTGTGCAGCCGAGACATGCGCAGGATAAATCCTGCGGGCTTCGCCGGTGATTCAGTCGCGCATATAAAGGGGACAATGTGCGGTTTTTCTGCCGATTGTTTCACGTGAAACATCCGTCCGCCAAAACTCCATGTTTAGGCCAAACAGATTTTTGATCGCGCGGCTCTGTCTGCATGTCTGTCTGAATCTGAACATGTGCGCGACAGTGCAGTTACAATTTCAGCTTCCCGTCGGCGCGTCCTGTGCCCAATGCGCGCCTGAAATGCCGCCGGAGGCCGCAGACTTGTCTGCGCATGTTTCGGCTGCACGAACAGAGACCGCGCGAGGACGTGGGATGCAAGATCGAATTTCGATTCCGGGACGAGCTGTACAGTTATGCCATACGGCCAAGGGACCCTCGGGAGGGGCCTTCGGCCTGAGATGGTCCCTCCCGGCGCCCGTCCCGCGCAGGGACATTAATTCTGAAAGGCGTAGCCTTTCATTCCTTATATACCTTCGATGAAGGTATGCTTTTCTCCGCCGACGGATCGGTCGACGCAGTCACCGGGATCGTCGTTGCTGGTTTCGAAAGGCGGAGCCTTACTCTTCCACCGCGTACGCGATGGTCGTCATCAGCGCCATTTCCGCGGCGGAGGTGTCGAGCCTCGAATACTGCACGACGATGGGGGTGTTCGACTCCACGAGGACGGCGTAGGGGGTGTCGCGGGGGATGGGCTCGCCGTTCGCGTTGCGGAGCTTGTCCATGCGGATGTGGTGGGTGCGCATGGCGGCGCAGAAGGAGGAGAAGTCGGTGCGGGCTTCCCGGTCCTCGAAGAAGAGGGTGAGCTTGATTTCCGCGTCCACGTCGGAGGTGTTGATCACGCAGATCGCCTCGTGGGAGACGTTCGGGTTCTTCGAAACGCTGTCGAGGAAGGTGTCGGGGATGAGCCATGTTTTTTTGCCGTAGGCTTTCATTGGTTTTGTCCTTTCTTTATATTGGATGGAGATTTGTTGATCGGGATTCCGAAGGGCATATCGGGGATCGGGCCGCGTCCGGATTCATTGCGGCGTTCGTTCAGGTCCGGCTTTTTCGTGGCTTCTCAGGGTCCGCTCCCACCTCACGGCGAACACGGCGGACCGGAAGATCCAGTCGATCACCATCGCGATCCAGACGCCCACCGCGCCCATCGCCATCCTGCGTCCGAGAATCTCGGATCCTCCCACCCGGAAGACGAACATGGACGCCACCGCGACGATCATGACGAACCGCGCGTCCCCGCCTGCCTTCATGGCGTTGGGGGTGACGAAGGAGGGCGTCCAGAGCAGGATCCCGCAGAGATTGTGGATGAGGATGAGGATCAGCGCGAGCCTTCCCGCCTCCTCGGACACGCGGTAGAGCCGGAGCAGCAGGGGCATGACGGCGAACAGGGCCGCGTTGAAGAGGACGAAGGCGGCGTAGCTCATGCGGATCAGCTTTGCGGAGTAGTACCGCACGGCCCGCCAGTCCCCGGCTCCGACGCACTGGCCGACGACGGTGATGATGGCGAGGTTGAAGGCGAATCCGGTCATGACCCCGAAGGAGTCGATGTTGTTCGCGACGGCGTTCGCGGCGATCTGGGCGGTGCCGAAGGTGGAGATGATGGAGAGCACGAGGATCCGGCCCAGCTGGAAGGTGCCGCTTTCGAGGGATCCGGGGAGTCCGACGCCGAGGATGGAGCGGACGGAGGGGAGATCGGGCTTTTTCGTGAATAAGGCGCGGTAGTCGACGGAGACCTCGAGCTTTCTGTCGGCGATCTTCACGAGGAAGTAGACCATCAGAAGGAAGCGCGAGAAGACCGTGGATAGGGCCGCGCCGAAGACGCCCCAGCGGAAGACGAAGATGGTGAGGGCGTTCCCCGCCACGTTGATGAGGTTCGCGGCGGTGGAGGCGATCATGGAGATCTTCGAGTTCCCGACGGAGCGGAAGAGGGCGGCGGAGGCGGAGTAGAGGGCGATGAAGGGGAAGGAGATCACACAGACGCGCATATAGACGGCGGAGGCTTCCATGACGTCGTTCTCCACGCTGCCGTAGAGGAGGGCGAGGAGGCGGGTGTCGGCGACTGCCACGGCTCCGAGGATCGTGAGGGAGGCCGCGAGGGAGATGAGGAAGACGGAATTGGCGGCCCGTCTTGCGTCCTCCGGCTTTTTCGCGCCGACGCACCGGGAAGCGATGACGGCGCCGCCGGTAGCGAGGGCGTTGAAGATATTGATGAAGAGGATGAAGATCATATCCACGAGGGAGACGCCGGAGACGGAGGCGTCCCCGAGGCTCGACACCATGACGGTGTCCATGATCCCCATGAGGATGGACAGAAACTGTTCCGCGACGAGGGGGAGGAGGAGGGCGAGCAGGGTCCTGTTGGAGAAGCGGACGGCGAAGTCATTTTCCTCCGGGCTTTCCCCGAAGAGGCGGGCGAGGAAGGACGGTCGGTGATTCAAGGGCGGATCCCCCGGAAAACGAGCGGTATCGTACAGAGCTATTAACGCTATTATAGCAGAGCGGGCGGAGAAATGCAAGAGAAATTAGGAATGAGGAAGGAGGAATTAGGAGTGCGGGGACGGTCCGGTTCGTGGGTGAGGGGAAGTCTGCCGCGGGATTTCGTTTCGGGTTGGGATGAGAGGTTTTTGGATGGGAGCGCTCCGCTGGGAATCGGGAGACGCGCGGTTCTGTATCGAAAACCGGTTCACTCTCTTCGCGCGCTTATGCAGATTGCAAATCGGACGAGCAGGACATGGAGACAACCTCGCGCGGTCTGTGTTCGTGCAGTTAAACCCGTGCGCAGAACAAGTTCTGCGGGCTTCGCCGGAGATTCAGGCGCGCATTCGGCGTTGTCGCGTGTTTGTGCGGCGGGATCTGATTGTCTGTCCTCGCGCGGATCAAGAAAATCAATGGGTTTGGGGGTAATGTTTCACGTGAAACAATTCCTTTTTCTGCCAGTGTTTCATGGGAAACAATCCTGCTTCTCCGTCAGACAGGCCGCCGCACGTCCCGTTCCGCCTCCAGCTTGTCATTCTGACGTACCGACACAGTCGTGCGCACCGACGCGGTCGTGCTGTCAGCGAAGAATCTCCCAACTTCGAGGCCAACCCATCCTCCACGTGCGGAGGTTCTTCGTCGCAGGCTCCTCAGAATGACAACGAGAAGCGGAACGATGGGGGTCAGCCGCCCTGAATGAAGTAATGTTCCACGTGAAACATCCCCCCCGGCCGGCCGCACTCTGTCCCTCTTCCAATGCGCGCCTGAATCACCGCCGGAGGCCGCAGGATTTATCCTGCGCATGTTTCAGCCGCACGTCCGGCGATCAAGCCCGGTTGGCTCCATTCTCCGGCTCGTCCGTCTGAATCTGTCAAAGCCCGCGAAGATCGCCCCATTCCCCGGCTTCAAGACCGCGCGCCCCTCGAATCCCAGCGAAGCGCTCCCCTCCAAAAAATACAAATCCCCCGCCGAAACAAAATCCCGCGAAACACAAATCCCCCGCCAAAACGAAATCCCGCAAAACGCAGATTCCAACCCGGCCTCCGAAAAACCTCTGAAAAACTCTAAAAAAATTTACAATTTTTGCAAATCTCCTGTGGTAATTTGCGGCGAATCATGTTATAATAAGAAGACCGTGCTCCACGTCTTTTTTCCGTGCGGCCTCGGACGTTCCGCATGACAGGAGCCCGGATATAAAACCGTTCGCAAAACACTTATTTATATTACTCGGAGGTAAGATTAACCTATGTCCAAGAAGTATGTCTACCTGTTCTCCGAGGGCAACGCGCAGATGCGTGAGCTCCTCGGCGGCAAGGGCGCGAACCTCGCGGAAATGACGAACATCGGTCTGCCGGTCCCCCAGGGCTTCACCATCTCCACCGAAGCCTGCACCCAGTACTACGAAGACGGCAGAAAGATCAACGGCGAGATCATGGCGGAAGTCATGGAATACGTCGCCAAGATGGAAGAGATCAACGGCAAGAAGTTCGGCGACAAGAAGAACCCCCTGCTCGTCTCCGTCCGCTCCGGCGCGAGAGCTTCCATGCCCGGCATGATGGACACCATCCTCAACCTCGGTCTGAACGACGAAGTCGTCGCCACCATGATCGCCGGCAACCCCGACCCGAAGTTCGAGCGGTTCGTGTATGACTCTTACAGACGCTTCATCCAGATGTTCTCCGACGTCGTCATGGAAGTCGGCAAGAAATACTTCGAAGAGCTCATCGACGCCATGAAGGCCGAAAAGGGCGTGAAGTTCGACGTCGAGCTCAACGCCGCCGACCTCAAGAAGCTCGCCGGTCAGTTCAAGGCCGAATACAAGGAAAAGCTCGGAACGGACTTCCCCTCCGATCCCGTCGAGCAGCTCAAGCTCGCCATCGAGGCCGTGTTCCGCTCCTGGGATAACCCGAGAGCCAACGTCTACCGCCGCGACAACGACATCCCCTACTCCTGGGGCACCGCCGTCAACGTCATGCCGATGGTCTTCGGCAACCTGAACGAGAACTCCGGCACCGGCGTCGCCTTCACCCGCGATCCCGCCACCGGAGAAAAGAAGCTCATGGGCGAGTTCCTCACCAACGCGCAGGGCGAAGACGTCGTGGCCGGCGTCCGCACTCCCATGCCGATCTCCCAGATGGAAGAACTCTTCCCCGAAGCTTACGCCGAATTCATCAAGGTCTGCGACACCCTCGAAAACCACTACCGCGACATGCAGGACATGGAGTTCACCGTCGAGAACGGCAAGCTCTATATGCTCCAGTGCCGCAACGGCAAGAGAACCGCTCAGGCTGCTCTCAAGATCGCCTGCGACCTCGTGGACGAAGGCATGATCGACGAGAAGAAGGCCGTCCTCATGATCGACCCGAGAAACCTCGACACGCTCCTGCACCCGCAGTTCGACGCGAAGGCTCTCAAGGCCGCGAAGCCTCTCGGCAAGGGTCTCGGCGCATCCCCCGGCGCTGCCTGCGGCAAGGTCGTGTTCACGGCTGACGACGCGGAAGCCTGGAAAGCCCGCGGCGAAAAGGTCGTCCTCGTCCGTCTCGAGACCTCTCCCGAGGATATCACCGGCATGAAGGCCGCTCAGGGCATCCTCACCGTCCGCGGCGGCATGACCTCCCACGCGGCTGTCGTTGCCCGCGGCATGGGCACCTGCTGCGTCTCCGGCTGCGGCGACATCGTCATGGACGAAGCCAACAAGCAGTTCACCCTCGCCGGCAAGACCTTCAAGGAAGGCGACTTCATCTCCATCGACGGCTCCACCGGCAACATCTACGACGGCCTGATCCCCACCGTGGACGCTTCCATCGGCGGCGACTTCGGACGCATCATGGGCTGGGCGGACAAGTACCGCACCATGAAGGTCCGCACCAACGCCGACACCCCGAGAGACGCGAAGAAGGCCCGTGAACTCGGCGCCGAAGGCATCGGCCTCTGCCGTACCGAGCACATGTTCTTCGAGCCGGAGAGAATCGCCGCGTTCCGCGAAATGATCTGCTCCGACACCGCCGAGGCCCGCGAAAAGGCTCTGGCGAAGATCCTGCCCTACCAGCAGAGCGACTTCGAAGCCCTTTACGAGGCTCTGGAAGGCACTCCCGTCTGCATCCGCTTCCTCGACCCGCCGCTCCATGAGTTCGTTCCCACTGAAGAGCGCGAAATCAAGGAACTGGCCGACGCGATGGGCAAGACCGTCGAGGATATCAAGGATATCACCGTCGCCCTCCACGAAACCAACCCGATGATGGGTCACCGCGGCTGCCGTCTGGCCGTCACTTACCCCGAGATCGCGAAGATGCAGACCCAGGCCGTGATCCGCGCCGCCATCAACGTCCAGAAGAAGCATCCCGACTGGACCATCGAGCCCGAGATCATGATCCCGCTGATCGGCGAAATCAAGGAACTCAAGTACGTGAAGAACTTCGTCGTCGAGACCGCGGACGCCGAGATCAAGGCCGCCGGCGCTGACCTCAAGTATCAGGTCGGCACGATGATCGAGATCCCGCGCGCCGCTCTCACCGCGGACGACATCGCCAAGGAAGCGGACTTCTTCTGCTTCGGCACCAACGACCTGACCCAGATGACCTACGGCTTCTCCCGCGACGACGCCGGCAAGTTCCTCGGCTCCTACTACGACGCGAAGATCCTCGAGAACGACCCGTTCGCGAAGCTCGACCAGATCGGCGTCGGCAAGCTGATGAAGATGGCCATCTCCCTCGGCAGATCCGTCAATCCGAAGCTGCACGTCGGTATCTGCGGCGAGCACGGCGGCGACCCGGCCTCCGTTGAGTTCTGCAACGAGATCGGCCTCGACTACGTCTCCTGCAGCCCGTTCCGCGTTCCGATCGCCCGCCTTGCCGCCGCCCAGGCCGCTATCAAGCAGGCGAAATAAGAACGAAGAGGACAGGCCCCCGGCAAATCCCCCGGCCTGACCGAATAAGAAACTGCCCGGTATTGAGAAATCAGTACCGGGTTTTTCATGGCCGAAAAGAGCGATAGGCTTCCTATACTAATCTCAAACTAAAAGGGAAAACGCGGCTTCTTGAAAGAAGCCTGGCAAGAACTTCTGAAATGGGAAAAGGACAGGCTAGACCAATAACGTAT
>CACZNC010000111.1 GCA_902782445.1 uncultured Ruminococcus sp.
CGTTATTGGTCTAGCCTGTCCTTTTCCCATTTCAGAAGTTCTTGCCAGGCTTCTTTCAAGAAGCCGCGTTTTCCCTTTTAGTTTGAGATTAGTATTATTCTGCTGTCCTGCGGCAGTTCTACGTGATTTTACCGTTTTCTCTCCGCCAACAGGATCCCGACTCTGGATTGCAGCCGGGCGGCGCAGGCTTCGGGGCTCGCGGCTCCCGCAAGCATGGCGGACAGTTCTTCGCCCACGATCTCCATCATGTCCGAATCCAGCCTGTCCGTCACGGGGGAGCCCGCGGTGTCCAGCAGACCGGCGATCTCGCGGATCTTTTCGTCCGTGAGGGTGACGACGATCCCGGGCTCGGAAAGCTCTTCCGAAGTCGGGACCTTTTCGCCTTCCGCCGGGATCCAGCCGTGGGCGGAGCCTTTGAAGGATGCCTCCCAGACGCTCTTTTTCGCCTCTTCCGCGATCTTTTCGAACAGCGGTCTGTATGCGGCGATCTTGTTTCCGAAATAGAAGAGACCGTCGTCCCCGAAGCGGTAGATCCCTTTGACGAACTCCCAGGCGGCCAGGGGATCGGAGGTAAAGACCGTGATCATCGCGCAGTCGTCCGGCTGAACGAGGATGCCGGAGCCGGATTTATCGGGGTCCTCCGCCGCGTATCCCATGAGGACGGTGTCCCTTCCGCCGAACCGCGCGGGCAGCGTCACAAAGTCCGAGATATTGTGAAAGGAAGCCGAAATGAGGGCGACCCTGCCGTCGGCGTAAAACCGCCACTGTTCCGTCGGATCGGTCCGGGCGAGTTCGGATACCCGGAGCAGGGCGTCGTGATCCTTCGGCAGACCCGCGAGATAGCCGAGCAGCCGCAGGCATTCCGGGGAATCGAAGGAACAGCGCGCGCTCTTGCGGTCCACGAAGGCCGAGAAGCCGGGGAAACCGAAGAGGGAGTAGACGGCGGAATCCCCCGTGAGGAAGCTCATCGGCTCCACGTCTTCCGGGAGGGACCCGATGAAGTCGAGCAGTTCGCCGAGAGTCCAGCCCCGCTCCGACACCAGCCCGTCCCCCGCGGCAAGGGAGCCGAGAAGATCCCGGGGTCCGGCGAGACTCTGGAGGATGAGGCTCAGCGTCAGTCCCCAGATCCGCCCCTCCCCGTCCGAACAGACCCTCTGCGCCGCCCCGAACACCGTTTCCCGGTTGACTTCGGGATCCCGGTCGAGGAAGGGGCCGAGATCCGTGAACAGCCCCTGTCGGATCGCCGCGTCGAAGGCGTCGTCGGAGGGCTTTCCCCAGAGGATGTCGGGCTTCGCCAGCCCCGTCACGATGTCCGTCGCCAGCTTCTTCCGCCCGGCTTCGGTGTCGGTTTTCGTCTCGTATACGCTGTAATCGAGGGCCTCGATCCGGGCGTCCGGATGGGTCTCGTTGAAGGTCACGATCCATTCGGCGAGGGCGGGGGGGAGCCTGCGGGTATGGGCGAGGGTGAGCACGGTCGTCTCCGAAGGATCGGGGGCCTCTCCGCGCCGCCAGATCCCGGGGACTCCCCCGCGCAGGGCGAGAACCGTGGAGCCGTCGATCACCGCGAGCACCCGGACCGACTGGGCCGTGACGCCGGAGTCGAGAAAGTCGAACTCTTCCGCGAGCTCTCCGTCCGGCGAAAGACTGCGCAGGGCCGAGGCGTCCGAGAACCAGAGCCCGCCCTCCGGCCCCGGAAAGACCCCTGTGACCCCCTGGGTGAGCGTCAGAGCCCCGCCCCAGTTCCCCGTGGATTTGTCCACCAGCCGGAGTTCCGCGCGTACCCCGGAGATCAGAGCCCCGACCCCGCCGTCCGACGTGCGCGCGAGGATCCCGGTCCAGCCTTTTTCGGGATCCGTCGGGAGGGCGAGGGTGAAGAGGGGGCGGAACTCCCGGTCCAGCACGGCGATCTGCCTCTCGTCGGCGAGGACCGCGCATCCGTCCCCGTCCTCCGCCAGCGCCTGCACCGCGAAGAAGGAGGGATTTTCCCGCCAGAGATCGAAGAGCGGATTCAACGGATCGCTGACGACGGACGCGCCGGACTCAAATGCGATCCGTTCGAGGCGGTACTCCCTGCCGTTCCCCGATTCCCGGGATTCCAGCAGGAGGACGCCGCTTTCCGAGACGGATCCCGCCGAAACGGAACAGTCCCGATCCGAAGGGCTGAACCGGGCGATTTCTTCCGGATCCCCTTTTGCGGACAGGGTGAAAACCGCGAACTCCGCCGGGGTTTCACCCTTTTGCGCCGCGATCCATACAGGCCGGTCCTCCGATCCCGTGAGCAGGGGCGCGATCGCGGGGACGACGGTCCAGCCTTCGGGGAGGGCGACTTCCGTGCCGGAGAACACCGCGCTTTCTCCGCCGTCCGAAGGGGAATCCTTCCCCGCGCCGTCCGGTCCGGTCTTTCCGCATCCCGCGGCGGCGAGCAGAAGGAACAGGCTCAGAATCAGGCAGAGCAGGGAACAGGATTTCGTTTGTCGGAAGTCTTTCATTATCTTCGCCTCCGTCGGGTCTGTTTCGGGATCTCCGGGCACGTCCGTCCTTGTGAGAGACCCGGATTTGCCCTTCGTCTCATACTCCGATTATAGCATATAAATCGAAAAACGTCAATAAGTAGAAGCAAAAAGCGCGGACTTTTTTTCCTCCGGTGACGAAACGGCTGCGGTCTGATCCGGGGATGGAGGGATTTCAGCCCGCCTGCCTCCCGGAATCGGCGGATCCTCTTGACAATGCTCTCCCCGCATGGTACAATATACAAAAGAAGACGCAAACAGATGTAACAGGAGGAATACCGTGAAAACCGTGAAAATCATCCTCATCGCCGCGCTGGTCCTGGCCGTCGGGCTGAGTTTCTTCGCGTGCCGGAAGACCGATCCGGCGGAACCCGGGCCGACCGAGCAGACCGGACCCGAAATCACCCTTGTCAACGAAGCGGTCAAGGCGGATTTCTGGATCCTGCCGGACACCGAGGCGAACCGCAAGACCTCCCTCTGGGGGACGGCCTCCGCGGACGATCTCGAAGCGGGGGGGAAAATCAAACTCAAAATCGGCGAGCCCGGGGAGGGCGGGACCTATCTCGTCCGGGTGATCGACGCGGACGGCGGGTTCTACTCCGCGGACGGTCTGACGCTGGCGGAGGGGTACACCCTGCGGCTGACGGAAGAGGAGAATCTTATGGCCGCGCGGATCGAGGTCCTCGACGAAAACGGAGAGCTGATCTTCTCCGAACCCGCGTTCGTCGGCAGACTGTGAGAGGGCGGGAGACCGGGATTTCGGATAAGCCGGGCAGGGATAGGTGATTCTGTAAAGATCGCCTGTCCCGCTTTTGAGGATTTTGTCCCCGTTTTCTGGAATCCTGTTTTTTGCGGTATCATCCAGGCGAAAGAAACGAAACGAGGAGGCGCGCATGAAACGATTCGTTCTTTTCTTCCTGTTGGTTTTCGCGCTCCTGCTGTCCCCGGGGTGCGGGAAAAAGCCTGCCGGAGAATCCGGGACCACGGCGGAGCGGACGGAAACGGACTCTCCTTCCCCGGCGGCGGTCTATCTCGGCGAGAGTCTGCCCTTTCCCGAAGGATACAGCCTGAACGCTTCCGTCCGGCCGCTGGTTCTGGGGGAGAGCGGATCGGTCCTCTGTCTTGCCTCCGCGGAACGGGACGGCGGAGAGGAGGCGGATCCCGAATACCGTTTTGTCACGTTCGACGCCGAAACTGTGTCGGAGGATCTTCCCGTGCCCGTTCCCGAGGGGGAGACGGTGGTCGGCGGAGTGATCGGAGACGATTGCCTCACGCTTCTGACCGTCGAATGGTCCGACTCGAACAGGACGCGGGCATACTATCTGAACCGGTGGCGTCCGTCCGACGGGGAAACGGAGGAGAGCGGCGAACTCACCCCATGCTTTTCCTTTGCGGACCGCGATCCGTTTTTCGCCGTGAGTCATCTTGCGCTTGACGCGTCCGACCGGATTTATCTCGCGTCGGACGACGAGATCGTGTGTCTGGACGAGGCTTTTGTCTTTCAGTTTTCGCTGATTCCGCCGGACGCGGTATCCGGTCTCTGTACGGATCGGGACGGGAGAGTGTATTTCTGGTCGAATGACGGGGGCGGAAGCAGGCTTACCCGCGTGGATGCGGACAGAAAAGCGTTCGGAGAGAGCGTCGCGCTGCCGGAACGGATCTCCGCGTTTTTCTTCGGCAAGGATCACGACGCCTATTTTGCGGCGGACAGCGGCGTGTGGTGCGCGGACGGTTTGTTCGGAGACTCCCCCGTCACGAAACAGCTTCATGACTATTCCACCTCCCGGGTTTATCTCGCGCTCCTCTGTTCCGTGTTCGACGAATCCGCCGCGCTCTTCTCCAAAGCGGAGGAGGACGGACGCCGGGTCCCCGTGCTGTACCGGAGGGAGGAGAACTATGATCCCGCGGACAAGACTGCTGTCGAAATCGCTCACGTCGGCCCGCTTCCGATGTGGTTCGATCAGAAGATTTTGAAATACAACGCGGAACACGCGGACGCCGTAATCGTGACGAAGGACTGGCGCGAATTCGCCGCCGAGGGAGACGATCAGGAAGCGATGAGAAAGCTGGCTCTGGAGCTCGTGACGGGAAAGGCCCATCCGGATATCCTCGTCGGGGGGATGGACGATCCCTTCATCGAGCAGAGTGTCAAAAGCGGTATGTTCCGCGACCTCGGGACATATACGGAAAACGACACACTCGTCAACGATGAAAACATATTCGGATGCGTGCGCCGGACGCTGTCGGACGGAGAGGGCCGGCTGTGGGGACTGACGCGGGAGTATGAGGTCCGCTCCGTACTTTCAACGAAGAACCTCCTCGGGAAATATGCCGGGCAGACAAGCTGGACGCTCGGAGAGTTCCTCGACTATGCCGGGACCCTGCCGCCCGGGATCTTTCTGATGAATGAACTATCGCAGGAAAACGCCGCGCGGATCCTGTTCGGTTCCGATGGGTACGGTTCGTTCATCGATTCGGAAAACGGGACGTGTTCCTTTGCGTCCGAGGTGTTAGTCAGGTATCTCGAATTCCTGAAATCCCTCCCGGCAACGGTGAAGGAAGCGGTGAGCCTGCCGGGAAATCCTCTTTCCGGACTCGGCAAGGAAGAACAATACCAGTATTACTGGACGGGCGGGATCGCGCTCAAGAACAAATGGTTTCACAGCCTGAACGAATTTCTTTCCCTGGAAATCGAATTCGGGACAAAGGACATTGTTCTGATCGGACAGCCGACTTCCTCGGGAAAACAGCCGATCACGGTCCCGTATGTATGCGTCATGACCTCTTTCTGCGAAAACCCGGAGATCGCGTGGGACGTGATCCGCACTCTGATCGATCAGAACGACTTTGAGGGCGGCTGGCTCCCGGTTCTGAAATCCGACTTTGAGGCGAAAGCGCAGGAGTATTCAGAGAGAGATTTCGTCTTTTTCTTCGACGGATGGGAAACATCATATCCGAAGGATCCGGCGAACCCGCTCACGGTCGATTCCCTCGAAAAGCCCGGCCTCATTGCAGAGTTCACCGAAACGGACGCCGCGTTCATTCTCGATTACCTCGACAACCGTTGCGGCGTTCCCTGCACCATGTCCGTGCATGAAGACGTCGCTGCCATCATTCGGGAGGAGATCTCCGCGTACCTCGGCGGGGTAGGATCGGCGGAGGACTGCGCGAAAAAGATCCAGTCCCGCGTGTCGATCTGGCTGGCGGAGCACCGGTGAACCATAGCGGTTCCGCAAAACCGAAAAAGACGGACAGCGCTCAAACTGTCCGTCCTGTTTTTTGCGAAATCGGAGCTCTGCCCGCTGTCAGTACTGACCTCATACTATTCTCGTTCTAAAAAGCTAACTATATGGGTTTTGATCGCTCTCCGTAGGATGCGAACGACGGGGTGGGAATACCATTTATCCAAACATGACACGGACCATCCCACCCCCGAGAATCCCCTTCGGGAATTCTCGCTGCCGTCAGCCGAAACATGTGAGCTCACGAGCGATAACTCTGATAAGGTTGGATGACTAAATTGGTGTGCGGACACAGACCAAACGAAATGGCAGCAGCCTTGTCCTATACCCCCATTTTAGCTTGAGATTAGTATCAGTCCCCGATCACGACCCTGCCGCCGTCGATTTTGAAGTTCCCGCCCGCGCCGTTGATGGCATTGACCGCCGCTTCCGCGTTCGCGCAGGCCTCGAAATCGGTGATGGACGCGCTGCCGATGTTGTTGAATCCGACCGCGCTGCTGTCCTCGGTCCAGAAGCCGAAGCTCCAGGTCTCGGTGTTCTTGATGAGCCCGCCGACCGCGCCGCAGCTGTCCGCCGCCGCTCCGACGACTTCGCCCACGTTGAGGCAGAGGGTCAGTTCGCCGTTCGCGCGGTTCGAATACCCGATGATGCCGCCGGTGTAGGTGCCGCCCTCGACGGATCCGGCGTTCAGGCAGTTCTCGAGGAAATACCCTTCGCCGCAGGCCCAGCCGAGCACGCCCGCGCACTGTCCGCCGTCATTGCTCACGATCTTGCCGTAATTGGCGCACCGGCTGACGGTGACGTTGCCCGCCGCGCCGAGGATGCCCGCGACCTTCGAGTCGTTGCCGCCGGAGAGGTCTTCGAGGGTGCCGGTGAACACGCAGTCCTCCACAGAACTGGTGCTGGTGGAACGCCCTTCGAACCAGGCGATAAGGGGCGAGACGAGGATCTTCACCGCGCTGTCGGTCGTGACCTTGGCCGCGCTCGAGAACCGGGCGAATTCGCAGTCCCCGCCCGCGTGACCGACGATGCCGCCGATGCAGCCGTCCGTCGTGTAGATGTTCACGCTCAGTTCAACGGAATCCGCGACTTCGATATCGCTGATCTTCGTGTCTGTGGCGTCGGAGACCACGAGCCCGAACCGGATCATGCCCTCGGGGATCTCGTCGTCGTTCTCGATCTTCGTGTCCGCGATCTTCAGATTGGAGATCTCCGCGCCGGAGGTGTAGAGGAAGAGGGGCTGGTACAGGTTTTTGAGGGTGCATCCGCCGAAATCGAAGATGCCGGTGAAGGGGGCGTCATCCCGGCCGAGGGAGCCGTAGCGGATGCCGTTCATGTCGAGCTCCGCGGCGTCGACCTTGTAGGTCCCGTCCATGTCGCCGTCGGTGAGGACCTTGCCGAGCTCCGCCGCGGTGCGGATGACGCCGTCCGCCGGGATCTCCGTCCCTTCAAATCCGGTGGAGGCTTCCGCGGGAGCGGGCTCCGGCTCGGGTTCGGGAGCGGGCTCGGGCTCGGGCGCGGGCTCGGGTTCCGGTTCCGGCTCCGGTGCGGGTTCCGCGGCAGGCTCTTCGGCGGGCGTGTCCGGCGCGTCGGAGGAACCGGCGTCAGCGGGTTCGGCGGAAGGGGCCGGCGTCTCCGCGGGTTCGTTCTCCCCGCAGGCGAAGAGCGTGAGGCAGACCGCCGCCGCGAGAAGGATCACGATCAGTTTTTTCATCTTGCGTACTCCTTTCGCCCGATCGGAAAAGGATCGGGAATCAGATTCGAAACGGGTTTCCCGGACGGAGCGGAAGCCGGTTCCATCGGGAAAAATCCTGACGGCCCCATTATACCACCGTCCGGTGAAGACTGCAAGACTTTCGGAAAGAAAAAACTCCGGCTGCCGGGGAGCGGTTGACAGGCTCCCGCGCCCGTGGTACAATAAGAAAAAATCCCCGGACGGGGAAGAGCGGAGGGCGGCATGAGATTCGGGCCGATCGTCAGAGAAGACAGAGAGGGGCGGGAGATCATCCTGCGGAGCGCGGAAGAAGAGGACGCGGCGGAGCTGATCCGCTATCTGAAAACTATCGCGGAGGAGAGCCGGTTTCTCACGAACGAACCGGAGGAAGTGAACCTCACGGAGGAGGCGGAGCGGGCCTTTCTCGCCTCGAAGCGGGACGCGGAACGGGAACTGATGCTGATCGCCCGGGACCGGGAGACCGGCAGGCACATCGGGAACTGCTCGTTCCTGAGCGTCGGCGGAAAGAAGCGGGTCCTGCACCGGTGCGGCGTCGGGATCGCGCTGTACCGGGAATTCTGCGGCCGCGGGATCGGGCGGATCATGCTCGAAACGGTTCTCGGGGCGGCGAAGGAAGCCGGGTACGAGCAGGCGGAACTGGAGGTCGTGACGGAGAACAACCGGGCCGTGCGCCTCTACGAGACCCTCGGATTCAAGATCTGCGGCACGCTCCCCCGCAATATGAAGTACGCGGACGGGACTTACGCCGACGTTTACTGGATGGCGAAGGAGCTGTGAACGGCATGGGAGAGCTTGTGTTTGTCACCCTGCGGGACCGGCCGGAGCTCGAAGACGGGGCGGCCGAATGGTTCCACGGGAAATGGGGCGTGCCGAAGGAGGCGTATCTCGCCTGCATGGACTCCTATCTCCGGGGGGAGACGGAATACGAATGGGTCCTCTGCCTCGACGGGGAGAAGATCGTCGGGGGGATGGGCGTGATCGAAAACGATTTTCACGACCGGCCCGACCTCGCCCCGAACGTCTGCGCGGTGTACACCGAGGAGGCATACCGGGGGCGGGGGATCGCGGGACGGCTGCTCGAAAAGGTCGTCTCCGACATGAGGGAAAAGGGGATCTCCCCCCTCTATCTCGCCACGGACCACACGGGTTTTTACGAGCGATACGGCTGGGAATTCCTCTGCGAAGCCCATTCCGACGGGGAAGAGGGGACGACGCGGATCTATGTGCGGCGGTGAGAACCTGCGGGGAAATGCCGTTCCCGGGCGCCTCTTCGGAGACGCTTTTTTCTTTCCCGCGGCGGACGGAAGATCCCGCCTTACTCTCCCCGCCCCGCGTCCTTCTGTGCAGTCTCCCCGCCGAGATCCCGTCCCGGATCGATGGGATCCCCGTCCGCGGTCGGATAGAGGCGGTAGCTCAGCGTTTTGATCCGGCCGTTCTCGCGGTCGCGGATCTGGAGCAGGAACGCCTTCCGCTCGAACCAGTCGTAGGCAAAACCGACGGGCTCGTACCGCTCATCGTCGAGATTTTCTTCGACCCAGGCGTCGAGCGCTTTCTTCGCCCGGATCCTCTCGGCCGGCGGGCCCCACATACTGAGCAGGACGTACCCGGCGGCGAACAGGGAGAGGAGCGCGAGAAGGCCCCCGGCGATCCGCTTCTTCCACCCCGATCCCATGAGCCCGATCCCGCCGAAAAAGAGCGCGGACAGCCCCAGCCACAGAACGCACATCAACGGGAGAAAGACTGCCGATTCTAGCAGCAGCAGATCAGGCCGGAAAAGCCTGCCGAGGGCGGAGACGAGGGCGGAAGCGGCGAGCGGAAGGAGAAGGAAGACCTTCGGCGCGCCTCGGAGAAAGACCTCCGCCGAGACGAGAGCGGCCCCGCAGAGGAGCAGGGTGAGGGACCCCGCAAACCTCATATTCGGGCCCGAGCAGAATACGGCTGCGGCAAGAGCGCAGAGCACCGTCCCGAGAGCGGGCAGGAGGGGGCGGAGGAGGGTCTGGGTTTTCGTTTCGGTCATGGCGTTTTCCTCCGTTATGCCTTGTGCAGGGAAGCGGGCTTCTCACTCCCCCGGGGCTCGACGGGGACGAGGTTTTCGAGGAATCGGACCGCCTCCTCCAGCGAGCGGAAATTGAGGGTATAGCAGAAGCCTCCGTAAAGGAAGTTCCCGCCGTAGCCGTCCGTGTTCTGGAAATAGCGGAATTCGACCTCCTCCCCGCAGATTTCGGCCGTGAGTGTTTCGGGGTAGACCGAGTAGTATTCTTCCCCGTGCATGGTAAAACCGAACCGGTCCTGCCACGGGACAAAGGTATAGCTCGATAAGGGCACGGAAATGATCGTGCGGGCCTCGATCCCCTCCGGGAGCCATCCGGGCTTGAGGACGCGTTTCCCGAGCAGCTCCGCCAGGCTTTCGGGGGATCCGTTTTCTTCGTAATCCTCCTTGTTCACAATATAGACGTCGACGTTTTCCTCATGGTATTCGAGGATCTCTCCGGGTTCGAGGTCCTTCATCTGCGGGGAGAGGAGGAGCAGGATCCGGTCGATGTTCCCGAGCCGGTTCCGCGCATAGGCTCCGGCGGGCAGCAGGATCAGGGCGGTGAGGGCAGCCGCGGCGATCCAGACGGCGGGACGGCGGATCCTCTTCGGGGCCTTTTCGCCCCTGTGAGACTTCATTTCCCGGAGCAGGGCCCGTTTTTGTGCGTCGGTCGGGCGGTACGCGCCGGAGGTGAGACGGTCGATCATGGCGTTCCATTCCCCGACGGCGGCGATATCCTGTTCCGCTTCGGGCTTCGCGAGCTCTTCGTCGATCATCGCGTCGAGCAGGGAGACGAGGCGCGCGTGTTTCTGCCGTTTTCCGGTCATGGCAGATCCCCCTTTCTGTTTCGTTCCGTATATGAAAACGGAATCGGAGGCCGTTTGTTACAGGTTTTCCGAAAAAAGATTGTAAACAATTTTTGAAATCAGCGGGATCAGGGGCAGACAGAGGAGTTTTTTGAGGATCGCCGTGATCTTCTTCTTGAGCCGGGAGACCCGCGTCCGCATGGCCCCTTCCGTTACGCCCCGCATGGCGGCCAGTTCCGCGTAGGAATATCCCTCGACCCAGAAGTCCGCGAACAGGGACCGCTCCTCCTCGTCCAGCCGCATAAACAGCCTGTCATAGATCCGGTCGGAGTCCCCCGTTTCGTCCGGTGGTGGGCGGAACATCGTCTCGTCCAGATCTTCGGGATCGAGGCCGGTCTCGTGTTCCAGCCTCCTCTGCCGCTCCCGGTAGAAATCGGTGATCTTCGAGCGCGCCACCCGGTAGAGCCAGCCCGACGCGGCCCGCTCCTCCGTGAATTCCGGCCCCTCCCAGAACGCGGCAAATACCTCCTGCGCGGCGTCCTCGGCGGCCTCCCGGTCGGGAAGACGGCGCAGACAGTACGCGTAGACCGGTTCGTAGTATTGTTCGGTCAGCTTTTCCTTGGAGAGGGGCTTCGGATCCATCGGACACTCCGGGGCAGGGAAAGACGGTTTCGCGCGGGGGGCGAATCCCCCGGTTCATGCTACTACCATTATAACATATTTCCCCCGATCCCGCAAGACGGTACGGAAGAATTCTTCGATTTTTGTCCTCACGATCCCGAAAAAACGGCGAAGCCCCGGAATGGGACTCCGCCGCAGAGGTTCGGTTTGGGGTTTGCGCTGATTTTCTTACCGTTTCTTATCTATGGAGCTGACTTCATGGGTTTTGGGCGCTCCCCGTAGAATGCGAACGACGGGGTGGGAATACCATTTATCCAAACATGACTTCATCCATCCCACCCCCGAGAATCCCCTTCGGGAATTCTCGCTACCGTCTCGGGAATTCTCGCTACCGTCAGCCGTAACATTGAGCTCACGAACGATAACTCTGATACGGTTGGATGGCTATATTGGTGTGCCCGGGTTCAATCGCACTTGATTGGTATAACCATGTCCTAACCCCAATTGAAGTTCTTGCCAGGCTTCTTTCAAGAAGCCGCGTTTCCTTTTTAGCTTGAGATTAGTATCAGTTAAACGGAGACGGCACCCGGGTCTCGGGCTTCATCATCCGCACCACGATGGCGGCGACTTCGGACCGCTTGATGGACGAGTAGGGATTGAAGGTGCCCTTTGCGTCGGATCCGTTCACGATGCCCGCCCGGTAGAGCTTGTAGATCTCGTCGTAGTACCCGATGCCGGAGGAAGTCTTGACGTCCGGGATCGCGTCGTCCGGCACGCTGTTCACCGCCGGGAGAGCCGCTTCGGGCAGGGAACGGGCGAAGATCCAGGCGAAGGCGCCGCGGGGCAGGATCAGATTCGGATCGTTCATCACGCTCTCCGCGGAGAATCCGGGGCCGCTCCAGCTGACGAGGGCTCCCGCCGTCCATTCGGCGTAGTCGGCGTAGGTCTTGTACCACGGATCGCCGTTCTTGAGGGTCACTTTGCCGGTGGTGTAGAGCTCGTGCATACAGGCGGAGAGCTTGACGGCTTCGGCGAGGGTGATGTTCCCGTTCGGATCGTAGTAGTCGACGCCGTCCTTCTTGCCCTTGCCGTTAATGAGGCCGAGGCCTACCGCGTCCATGACCCACTTGTAGAACCAGTCGGATTCCTTCACGTCGCTGAACGCGAGGATCGTTCCGACTTCGGGCCCGGCGGTGATCTCGGGAGCCGTGACGGTGAGGACCGCCGCGCTCGAGGAGGCCGTCAGCCCGTTTTTGTCCGTCACGACGCAGGTGTACTGATACCCGTTCATCGCGGCCGTCACGTTCGAGAGGGTGAGTTTCGCGGACGCGGAGCCGGACTTGCCCGCGGCGTCGGTCAACTTCACGAATTCCTTGCCGGATCCGGGAGCCTCGAACCACTGATAGCTCAGGGTGTCGCCGGCGGCGGTGACGGAGAAGGTCACGGTGTCCCCGGCTTTTGCTGTGAGGGAGGTGGGATTGGCGGTGATCTTCGGCGCGCCGGCTGCGGCGGTCGGATCAGCGGCGAAAGCGACGAGCAGGGGCTTTTTCCCGCTCTCTTCCGGCGCCCAGGACAGGGAGATCCCCTCTTTTTTCATCTGATTGCCGTCTTTGTCGAAGATCTTCACCTCGACGTCCGGGAAACTGTCTGCCTTGAAGAATCCCCACGCTTTCCCTTCCGGAGGGAGGAGGGTGAAGTAGGCGGTGTATGAATGTCCCGCTTCATAGACGTCGGTTGCCTTCATGTACTTGTCGGTCGTCGCGTCCACCCATTCCACGGATTTCAGCGTTCCGGCGGAGAGGGTGAATCCGGTCATGGCGGGGGAGGCTCCCGTCTTCGGCGGCACGTACCCGAGGATGTCGAGGGTCTTCTGCTCCTTTACGGGATTCGCCTCGACGAGGAAATCAAAACTCACGGCGATGGTATAGACGCCGCCGCTGAAATACCCCTGTTCCGAGCCAACCAGCAGCAGGGTGTCGTTGGAGAAGTACAGGCAGACCGTCACATGGGGCTTGCCCTCCTTGAAAGCCCACTCCTTGCCGGAGGGGGGCAGGAGGTTGACGATGAGGGTGTACTTCTTGCCGGCTTCGAACACGGAGTCCTTCGTGAGTTCCTTCACGGACCCGGTCTCCTGCCACATGATCCGGTCGACGGTCCCGACGCTCGCCGAGATGCCCGTGAACTGGGGATGCTTGCCCGCTTCGGGAATGTCGATCAGGGCGACGTCCACCTCGTCCACAGTCTTGACCGCGGCGGTCGGAGGCGGCGGAGCGAAGTCCCAGGAGGCGACGAGTTTGGTGCCGCTCCATTCATAGCTGAAGCTCGTATGGTTCGCGGGGGCCCCTTCGCCGACCCACAGGATGGCCTCGACGTCGGGGGAGCCGTCCGGCGCGGTCTTCCACGTCACGCCGTAGTCGCATGTGATGTAGAAGACCAGAGTGTAGGTGTGCCCGCCGATGAAGGTGTCGGACGCGGTGATCTCCTTGCCCTCGGTGGTGTCGATCCAGCGGCAGGCCCATCCCGCCATGGTGTTGGTGACGAGGTAGTTGTCGGTGTTCGGATGCTCGCCGTGGACGGGGACGATGGAGCCCGGATCTTTTCTCAGTCCGATCTCCACCTTGTCCCGCTCGGGCGTCGCGGTCGAGGAGACGGTCCAGTTGAAGACCAGCACCAGTCCGCCGCCGCTTTCGATTACGGCTTCGTCCGCTTTGCCGACGGTACCGTCGTCGAACCAAATGCAGTGATCCCCGGTGTATTTCAGGTTGCCGTATTCCCCTACGGTCTCCCCGGAGTTCTGCCAGTGTTTGCCCGACGGCGGCATAATGACGAGTTCATACGTGTAGGTATGCCCTGCCTGGAAGGTATCGCTGCCTGTCAGGTTGTTTTTTCCTTCCCACCAGAAGTGCTGCTCGAAGTTTTCTTCCCCGAGATCTCCGAAAAACTCCAGTTTGCCACGGGGCTGATAAGGGTGCTCTCCCGCTCTCGGGACCTGAACCCCTTTGACCTCGGCGGTGGAGGCCAGTTTACTCTTGAAGGTTTCCTTCGCGGCGAGGGAGGATCCTGCCATTCCCGCGATCATGAGGACTGCGAGAAGCAGGGACAAAAGACGTTTTTTCATGGCGGATAACCCGATCCTTTCCGAAAATATGGGCGCGCGTCCTTTGCGCTGATACCAGTATACCAGATTCCGGAGGAAATTGCATCCCCAATTTTAGGGATTTTTCAGATTTTTTCGGAGGAGGTCCCGCTCATGCCCCGTCCTTTTGCCCGGCTTTCTCCCGGCAGAGGGTGGGAGGTTCTCCCCGGGCGATCCTGTCCTCGACGGTCCGGCGGATTTTCGCGCACCATGCGTCCGTCGCCCGGATATCCCGGCACCAGTCCCCGAGGATCTTCCCGCATTCTTCGAGGGCCGCCTCATACTGGGACTTTGAAAGCTCCCCCGAGGAATACGCGGCGTCGAGCTCGTCCCGGTCGTCGATCTTCACGTCCCCCTCCGGGGTGAAGATCACGTCGAGGTATTTGTCGACGTATACCGCGACCCCGTCCCCGTCCGTTCCGATCCCGTCGATGACGTCGACGTACCAGACCGAGGGCTGAAAGCGTTCGTCGGCGGGGGCGGGATAATTGGTCCTCTCCTCCCCATGGGACCCGTCCGGGAAGTATTTGACGGTCAGGACCCGGGAAGCGCCGTCCGGGATCAGTTCCATCCATGTCATCCCGGCCCCTGTGACCCGGACCTTCCCGGCCTTCGGCATGTCCCAGTACTGCTCCTCCCCGTCCGTCAGCCGGATCAGGCAGACCGTCCCCCGGAAGAATTCCGTGTCGAGGCGCATCTGATAATAGGGGTAGAACTGAAATCCCCATGCGTCCCGGTTCAGGCGTTTGCGCTTCATGACCTGTGCCTCCTGCTGTTTTTGTGTCCCGCCGGCTGGATCAGGAATGCTCCGACAGCCAGATCGACACGCGGGACTGGATCTTTTTCGCGCAGTCCTCGGGCGTGCCCATTCCGGCGAGGTATTCGTTGATCTCTTCCTGCACGATCGCATTCGCATCCGCCGGAAACGCGTCCGTGAACGGTTCCCCCGCCCCGTCGATGAACCCGCGCAGGAAGGAAAGCTCCTCCTCGTCGAACGATTCAAGGTACCACGTTCCGTTGCGCGCCTCTCTCTTCGCCTGTTCTTCCACAAAGGCGGGATCCTCGTCTTCCACGAAGGAGTGCGGGAACTGCATGTTGTCGGTGAGAATTTTTGCGACCGGTATCCGGCTCAGAGCTTTCATCTCATCGTCATACACCGATTTCAGCGCGGGAAGTCCTCTTCCGTCATGCCAGCGCTCCCTGTTCGTCAGCCCGGGGTCTTCGAGACAGGCCCGGATGAAGGTCCAGCACGCGTCGGGGACGTTTGAGCGCGTCAGCACGACCATCCCCGTGTCCGAAAACAGATCGACGCCCGAACCCTTCTCGGACGGACGGCCGATCAGCGCGTAGTTCTTGTCACCCGTCGACCTGATATCCACGTTGATGACGCTGTCCGTGTCCTGCATCCCGACGCCGCGCAGCGCGAGCTTTCCGCTGTGCAGATACGGCGCGATCGGCCACTTGTTCAGCCCGTGCGATTCGCCTTCACCGCCCCACCATTCCTTACCGGTCGGCAGGGTCTCGAGCCACCGGAGATACCGGTAGAACAGCGGCGAATCGAAGGAACAGGATGCCGTCTCCCGGTCGATAAACGCGTTGAAATCGGGTCCGAGGTCGCCGCGCGTGTCACGGGTGGAATAGGTATGCAGGGCGCAGTCCTCCGGCAGGGCTTCCAAAAAATCCATGAACTCCGCCGTTGTCCAGCGTCCTTTTTCACCGAGAGCTCCCAATCTTTCCTGCGAGGACGCGAAAAAGTTCAAACTGAACGTCGGGCAGATCCCCCACAGCTTTCCGTCCCCGTCCGTGAAGCTCGTTCTCACGCAGCCGAAGAGATCGCCGTCGAGCCCCGCGTCTTTCAGATACGGCGTGAGATCCATCGCGATCCCGTGCTTCTGCATTTCAAGGAGCGGTCCCTCGGCCGTGCTTCCCACGAGCATGTCCGGCGAGACGATCCCCGTGATCACGTCCAGCGTCAGCTGCTTCGCGCCTGCCGTCCTGTCCTCGTCGGTGTTGTATTTGGTGTAGTCCAGCATGGTGACGCGGATGTCCGTGTGCGCCCTGTTGAACTGCGTGATCTCCCACGCCAGATTCTGCGGCAGGGCCTGCCAGTGGGCGATCTGGATCTCCTTCACCGTCGAGAGTTCGAGATCTTCTCCCTTTCGGTACAGCACCGGAAGAAAGCGGAACCGCCCGTCCGGCCCCCTGCTCCACTCCGTCATGACAAAGGCCTCGTCGGAGAGCGCGGCGGAAAGCTGGATCGTGTCCTCCGAGGGGGTGAGGGACGCGTTGTAATTCACGCTGGAGTTGACGAAGCTCATGAGCTCCTCGGAGACCGGTTTGCCCGCCCCGTCCGTTTTGACGCCGCAGATCCCGTTCTCGCCGTTGTAATAGAAGCCGTACGCATCCCCCGGTCCCCCCGCGGCGTTCACGGCGCTGCTCCAGAGAGACACCGCGTCCTCGTACCGCCCGGTTTCGGGATCCAGCCGCGCGATGCCCCGCCCCGAAGCGAGATTCGACACCGCCCAGACCGTCCCGTCCGGAAAAGCCGCCAGGTCGAGGGCGTTCAGCTTGAACTGGTTGATCCACACCCGCTCCGGCGAGATCACGACCACCTTGGCGGGATCGCTCAGCCAGAGATTCCCCTTCGCGTCCGTGATGAGCTTGCGGGGGGAGGTCTGTCCCGCCCATCCGTGGATGCCGGAGGTTTCCGTTTCGGACAGGAGCCTGCCCGTGGAGGCGTCCCATTCGAGCAGGCGGCCGTTCCCGGACGGGGAAAGATCGCAGAAGGCCCAGACGCGTTCCGGCGAGACTGCGGCGACCCGGGGCCCGCTGCTGTCCGCGTCCTCGAGCGCCACTTCACGGACGGTCTTTCCGGCCCCGTCATACACGGCAAGGCACAGTTCGGCCTTCCAGCGGACATTCCCGTCCTCTTCCGTGATCTCTTCGCCCTTCTGCGCGAGGACGAGGATCTCCCCGGCATCCGGATCCGTCCCGATCTGGGCGGTGTCCGCCAGTTCAAACCCCTCCGGCAGGACAAGGGGCGTCGGTTCGTAAATCCCCGTCAGCGTTCCCCGGCCTCCGACGGTCAGTTCCGCTCCATTCAGCGATTCCGTGCCCTGCTTTCTGCACCCGGAAAGGGCAGTCAGGATCATGCAGATCAGTACAATTGCCGAGATCGTTTTTTTCATTTTCCGTCTCCGTTCCATCGCCGCGTGCGGCCAATGCGGATGTTTGAATTTCTGAGCACATGCTCTGACCATATAAACGAAACGACAGGGGATTTGTTACCGAAAAAAGGCGGATTTTGTTGTAAACTTTTTGTGAATAAACCGATGCTCGAAAAGAGGCGGCGCAGCCTGTCTCGCGGCTTTGCGGGATCCGTCGGAATGACGCCGTCCGCGGGGATCCTTTCTCCTCCGCCGTTTTTAGTATACCAAACAGTTTGAATTTTGTCAATATCTCCCCGGAAAAACCGCTGCGCAGACAGAACGGCGGGACATTCCGCGGGGTACGGCCGAAACTGGGAAAGAACTGGGGCAAAGTCCGTGGTCCCCCTTGCAAAAAAACGGCGCGTCGTGTATAATACAGATAAATCCGACATCAAATCCAGAGGAGGATCATTCCATGAAAAAACTTCTTCTGCTGACCCTCGCCCTCATGCTCTGCCTTCCGACCTTCGCGGCCTGCGGGGAGAGCCGGGAAAATGCGGATCTGCCCCCGGAACAGCAGAACAGCGCGGCGGCCGGAGTCCCCGAGATCGCCGAAGAAGCGGAGCCCGCGGAGGAGACCGCCTTCGCCTCCCCCGAACTCCCCGAAGACGCGGATTTCGGCGGGACGACCTTCACCGTGATCTATCCGAACTGGTCCCTGTACGAGTTCTACCTCAGCTCGGAGGAGCTCAACGGCGAAGTCATGAACGACGCGATGGTCCTGCGCAACCAGACGGTGGACGAGAAGCTCAACGTGGAGATCACCTTTATCACCAAGGGCTATATCGACACCATCCTCGCGGAAGTGAAAAGCGCGGTCTCGGCCGGGGACGGGGTCTACGACATGGCGGTGACCCACTGCATCAACGGCCTGCAAGGGCTGTTGTCCAGCGCGCTGATCTATGACTGGAACAAGATCCCCTATGTCGATCTCACAAAGCCATACTGGAACCAGTCCATCCTCGAACAGCTCACCATCGCCGGGGTGACGCCCTTTGCCGCCAGCGACCTTTTGATCGCAGACCCGAACGTGGTGTGGTTCAACAACGATATCGCCACGGACGCCGGGATCGGGAACATCTACGACATGGTTCTCGACGGCTCCTGGACGGTGGACAGAATGACGGAGCTCTGTGACCGGGCCATCGTGGACCTGAACGGCGACGGCAAGATGAACGCGAAGGACCAGTACGGCGTCTGCGGCAACGACGGCTGGCCGATGATCTCCTTCATGTACGGCTGCGATCAGTTTGTCGCGGAATTCGTCGACGGGGTGCCGCAGGTCGCTCTCCAGACCGAAAAGGCCGCCTCCGTCATGGAGAAGTTCTACAAGCTCTTCTGCGAGGGGGACCGGGCCTATGTCAATTCCAGCGTCAACGACCGGTACATCCCCTTCGAGACCTATCACGCCCTGTTCTACTATATGTCTCTGAGCTCCATGGAACAGTACCGGACCACCGAGGTGGACTACGGCATCGTGCCCTTCCCGAAGTACGACGAGAACCAGAAGGAGTACGTCTCCCTCAACTGGACCGGACTTCAGTGCGTGCCGGTCTCCTGCCGGGACACCGCCCTCGTCGGCATGGTGGCGGAGGAGCTCGGATACGAGAGCAAGAAGCAGGTTCTGCCCGCCTATTTCGACAACCTCCTCGACGGCAAGATCGCAAGGCACGACGAGACGAGGCAGATGCTTGACATCATTTTCGACACCAGCGTCTACGACTTCGGCATGAACTTCTCGAACCAGTCGAATTTTCTCTACATCCTGCCAGATCTCATGCGGGCAAAAAGCGCGGATATCGCGTCGTATATCCAGAAGAACATCAAAATGACGACGAAGGTCTACGACAAGGTCGTCCGGGCTTACGAGGCTCTCGGGAGCGAGTGACAGGATTCCCGCTCCGGATCCGGGATCCCGGTTCGACATGATCCAGGCCGGAAACGGTCGTGTTCCAAATCTTCTCATACTATATTCCTTCTATAAAGCTGTCATCATGGGTTTTGATCGCTCTCCGTAGAATGCGAACGACGAGGTGGGAATGCCATATATCCAAACATGACACGGGCTATCCCACCCCCGAGAATCCCCTTTGGGAATTCTCGCTGACGTCAGCCGAAACATGTGAGCTCG
>CACZNC010000112.1 GCA_902782445.1 uncultured Ruminococcus sp.
GTGCCAAGGTTTCGACGATACGTTATTGGTCTAGCCTGTCCTTTTCCCATTTCAGAAGTTCTTGCCAGGCTTCTTTCAAGAAGCCGCGTTTTCCCTTTTGGTTTGAGATTAGTATAAGGAAAATCAACGGCCTGCTTTTCGGATCGGAATTCTTTTTTGACTCCGTGTGAGGGGGATTCATCGCCGTTTCGTCGTTCCTTTATACGTCCCCAGTTTATGAAGCCGTACAGATCGTTCACGAAGAACACAACAAAGCAGACAAGCGCGGATATGTATGATCTGTTCTCAACCGACGCCATTGCCCAGAGAACAGTAATACAAATTCCAGTCTAAATCATTGATTTAGACTGTCCTGAAAGTCATTCTGACTTTCAGGATCACGCAAAACCCTTTTGCAATGGTTTTGTGTAGCACAAGATCGTTTGCGGCGTAGGCGAGCGCGAACCACCGGCTTCTGCGGAACGTAAGATACACGGCGGCAAAGCGTGTGACAACCGAGAGGGTCGAGGGAATTCATGCACGGAACCTCGGATTTGAACTGCCCCCCGCAGACGAAAATTCCTTCTCAACTGTGAACAGGAAGTCCCAAAATAGAACTTGACATCCCCGGGCCGTATCCGGTATAATGAGATCGGGCCCCGGGATTGTTTTTTGAAAGCCGTCCGCCGGGCGGGGCGATGCAGGACGTCACTGCGCGGGGAGAGAGAAGAAACGGAAGAGAGATCCTTTTCTTCTGAACGGAGCATGGGAAAACAGTTAAGAGGATTTGAGAAAACGAGAAGCTGGGATTTGCGAGGTAACCATGATATTGGAGATATTGAAAACGAGATTTCAAAAGAACATGGCGCTTCATTCCGGACTTGAGTGGGCTGATGTTGAGAAGCGCCTGCTGGCGGATCCGAAAGCGCCCGAGATTCTGCGCAGGATGGAGGAAAGCGGAGGCGAGCCGGACACCGTCGGGTTTGACAAAGAAACAGGCAAACTCATTTTTTGCGACTGCGCGAAAGAATCTCCCTCCGGACGCAGAAGCCTGTGCTATGATGATGAAGCTTTGAAAAAGCGCGCGAAAAATCCTCCCGCAGGCAGCGCTTTGGGTATGGCGCAGGAGATTGGCGCTTCCCTGCTGACGGAAGAGCTTTACCGCAGGCTGCAGGAGCTCGGTGAATTTGATTTGAAAACCTCTTCCTGGGTACAAACGCCGGAAGAGATCAGACAAAGAGGCGGCGCCATATTCTGCGAACGAAGATACGGATCGGTGTTCACGTTTCATAACGGGGCGGATTCGTACTACTCCGTGCGCGGATTTCGGACTTACATCCTGGTATGAATCAACCTTTCGGGAAGGCGACGGCGCCCTTCGGTTCCGGTTTATCGGACCGACCAAAGAAACGGACAAATCGGAGTTAGCGGAGGGTCTATGAGCAATATCATACGGCTGAATGAAACGGCGCCGCGCAGCGAATGGATCGTGATGTCCAATCAGGGAACGGACAGTTTCCTTGATCTTTTGATCACGGCAGCGGACACTTTTGAAAAGACGGAGCATCAGGAGGAACTGCTGTCCTTTCTGAGAGATCAGAAAGAGATCAACGATATCGCTCCGGGAACGGCAGGATTTGATCTGAAGGAAATGCCCTGGCGGGTGGGGACTTTGGCGGATGATGCCGATTTTCTTCTCCGCGTGACCGCAGAAGCTCAGAACGAAAGCGTCTTGACGAAACTGCCTTATGACGCGGACAGGGATATTGTGATCCCGCGGATAAGACAGTTTGCCAGGTTGGTAGAATATATGAAAGACGGGGCAAAAGCGTTTCGCGGGGACGAAAACGAGTATTCCGGTTCAGCGGGGGAAAAGCAGTGTACTTTTCAAAACACAACGAAAAAATAACTTACATCAACCATTACAGCGGACTGCTTGAAGTGAAGGGCGAAGGCGCGCTCTGCCGCGAGGACACCGCGTTATGGCATGAATCAAGCAGAAACTGGGCGAAAGAGTACGACACGCTCAGCGTGACCGAAGGGATCACCGGGCTCGGCGAGGGGTATCTCGATGCGTTTTTGCATATAGACTGCCTAATCCTCAGCCGGACGGTGGAGTCCGCCGCCGCGCCGCCCGAACTTTTGAATCGGTGGCGGAAAAGAAAGGTGCTGATCCGCGGCGAATACGACACTTTTGCCGAACGGTTCGCGGAGGAGAACGGACTCGATTTCCTGCACAGCGACATTCCCCTCGCCGAATATGACATAGAAGTCGCCCACGAACACGATATCGTCACGCTTCGCTTTTTTCAGGACGGGCAGCCGGACATCCATTTCAACTGCTTCACGCCGGGCAGCTCCGCGGGAAGTTACGGCGGAGGCGAGTACGCAAACAGGTTGCCGAAGGATTTTTATATAGACTGCACCGTGGAAAAGTTCGCGGACATTTTCTCGGAGCGGGCGCGGGGACAGATCCTGAAAAACGAAACGCTGAGGCGGTTTCTTGCGATCTCAAACGAAAGACACGGAAAAAGGACGGCAGGAAAGCGAATGCCGGAAGAGCAAGGAAAGGCGGCAGAGAAAGTTGAAAACGAAAAAACAGGGCAATAACTGGACGGCGTATTATGATCCCGATACGGGGCGGTACTTCGCGGAGATCATGTACACCAGCCGCGAGGGGCGCGAGCAGTACGATTATGAGATCACGGAGGACATTTACAGCCGGCTCGGCACGTTTCCCGACGATATCGACAGCGAAAGACTGATCAAGACCGCAAAAATGACGTATTCGTTCGAAAACACGATGTACGGCACCCTCGGTCCCGAACGGACGGTGTGGGACGAAGAGGCGAACGAAGCGATGAAAGCGGCGGAAGCGAAGCACAGCAAGAATCGAAAGAAATGATCCCGGAAACCTGGGATTTGGGGGGAAAACATGATACGGGAAGTGACCCGGGAGGAAATACCGGCCTGTGTGGACCTGATACGAAGCAGTTTTATGACCGTTGCGGACGAATTTGGGTTCACAAAGGAAAACGCCCCGGGATTTACCGCTTTTTCCGTTTCGGAGGACAGGCTGTACCGGCAATTGGATGAAGAACGCCGCCTGATGTTCGCCGCGGAAGAAAACGGCGTTTTATGCGGGTATTATTCTCTGCTGATCCGGGAAAACGGAGAATGCGAGTTGAACAATCTTGCGGTTTTGCCGCGATACAGACACCGGGGAATCGGAAAGCAGCTGCTGGAACATTCCTGTTCCGCCGCGAAAAGCATGGGATGCCGTACGATGCATATCGGGATCGTTGAGGAAAACGCCGTCCTTCGAAAATGGTATGAAGCGAACGGAGCCGTTCATATTGGGACAAGGAAATTTGACTTTTTCCCATTTACATGCGGCTATTTGAAACGGGATTTATGACTTCCCGTCCGGCGCAGGGCGTTTTCCCGCAGTGAAACCTATTATGCAGGATATTATTCAGCGACAGGAGTACGCAATGAAAAAGATCGTCATTCTGCTTGTTTCCGCGATGCTGGCGCTCTCTCTGGCAGGCTGCGGCAAGTATGTTTCGAGCTATAAGGCGCTGGGTTTCGTCCATTCAAACAAATCCGATTCGGCCTATATGAGCTTCGCTTCCTTTGAGGGCCGCATGGTGTTCAGGCTGAAAAGCTCCGGGGAGGGAGATCTGAAATACTCAGCCAGGCTGGAATCCGGAAGCGCCGTCGTGTATTATGATTTCTACGGAGACAAACAAGAGCTGTTTTCGATCTCCGGAGGAGAGGGGGCGGACTCCCGCGGCGGATATGTGGAAGCGGGGACCGTATATATCATCGTTGAGACGGACGGCGGCTGCCAGAACGGGGAATTCCGGTTCAGTCTGGATGAATAGCCGATGGACGGTGCGGATCACGGGGACGGGAAACGCCGCATATTGCATTTATATTACAGATCAATAAAACCGCTTGACAAACCCGACGGCATGATTTACCATACGGACGGACTGTAACATGGAACGGCTCCGGCAGTGAAACGGATTCCGCGGAAAAGAAGGACAGATATCCGGCCGCGGAAAACGCAGGGGAGGAAACAGAAATGAGGATTGAAACGGAAAGGCTGATCGTCCGCTCGTTCCGGGAGGAAGACGCCGACGCGCTGTACAGGATCAAAACCGATCCGCAGGTGACGGAGTTCTGCCCGGATTTTCTGGAGGTCGACGTCAGCCCGGAGGATATGTCCGACTGGATCCGGAAATTCCGGCGGTATGAGGAAGACGGAGACATGGACTCGTGGCGCTGTTACGCGATCGAGAACAGGGAAACCGGAGAAGTCATGGGGTGTCTTTCCTTCTGCAGGCAGAATATGCTCCGCGAATACGATCTCGGGTGGATGATGATCGGCGCGTATACCCGGAAAGGTTACGCATCCGAAGCGGCGGAGGCATTCGCCGAGACCTTCTGCCGGGAGCACGGCGTCGACTATCTGACCGTCGTCATGGACGTGGACAATCCGGCATCCCGGCGGACGGCGGAGAAAAGCGGATTCCGCCTCTTTGAGAAGCGGACGGTCTACGACTATTCCTGCAACCGTTTCTGCGACGACTATTATTACTTCCGCCGGTACTGGTCCGGCTGTACTTTGAAAGACCGGTTCTACGGCGATTCCCCCTATTACGGCCGCTCCACGTCGGACAGGGAAGCGGGCGGGGAAGACAGCGACTGATACTATTCTCGTACTAAAAAGCTAACTATATGGGTTTTGATCGCTCTCCGTAGAGTGCGAACAATCTATGATTGTGAGCTCACGTGCGATAACTCTGATAAGGTTGGATGGTTATATTGGTGTGCAAGGGTTCAACCGCACTTAATTGGTATAACCTTGTCCTCCCCCCAATTGAAGTTCTTGCCAGGCTTCTTTCAAGAAGCCGCGTTTCGCGTCAAAAAGCGCCGTCCATTTTCCGGCACCGGTCCGTCTGAGGGCACAGACATCGCCCGACAAATACAAAGAGAACACGAAAGGAGCACGAACATGGCAATCCTCATCTCATTTGGTTTCGCCTTCTTCATCATCGCCGTAGTCCTCCTCATCCTGGCACCGATCCAGGCGGCACAGAATAAACGGCGGACGGAAGAAACGGCAGGCTACGTCACCGAAGTCCGAAAGACCTATCAGCGGCGTAAGGGCACCACCTACCACATCAATTTCCAGTATACCGCAAATGGAGAAGAGCAGCTCCTGAAAAACGTAAAATGGCAGGTTGAGCCGAAGGAACCGCGGTATACGATCTGCTACAATCCCAAAAAGACCTGGGATGCCCATGTGAAAGAATTCCGGTACGCAGGGGCTCCCAAGGCATACGCGATCACAGGAGCCGTGCTGTTCGTCCTCTCGATCGTGCTGATCGTGATCGGGTCGGTGACGGGATGACCCGGTTATGGGATAACCCGGTTATGGGATAACCCGGTTATGAGATAACCGGAATACCGTGAGAAAAGGCCTCTTCTCAGGCTGACATGAAGTCGGCAGGGAAGGGGCTTTTTCTGACCGCTCTAATACTATTCTCGTTCTAAAAAGCTAACTATATGGGTTTTGATCGCTCTCCGTAGAGTGCGAACAATCTATGATTGTGAGCTCACGTGTGATAACTCTGATAAGGTTGGATGGCTATTTTGGTGTGCAAGGGTTCAACCGTACTTAATTGGTATAACCTTGTCCTCCCCCCAATTGAAGTTCTTGCCAGGCTTCTTTCAAGAAGCCGCGTTTCCTTTACCTTGAGCGGATTTCCCTCCGAACATGAGACGGTATGCCCGTGCGACGGAAAAACCCTCCGGGAAATCGGACCCGAAGGGCTTTTTGAGATTTTTCTATCCTTGTCTCGATCAGATCACGCCATCCGCGTCGATCTGAAAGAAAGCGCAGGTGAGGACCCGGAAAGAGATCGGGAACTTCAAATCGAAAGCAGGAACGGCCGGGGACGCATCACACCGAAACGGCAGAATCAATACAGCATTCCGTTTGCCGATATTTCGGTCTCCCCGTTCGCATCGGTCACCGTACAGTAGACGCGGACCATGTCTTCGAAGACCTTCCACGTATCCGCCGAATTAAGGGTGAAGCTGTCATATTCGGCGGAAGACGTGTGCGTTGTCGTGCCGACGGGGGATCCGGCGAGCGATATGGTCCATTCGTATTTGTACGGGGCCCTGCCGCCCGATACAGCGATATGGAAGGCGGCTTCCCCGTTTACAACTCTTGTATCCTGCGGATGCTCCACGATCCACAGAGAAGATCCCGAAGAGCTTCCGCCGCCGGATGAGTAATCGAAGTCGAGCCGCGCCTTTTTGGTCGAGACTTCACGGTCTTCCGCGTCGGTGACCGTACAGACGATCCAGACGTAATCGACGGAACCGTACCAGTCTTTCAGGTCGATCCAGTCCAGGGTTATCTCGTCCGTCGTTCTGGAGGAAGAGTGGGTCGTATAATCCGTGGGACGGCTGCCGTCGATGATGTACCAGTCGTAGTAATACGGAGCTTTTCCGCCGGAAACGGTGACGGAGAAGGAGGCGTTGTCCTGCTTGCTCTGCATGAAGCAGTCCCGGGGCTGGGAGACAACGGAGAGGGAAGACGAAGCCGAGTAGCTCAGTTTCGCTCTGTCGGAAGCGATGGTCGTGCGGTTCGCGTCGGTGATTTCGCACACGATGTAAAGGGTCGAGGAGGAATCCGCCCACCGGCTCAGATCGCGGGAATCGAGAGTGAGCGTGTCCGAGGCGCTTGAAGTGGAATAGGACGTGAACGGAGTGGTATACCGTCCCTCTTCGAGGTGCCAGTCATACGTGTAAGGCGCGGTACCGCCTGTGACCGTTACGGAAAAGGAAGCCGACGAGGTCGTGCTCGTTACGGTGACATCCTTGGGCTGGCTGGTGATTTTGAAGGCCCCCGCATAGGGTTTCAGTTCCGCTTTTTCGGAGCGGATCGTGTATCCGTTGCTGTCCGTGATTTCGCAGTACAGCTTGACGGTGCTGTAGGAACGGAAGAGGGTCTGGCCGTCCTTCTCGTAAAAGGTGTTCTTCGTGGAGGACGAGGAATCGGAAGAGGACCATCCGTTGTTTCCGTCGACTTCCTCGATCCATTTGTATGTGTAGGGAGCCCTGCCGCCGGAGATCTCAACGGTGAATGCGGCGGAGGTATCCCTGTCCGATCTCATCTGATAGGCCGCGGGCTGTTTTGTGATCCTGATCGCATCGTAGGTCGGCGGCGTGAGAACAGCCTTTCCGGAGGTGGCCCGCGCGCCGTTCGCGTCCGTTACTTCGACGTAGAAATAGACGGATTTCGTGCTGACGAGAGCGCTTTCCGGGAAGGACACAGTGTACGTGTGGGAGGTCCCCAGAATCGTCGCGGACTCGGACGTGAGACTGGTCCCTTTTTCAGTGAACCATCTGTATGTATAGGGGGCCCTGCCGCCGGAGATCTGCACGGTGAAGGAAACGGCTTCGGATTCGGATTTCATCTTATAGTCGGCGGGGGCCTTCACGATTTTGAGAGGATCCGCGTCGATTACGGCAGGCCCGGAGCCGGCGAGCGTGATCTTCGACGTGCGGGTCGCGTTGTCGTAGCCGTAGGTACCGTAGCCTTTGAGGTCGGAGAAATAAATTGCCATGCGGTTTTCCACGTTGACTGCGGGAACGACGCGTCCGTCCAGATCGACCGTGATGTCGCTCCTGTACACGTCCATCACACGGGCTCCGATGGGAAGCCCGGAGGCCTTGGAAGGAACGGAGACGAAGCCGGAATTGGCGTTCGGATTGCGGGTCACGGAGGATCTGCGCGTATCGTTGTTGTAGACCGTTCTGAATCCGTAGTTGTTCAGATCGGAGACAACGATCGCAAGCTTGCCGTCGATGTTGTAGGCGGGAATTTCCGCGCCGTTGATATAGGCGCGGATATCGGTGGAGAGAACGGTGCCGATGACTTCATACGCAAAGGCCGGGACAGCCATGGTCACAGCCATCAGAACGGCGCAGAGGAGGGAGACCGTTTTTTTCATTTTGGTGTCTTCCTTTCGATTGAGGTGGCTTTGTCATTATAGCATATCGAGGGCGTTTTTGTCAAGAATTCAGGACAAAAGTGGTTGGAACGGAAGGTCCTCCATCCGCTCCCTGCCCCGTCCGTCCGCCGGATTTGGACAATCTGACGAAAATGAGAGCGCGCGCAACATTCTCCCCGCCCCGGGGGTATTCAGAGCAAAGGGAATCGAACACGGACAGCGATTTCAGGAGAACGGGCCTGCAAGTTCTCCTGAACAGGAGAATACAGGAGCGCACTGGATGAAACGTCGAGCACTTGAAACAATGGACTGCGGCCGCCGCGCGGGGAGGAGAACGCTTTCCCTTCTGCTGGCATGCGTGATGATGATCGGGCTTGCCGCGCCGGCTTTTGGCATAACCTTCGCCGTGGTCACCGTAAAGGAGACTCCGAAGGCTTTTTCGAGCGGTGTTCTGACGGACGGGGACGGCACCTATGAGGTCCGTGTCGCATACGGCGAAGATGCCCGGATTCCCGAGGGGGCGTCGCTTGTGACCCGGGAAGTGTTCGACGGATCCTACCTTTCCGCCGCGGAAGAGTCCCTTCCCGAGGGGCAGAAAACCGTTTACAGCAGATTTTTCGACATCACCATCCTTGACGCCGAAGGCAATCCCGTTCAGCCTGCCGCTCCCGTGGACGTGGCGATCGAGACCTTTGACAGGGGAGAGATCCCGGAAAACGCGGAACTGAACGTTTTCCATTATTCCGAAGAGAACGGGGCGGCCGCGGGATCCGAACCGGCAGACGACGAGCCCGACGAGATGATCCCGGTTGAAGAAGAACCTCTGTTTCTGAGAGGCAGCGTTCTGCCGGCGGCGGTCGATCCGTTTGCATACGAAGCGGATGAATTTCAGGGCATCGAGGAAGGAAATGCCCGGGAGAAACTGTCCGACCTCCCCGCCGTCCAGGCTGTCGAAGCGGCCGAAGATTCTTACGGTTCCGTAGAATTCACCGCCGACGGTTTCTCGGTCTACGGCGTGATCTACTGCGTGGATTTCCACTGGGAAGCCGACGGGCAGGTATACGAATACAGCCTCACCGGCGGGGATTCCGTCAGTCTGCGGGAACTGCTTGCCGGTTTCCTCGCGGCGGACGGGAGCTATGACGACGATCCCGAGGCCGGGGCCGACGGTCTGATCGAAGAGATTGCGGACGTGCGGTTCTCGGACGAGAGTCTTGTCCGCGCGGTCCCGGTGACCTTCGACGTCACGGCGGGAGAACTGAAAGCGGAATACGGCCTGGAATGCGAAGCGAGCGCGGAGGTGACCGAAGAGCGGCGTCGGGAGATGGATGCGAAGGAATTCTCCGCCCCCGACTGGGCCCTGATCAGCCTGAAACCCTTCGAGAGCGTGGAATACCTCACGGCGGAACTGAGGGACGGAGGATCCTTCTCCATCCGGGTGACGGACGCGCAGATCAGCACCAACGTGATGACCGCCGACGGAAAGACCTACCGGATCACGGTGATCTATGACGAGAACGCCGGGATCCCCGAGGGGACGAAGCTCACGGCGGCGGAGATCGATCCGGAGAGCGACAAGTATATCCAGCGGCTCGGGCAGGCGTGGTACGAGGTGAACCGTGAACACTTCGAGGTCGAGGCGATGCGCGAGAACTACAGCGAGGGCATGGGGGAACTGCCCGAGACGCACCTTGTGAACCTGGACGCGGCCCGCTTCTTCGATATCAGCCTCGTGTACAACGGAGAAGAGATCGAGCCGAAGGCCCCGGTGCGCGTGGAAATCAGCTACGACGAGGGCCTGAAAACGCTGGGGGACAGCGAACCGGTGTGCGGTGTGGCGCACTTTGGCGAAGAAGGTATCGAGCTGATCGGGGACGTCGCAGCCGAAACCGGCCGTGACGGCGGCATCGTGAGCTTCCGATACGAGCAGAGCAGCTTCTCCGACACCGGCACCTTTGTGGGACAGGAGACCTACGACGCCCGGACCCCGCAGCGCATGGCGGAAGCGCCGGTGTACGATCCCGCGAAAGCCGTCACGCTGTCCCCGGCGGGAGTGAAAGGTCTGACCGGCACAGGGGAAGGCGGCAATTCCGCGCTGCCGTCTCCGGCGTCCTCGAAGACCCTGACGCCCAATCTGACCGCCGACGGCAGAAAGGACGGCACCTACACCCTGAAACTCAGCGTGGCCGGTTCGTCCCGTTCGACCAACACCGCCGAGGTGACCCGTTCGAACGTGCTGATCGTGATGGACCGTTCGAGCAGTATGGTCAACAACAAGGTCAAAATTTATACAGAGTACAACGGCAAGCCCAAGGGCAGCGTGACGTATTACGGGAAGGAAGGGGACAGCTATTTCCAGCTGTTTACCAACAACGACAAATACTACAAGACAAAAATACAGAATGGGTATTCGTCTTATTTTACGGATGAATATCCCGGTCAGGTGTACACCGCGACGGAGGGGGACCGCCGTCTGGATGCGGAGCAGGCCGCGCTGAGCACGCTGATCTCCCAGCTCCTGGCCAAGAACACCGCGTTCAAACAGGACAATGAGGGTTACCTGCTTGACGACAGCGGCGAGCGGGTGTTGGACAGAGACGGGGAACCGATCCGGGTGAACGACATCATCGAGCTCTCCGTCATCAGCTTCGCGGACCGGGCGCTGGGCAACTATCCCCGCACCGACGGCGTGGGCAATGCGCCGAACTACGGCACCGAGGTCGGCTGGTCGACGGACTTTAATACGCTCATGGCGGGCGTCAACAAGGACACCGCGCCTTCCGGCACCAACTGGGAGGACGCGCTGCGATATGCCAAGTACGTCGCCGACACCAAACACGCCGCAGAGCCGGACGAGCCGATGTTCATCCTCTTCCTGACCGACGGCGAGCCGACAGCCTACGCCGGAGAGACGGGCGGCGCGAAGCACTACAACAATGTGGGCGGCGGCTTTATCGTTGCCTATGAGCCTGCCAGGGACGACGCGCGGGCTCTGGTCACTGCCGGGTATGAGTTCTACGGCATCTTTACCTACGGCGAGGGCGAAGAACAGGTCGGCTACCTGAGACGGCTGGTGAACGTCGCCTACGGCCATGCGGACAACACCGCGCAGACGGACGATCTGACCGAGCACTTCCACGACGCGGGCGACAACGATGCCCTGATGTCGGCGTTCCAGCACATCCTCTCGAAAGTTTCCGGCACCATCGCCGTGGGCAACGTGACCGTTTCCGACGGCCTGACCACCGACGCCACGGCCACCACACTGGTGAGCGGCAAAGCCGACGGCTTCCGCTACTCGGTGACCGGCCCCCTGGGCGAGCTGTATTCCGTCACCGCTTCCGGCAGCGACGCGGATCCGGCCGTGACCTTCACCGTCAACGGACAGAATATCCCGGGCGAAAAGAAGACCGAACATGTGACGCGCAATCAGGTCGACGAAAACGGCAGTCCCATTCCCGACCCGGCCAACCCCGGCAAATACCTCACCGTGACGGAGGACAAGACCTGCTACTCCGCGGCCGTCGGCACCACCGAATACAAAATGGCGCTGGCGGGCATCGAGGATAACGGTCAGATCACCTGGGACCTGTCCGCGGTCGGCACGCTGATGGAAGGCTATTCCTACAACTGCAGCTTCGTCGTGTGGCCCGAGCAGGAGGCCTATGACTACGTAGCCGGTCTGAACAACGGACTGGAAGACTATGCGTGGGATCAGAGCAAAGCGGCTGCCGTCCTCGACGAAAACAACAATGTGGTTTATTACACGGGCGGCGTGAAGCGGTATCCCTCCATCGTGAAATATCCGAACGGCACCTTCTCCGTGCTGACCAACACCAACCAGTCCGTTACGTACTCCATCGTGGACACAAGGACGGACGAAAACGGCGGCACCGAGACCACCTACGACGGGCCGTACACGAAGCCCCTCGAATACCCCGATCCCATGGATCTGACGGGATCCGGCCTGAGCGTCACCAAGTACTGGGACGACAGCATGGATCCGCAGCAGCTGAAGGATCTGGTGGAGGACTACGCGGCTCAGCATGAAGGCGCGGTGTATTCCGTCACGCTGACGATGTACGAAAACGGCGTGAAATACAAGGATCACACCTTCTCCCCCGTGTGGGACGCGGAGCAGAAACGCTACACCTGGGCGAGCAGGGATTTCAGCATTGCGCCCGCTCTGCTGGTCAGCCGACATCCCGGCGGCGGCAGGACCTACAAGACCGTGACGATCGGCGGAACGACTTACTATGTGCTCAACGACGGCCACGAGTACACCCTCGGGGAGGAGGCCGTGGACTACCACTTCGAGTTCTCCGCGGACAGCTATCACCCCGCTCTGGTCGACGGGGAACTGTACAACGTCAGCTTCGCGGTGGACGGCGACGGCCATATCGTGAACGAATCCGCGGCCACCCTGCGCGGCAGCAGGCTCGAGACCTTCGCCGGCACGAACACGCTGAAAGGCCGGCTCTATGTGGAGAAGAAGACCGTCATACCCGCGGACACGGCCGGCGTCGATCCGGCTGCCGCGACCTTCGGCGTGAGAATCACTCTGACCGACCGCCATGGCAGCCCGGTGAGCTCTCCGAAGGACGAAAACGGCGATTACGACGCGGAAAGCGGTCTGATGTACCGGATCCACTACGGCCCGTATCACCCTCACGGCGGCGATTTTGACCCCTCCTTCGGCAACTTCGGCCGTTCGGGAAAGTATGCTGTTGAGAACGGCGTCATCGAGGAGACCATCTACTCCGGCGACGTGATCTACGTCGGCAACATGCCGGTCGGCACCCATTACGAGGTCGAGGAGACAGATATGCCCGGGGGCTGGAAGCAGGTGGGCATTGCCGCGAAGGACGAGAACGGGGAGGCGGACCCCGATCAGATCATCTCCGGCAACAAAGCGGACTACGTCACGATCACCAACACGGTGCCCTCCTTCGACGTCAATATCCTCAAGACGGAGGCGGGGAGCAGCCGGCCGCTGGGAGGCGCGCGCTTCAAACTGTTCGGCGCGGATTACTGCGTGACCGACAAGAACGGCAAAACGGTGCTGAACGAAAACCCGACCCTGATCGCCGACGATCTTGTCAGCGACATGTCGACCGGCCTGATCGCCCTCGGAAAGCTGGGCGGCGGTGAGTATTATCTGGTCGAGACGCTCCCGCCGGACGGTTACCTTGCCCTCACCGAACCGGTCCGCATCGTCGTGGACGGCACGGGCACCCGGACAAAGACCTTCGACAACGAGCCGAAGACCCGGCCGCTGTATGTGAGTTATACCCAGGCCGACAATATCCTTTCCGGCAGCGGCGACGGTGTGGCCATCGACGCGGAGGCGCTCACGGACGAAAACGGAGATCCGATGACGGATGAAGCGGGCAATGCCGTGTACAACTACAGCTTCACCCTGACCGTCACCAATTCTTCCGGATATGAACTGCCGAGCACCGGCGGGGAGGGGACCGCGGCTTTCCTGATCGCGGGAACAACGCTGGCGCTGACTTCCGGAGCGATCCTCACCCACAGGAAGCGGAAGGAGAACTGACTTTCCTGCGGCCCGGGGGAGAGCGCTTCCCGTCCCGGTACGGCGGGATCCTCTCCCAACCGAATAATACTGATTTCACTCTAAACCATGTCAAAAGTTTTTGATCAACCTTTTTTCAAAAAGGTTGCGGGGTCAAGGGGCAGAGCCCTTGCCGACGTCCG
>CACZNC010000113.1 GCA_902782445.1 uncultured Ruminococcus sp.
CGAACAATCTATGATTGTGAGCTCACGAACGATAACTCTGATACGGTTGGATAGCTATATTGGTGTGCCAAGGTTTCGACGATACGTTATTGGTCTAGCTTGTCCTTTTCCCATTTCAGAAGTTCTTGCCAGGCTTCTTTCAAGAAGCCGCGTTTTCCCTTTTAGTTTGAGATTAGTATCAGACTGTTCTCTGACTCCCGAAACCGATGGACCGAAACGAAAGGATCGCATGACATGAAGGAAAATCAGACGAAAAATCCCGTTCCGTTCTGCACCTGCGCGGACACGGACTGCCCCTTTCACCCGTCCAACCACGACAAAGGATGCGCCCCCTGCGTCGCGAAGAATCTGCGGGAAAGAGAAATCCCCTCCTGCTTCTTCCATAAGGCGGGAGGGGAAAAGCCCACGGAGGGCTGGCATTTCGAGGACTTCGCCGCGCTGATCGCCGCCGGTCATGCCCGGGAGCGAAACGGCGGGAGCGGGGAATAAACCCGGTTTACGATTCCCGGGCGGCCCGTGCCATCGCCTGCAGATTCTCGAGGGGGATGTTCGGGGCGAGGTCGCATCCGGGGGCGAGGATGAATCCGCCGTAGGGCTTCATCGAGGCGCAGAGGGCTTTGCTGAGGGCGTAGACCTCGTCGGCCGGTTTCGACGCGAGGATCCCGGCGGGGCTGAGATTGCCGAAGAAGGCGCACCGTCCCGCGGAATCCAGCTGGGCGCGGACCATGTTGATGGAGTCGACGGAGAAGACGCTCATGCCCGTCGCCGCGACGACCGGAACGAGTTTGTCCGTCTTCCCGCAGATATGGATGAGGTAGTTCGGGCATTTCGGCGCGATCCGCTCCATGACTTTGACGTCGGCGGGGAGCACGAATTTCTCGAAGTCCGAGGGACGGATGAGGTCGCCGGAGGCCGCGGGTTCCGGGACGGTGACGAGATCGAGGCCGTTGTCCGTCAGGTCTTCGAGATAGGCGATCACGATCTCCGCCGCGAAGTCGACGAGCCGTTTGACGTCCTCCTCTTCTCCGGTCATGAGCTCCACCATGAAGTCCTCGACGCCGAGCATCTGGGCCGCCATCGTGAAGGGGCCGAAGAATCCGCCGCCGATCATGGTCTCGTCCCCGACGATCTTCCGCATTTCCCGCAGCTGGAGGATGGTCCTCTGATACCACCGGTCTGCCCGCATGTCGGCGATCACCTTTTCGACGTCGAATTTTGCGATATCCTCGAGGGATCCGAGGGGACGGACGAGGATCTCGGCGGCAAGGGCGTTCATTTCCACCTTTCCGCCCATGACTTCCATCATCGGCCATGCGGCGGAGCAGCCCGAAGTCATGATCTCCGTGCCGATCTCCCGGTAGGCGTCCACCAGCAGCCGAGCCCCGGCGTCCGGCAGATCCAGCAGGCTCGCCATCGTCAGACCGTGCCGGGCGGCGATCCACATCTGACCGTTCAGTACGGCGAACGGCGCGCGGTCCGTCTGCTCGAAGCGAAGCGTTTTCAATACCCGTTCCTTGTTTGTCATGTGCTTTTCCTTTCCGTTCCGGATGTGCCGCGACCCAGCCGGTATCGGCGGGATCTTATGTCGGAACCCGTCCAGCTTTGTGCCGGTTCGGGTTTTCTTACGCTTCGGAACCTCTTCCCGATGCCCGGAGTTTTAGTCCCGTGTAGTCGGCTTCGATGGCTTCGCCCGGTTTCAGGATCAGAAATTCCGTCTCGTTCCATGTGCCGTTCACCAGCATTCTGAGGAGCCGCAGATCTTCGTTCAGCTCGCGCAGGGTCCAGCCCTTCCGTTCCGCCTCCTCCTTCGCCCGGGCGAGGTATTCCGGCGAATCATAGATTTCCGAGTGGAGGAAGCCGAGGGTGGAGTAGTTCTTCTCCCAGCTGCTCTCCGTTTCGATGAGGAAATCCGCGTTGTCCTCGCCGTATTTCTCCGCGTATTCCATCCAGCGGCGGCGTTTCAGATCGTCCCCGTCGAACAGGCGGACGCTCTGCTCGATCCAGCCGCTGTTGAGCCAGTAGGCGCCTTTGACTTCGGCGAATTCTTTCAGATACTTTTCCTCGGATCCCATGAACAGGGCGATGCAGTCGTCCGTGCGGGGGATGACGATGGGGATGTCCCGGCACCGGATCCCGACGACCGCCTTGGAGCAGAGCCCGTAGCCGAGGGCGATATAGTCCGGGCGGTATTCCAGTTCTCCGGAGGCGAGCTGATCGTACAGCGCGTCGACAGCTCCGCAGAGACGGGCGCAGAGCTTGTCCGGCTCGTTGTGCAGTCCCCGGCCTACCCAGGTGAAATCCACCGGATTTTCGCTTTTCGCGGCGAGATACCCGAGCTCCCGCTCGAAGATCCGGCAGGCGATGATATGAATGCGCATTTCCTGTCCCCCTCAGTCGGCAGGATCCGGCTTTTCCCGGGCCCCGTCCGTCCAGTAGTCTCCGACCGGCTTGTCCGCCCGCGCCCTGTCCCAGGGGACCTCGTGCCGCTCGAAATAGCCGATCACCGCGCCCGCGTCATCCCGCACCGGGACGAAGAATTCCCGCTCGCCGGTGGAGCCGTTGAGGGTTTCGAACATCTCGTCCTCCCCGGCGTCCGCACGCGCGAGGAAGGCTTCGATCTTCGGCTTCGTCCCCTCGTTGTGGCAGTTGAAAATGCTCCTGCCCACGCGGACTGCGCTGCCGTAACGCCGTTTCGCGGTCCGGTTCATCCAGCAAACGGTATGCGTCCGGTCGCAGAAGACGATCTCGTAGGGATAGGCGTCGAGGATATTTCTGAAAACGGAGTCGTTCATGACGGACCTCCGGGAAGAAGGATCGCCGGCCTGTACACGCGGCTTCGGGCGGCTTTTTTCGCCCCATTATACCATATTTCCCGGTCTGCTGTCAATCGCGGAGGCGAAAACGGGAACGGTTTCCGCGGCAGTTTTTCTGCGGCTTGACTTCTTTCTGTATATACGGTATAATGATGGCAGGCGCGGTTCTCTTCCGGGGGACTGCGCGGAGATCCTGCCGTGTTCCGGCGCGGCTGACAATCGGGAGAGGACGGATGAGCCTGATAATCGACCTGTTTCTGACCTTTGCGAAGATCGGACTGTTCACCTTCGGCGGCGGGTACGCCATGATCTCGCTGATCGAACGGACCTGCGCGGAGACGAAGGGGTGGATCACCCGGGAGGAGATGACGAACGTCACCGTCCTTGCGGAGTCGACCCCCGGTCCCATCGCCATCAACTGCGCAACCTTCGTGGGGTACAAAAAGAAGGGATTCGCGGGAGCCGCGGCCGCTACGTTCGGGGTGGTCCTGCCCTCCTTCTGCGTCATTCTGCTCATCTCGTCGTTCCTCGACAATTTCCTCGAGATCCGCTGGATCGCCCATGCGTTCAGGGGGATCCGGGCGGCCGTGGGGATCCTGATCCTCGACGCGGGGGTGGGGATGCTCCGGGGGATGAAGAAAAAGCCCCTTCCCGTGGGGATCGCCGTCTGCGCGTTTCTCGCCGCGTTCGTCTCGGGGATCTTCGCCGTGCGGGTGTCCTCCGCCGCCATGATGGTGGTGTCCGCCGCGGTCAGCCTGACGGTCTTTTTCGTCGCCGGGAGGGCGGGGAAAGGCCGGGGCGGGAAGGAGGCGGAATGATCTATCTCGACCTTTTCCTCGGCTTTCTCAAAGTCGGGCTCTTCTCCTTCGGCGGAGCATACGGGGCGATCCCCCTGATCCGGGACGTGGTCCTCTCCCGCGGCTGGCTGGAGGACGACCGGCTGACCGACATGATCGCCGTGAGCGAGAGCACCCCCGGTCCCATCATGGTCAACCTCGCCACCTACGTCGGCAGTTCCCAGGCAGGATTTCCCGGCGCCTTGACCGCGACCGCGGCGGTGGTGCTTCCCGCCTTCACCGTCATTCTCCTCTTGATGATCCTGTTCCGGAGACTGCCCGGAAGCCCGGCGGCGGACGCGGCCCTCGGGGGACTCAAACCCTGCGTCGTGGGGATCGTGACGGCGACGGGGGCGTCGATGATCCTGCGCCACTGTATCGGCTCCCCCGGGGCGTTCTCCCCCGATCTTTCCGCCCTGATCCTGACCGCCGCTCTCGCCCTCGTCTATTTCGGTTCCCGCAGATTCGTGAAGCGCGGGATCTCCCCCATCCTCCTGATCGGCCTTTCCGCAGCCGCGGGGATCGTTCTGTACGGCGGGAAGTGATCGGATCTTCCCCCAATGATTGACAGATGCCGGGGGATATGGTATAATAAACCGGAATCCGCCGGGACCCGCTGGACGCAAAAACGCCGCGTGACCGGCCGGTACCGAATCAACAGGAGACAGACCCATGAAAAGACAGATTTCGCTCCTCCTCGCCCTGACCCTCGTTCTGCTCTCGCTCTTCTCGTGCGGCGAAAGCACGGAAAACAGCGACGAACCTGCCGAGGCTGGAGCTGATTCCCCCTCCTCCGTCACCGTGACCGAGGAAGAGACCGAGCCCCCGAAGCCCGAGGATACCCTGCCCGTCGAAGATCTCGGCGGCTACAGCTTCCGCGTCCTCAATAACATCTCGAACTTCGCCTACACCAACATCGGCGAGGAGGGACTGACCGGCGAATCCCTCGACGACGCGATCTTCAACCGCAACAAGGCCGTCGAGGACACCTTGAACCTTACCTTCGAGCTGGAAAAACGGGAATACGCCGACACCGACGCCACCATCAAAAAAGTCGTGGCCGCCGGGGAAGACACGTATGATTTCTACACCTGCGACCTGAATTTCGTCATCAACCACGCGCTCTCCGGCTGCGACGTCAACGTCCTCACCATCGACTCCCTGTCCCTCGACAATCCCTGGTGGAACCGGCAGGCCATCGACTCCGTCTCCATCGGGGACGCGGTCTACGCCTTCTTCGGGGATCTGCACCTCGGCTACTTCGAGAGCCACGCCGTCGCGGTATTCAACAAGGACATCCTCAACAACCTCAACCTCGCCGATCCCTATGAGCACGTCCACAACAACACCTGGACCCTCGACAACATGATCACGATGCTGGACGCCGCGAAGATGGACCTCAACGGCGACGGCAAATGGACGGTGGACGACCAGTACGGCTTCACCATGTACGAAGGCAATTTCTCCACCGCGTTCACCTGCGGCGGCGGCGCTTCCATCCTGGCCAAGGACGAGAACAATATCCCGGTCTGGGGCGGCGTCAGCGAACACTTCGTCGACGTATACAACAAGGTCGCGGGCGAGATCTTTGACGAGAGATCGAATAACGCCATCAACGTCTCCGGCACCCTGCCGGGCAGTCTCGAGCTCTACCGCCTGATGTTCCTCTACGGCCGCGCCCTCTTCCTCTGCACGCAGATCGGCGTTCTGAAGGATATGAGAGACGCGCAGTTCGAGCTCGGCGTCGTGCCCATGCCGAAGTACGACGAGGAGCAGAATGACTACCGTTCCCTGATCTTCCAGGGCGCGAATACCATCGCCATCCCGGTGACCAACCCCGACATCGAGCGGACCGGACTCGTCCTCGAACACCTCTGCGCCCGTTCCTACACCGTCCGCGACGTCTACCTCAACCAGACCCTGGACTTCAAGTACATTCAGGACCAGGAAGGGCAGGAAATGATGGATATCATCCTCTCCACCGGCCTGTTCGAACTGGAAGCCGTGTACGGATGGGGTGGACTGAGCGGCATGATCCTCACCGGCATCAACAGCGGCAACCTCAACATCGTTTCGAAGATCGCGAAGCTGTCCTCCAAGACGGAAGCCGCCATCCAGAAGACCGTCGATGCCTTCGCGGAGGTCGGGAAGGGCTGAGTCCCGCTCCCCTCCGCCGTGAACCCCTGAATAGCGAAACCGCTGACCACTCCTTTTACGGAAGTCAGCGGTTTTTCATCATTTGCGGATCACGGCTTTTCCTTTGTGAAGACGGCGACGCGCTGGTCGTTCAGGACCTCCTCGATCCACGAATCGACCTTCACGCTCCGCTTCGGATAGTGCTCATAGCACCCCGCGACGAAATCCGTCCCCGTATCGAAGCAGCCCTCGCTCCTGAAATCCTTTGCCTCGTAGGGCAGGCCCATCCAGGAGCGCGTTTTGCCGATGGCGTAGGAGTTTGCGTTGGTCCAGACCCAATCGGGCGTCGGCCACAGGCGGATGGAATCCTTCGCGCCGATCTTTTTGTAGAAGGGTTCGTCCGGTCCGCCCTGTCCGTGGTGCCCCATCTGGACGTAGTCGGATCTGACGGTCTCGGCCCCGACGGTCTCGATCAGCCTCCTCCCCTCATCGGAAGCGCAGTCCCCGAGGAAGAGGACGCTTTTCCCTCCGTATTCCATCTTTATGATGACGGAGGTGCTGTTGATGGACTGCGCGCCCTTCCACCACGTCATGAGGATGTTGAAGTCCACGCCGTCCACGGTGAGGGTGAGGCCCTCTGCGATCCGCTCCTCGTTGATGACCGCCCCGTTGAGCAGGTTGTAGTAATATCCTTTGCTTCCCTCGGGTGCTGTCCGGCGGTCTTCGGGGATATCCGCGCCGTCGAGCCCGTCGAAGCCCATCATGCCGTAGTATTTGTCCATGCCATTGATGAGCACGTCGAGGGTGGGCTGGTCGTAGTCGCTGTCCCCCGCGCTGCTCCGCCATTCGACGCCGTATTCGGGGAAGTCGAAATAGATGTTGTTGATTTTGTAATTGTCGGTTTCCTTGTACTTTTTGAGCATTTTCGCCAGCTCGTAGTAGTGGTCCCAGTGGATGTGGGAGAGGAACCACGCCTCGATCTCGAAATACTCTCCCTCCCCGAGGCCGAGGATCGCCCGGATCGCGCTGGGGAGATAGGGCGGGGCGTTCATCCCGGCTCCGTCGATGCCGCCGTCGATCACGACGATCTTCCTGTTCGGCGTCACGACGACGTAGGACATCATGAGGCTCTGGCTCTCGGGCGCGAGCTGGTAGAGCTCCACTGTGCCGGGGACCTCTTCCTCTTCGGGCGTCTGTTCCGGCTCCGGCTCTTCGGCGGGCTCCGTTTCGGGCTCCGGCGGGATCTCCGTTTCGGGAGCGTCCGTTTCCGTCCGGATTTCGGTTCCGGGATCGGCGTCGGCAGGCGTTCCGGAGTCGGTGGAGGCGGTTTCGGCGGGATCCGCGGGGACTCCGGCGCAGGAGAAGATCGAGAGGGGGATCACGGCGCAGAGGAAGGAGGACAGGATCCGTCTTGCTGTTTTTTTCATAAGTCGCTCCGCATGGCATGGCCGGAGGTGCCGTCAGGCGCATGCGCCGATCCCGGCATACCGGCGTTCTTTGACTGGTATTGTACCACAGTCCGGCGGGGATTGCAAGAGGAGGGGGGATTCTTCCCGCTCGCTTCCCCCCCTCTTGCATAATAAAATAGAATGTGCTATACTGTCCCCGGTGCCTCCGCCGCGGTTCCGTCTCACGCCGCCTTCCGAAGCCCCGGATTCATGGAAAAGCTGGCCGGAGGGCTCTGCGAAATGATAAAGCACGACGGGCCCGTGTACATCCACTGCCTCGAGGGGAAGGACCGCACCGGATTCGTCTGCGCCTTGCTGGAAGCTCTCGCCGGAGCGGATTATGACGAGCTCCTTGCGGACTACACCGCGACTTACGCGAACTACTACGGCGTGACGGCCGAGACCGATCCCGCCAAGTACGGAGCCATCCTCGACGTGAAATTCGCGGATATCGTCGCCCTCATCACCGGTCTGCCCGACGGAAGCGACTACGGCGGAGACGTGCTCCGGGACAGCGCGGCGGCATACCTGCGCGAATGCGGGATGACGGAGGAAGAGATCGCGGAGCTGGCGGAATACCTGTGTGAATGAGGAGCAGGGAGTAGCTGGTGGTCAGCGGCTAGTGGGTAGTAGAACCGTCATCATTGAAAAATCACCGCATAGGCAGGGAACACGATAAAGAAAAAGGCATCTCGTTGGTTGATACTATTCTCGCTCTAAAAAGCTAACTATATGGGTTTTGATCGCTCTCTGTAGAGTGCGAACAATCTATGATTGTGAGCTCACGAACGATAACTC
>CACZNC010000114.1 GCA_902782445.1 uncultured Ruminococcus sp.
CGAGAATTCCCAAAGGGGATTCTCGGGGGTGGGATGGCCCGTGTCATGTTTGGAAAAATTGTATTCCCACCCCGTCGTTCGCATTCTACGGAGAGCGATCAAAACCCATGTGGTTAGTTTATTGCGAGAATTGTTTTTGGGTTCTCTTTCACAGTATCACACCGCCGGGGACTTTTCAAGGCGGAAGATGTAAAAAAACCGTCCGGGGGACCTTTTTGGGGGTCGGCTCGGACGGTCGATTCGAAATTTCGGAAAAGAGACGCTTTCCGGATCCGCTGATCGGGAATCCCCGCGTCCGTTTCTTCTTCGGAACGGGCGGTCTGCGGGCTTATTTCAGCATCCCGGCGAGGATATTCTTCGCTTCCTTCAGGGCGTCGGCGATCTTTGAAAGATCCTTGCCGCCGGAGGTCGCGCTGTCGGGTCTGCCGCCGCCCTTTCCGCCGGTGACCGCGGCAACAGCGCCGAGCAGTTTTCCGGCATGGGCTCCGGCTTTGACGGCATCCGCTCCGGCCGCGCCGACGAAGTTGAGCTTCTCCCCGGCGGTGACGGCGAGGACGACGACGAGATCGGGATATTTATCCTTGAAGGTGTCGCAGAGCGCCCGGGCGGAATCCATTCCGGCTCCTCCGAGGTCCGCGGCGACGAGACGGACGGCTCCCACCGTTTCGGCTCCGGCGAGCAGGCTGTCGGCTCTGGAGGCGGCGAGCTTCTGGTTGAGGCTGTCGATCTCCTTCTTCTGGCGGCTGATCTCGGCTCCGAGGGCGGCGGCTCTCTGGGGCATATCGGCGGGGGATCCGGCCTTGAGGGCTTTCGCGGTCTCGCCGATGAGACTCTCGCGCTCCGCGATCAAGCCGAGGACGCCGCGTCCGGTGACGGCTTCGATCCTGCGCACGCCCGCGGCGACGGAGGATTCGGAGACGATCTTGAAGAGGCCGATGTTCGCGGTGTTGGCGCAGTGGGTGCCTCCGCAGAGTTCGACGGAGAAGTCTCCCATCTTCACCATGCGGACGAGGGCGCCGTATTTCTCTCCGAAGAGGGCCATCGCGCCTTCCTTCTTCGCGGTCTCCATGTCGGTCTCGACGGTGGTGATCGGGAGGGCGGCGAGGATCTGCTCGTTGACGAGATTTTCGACCTCGGCGAGTTCTTCCGCGGTGAGGGCGGCGAAGTGGGTGAAGTCGAAGCGCATCCGCTCGGCGTTGACAAGCTGGCCGGCCTGTTCGACGTGGGTGCCGAGGATCTTTCTCAGCGCGGCCTGCATGAGGTGGGCGGAGGAGTGGTTGCGTCTGGTGCTGTCCCGGTTCGCCGTGTCGATCTTCGCGGTCACGGTGTCGCCGACGGAGAGGACGCCCTCTTTGACAGTGGCATGGTGCAGGAAGACGCCGTCGGATTTCTTGGTGTCGGTGACGGTGAGGACGGCTCCGTTTCCGGAGATCGTGCCGATGTCGCCCGCCTGTCCGCCGGATTCCGCGTAGAAGGGGGTGCGGTCCAGCGCGATCATGCACTCGCCCTCGGAGATCTCGTCGGCCGGCCCCTCTTCGGTGAGGATGGCGAGGACCTTCGCTTCGGATTCGTTTTCGTCATATCCGGTGAATGCGGTGGCGGGGAGGTTGGCGAGGGCGGTCTTGTCGGCTCCCGCCCAGCCGGAGACATTGGCTCTCGCGGCTCTGGCTCTGTCCCGCTGTTCCTTCATCAGCTCGGCGAAGCGTTCGTTGTCCAGCTCCAGCCCTGCCTCCTCGGCGATCTCGCGGGTGAGGTCCACCGGGAATCCGTAGGTGTCGTAGAGGCGGAAGCTGTCGTCGCCGGAGATCACGGTCTTCCCCGCGTTCCTGGCGTCGGCGATCAGTTCGCTCAGCTTCGAGAGTCCGGCGTCGATGGTGGCGTTGAAGCGGTCCTCCTCCATCGACATGACTTTCTTGATATAGTCGGCCTTTTCGCCGAGTTCGGGATAGCCCGCGACGTTTTCTTCGATCACCACGTCGCAGACGTCCGTGAGGAATTCTCTTCCGATGCCGAGGAGCTTCCCGTGGCGGGCGGCTCTGCGCAGGATCCGGCGGAGGACGTAGCCCCGGCCTTCGTTGGAGGGGATCACGCCGTCGGAGATCATGAAGGTCGCGCCGCGGACGTGGTCGGTGATGACGCGGATGGAGACGTCCCGGTCGTGGTCTTCGCCGTAGGGCTTGCCGGAGATCTCCACCACCCGGTCGAGGATCTTCCGGACGCCGTCGACTTCGAACATGTTGTCCACCCCCTGCATGACGCAGGCGAGGCGTTCAAGCCCCATGCCGGTGTCGATGTTCTTGTGCTCGAGCTTTTCGTAGGTCCCGTCGCCCATGTTGTTGAACTGGGTGAAGACGTTGTTCCAGATCTCCATGTAGCGGTCGCAGTCGCATCCGGGACGGCAGTCGGGCTTGCCGCATCCGTATTTCTCGCCGCGGTCGAAGTAGATCTCGGAGCAGGGTCCGCAGGGTCCCGTACCGTGCTCCCAGAAATTGTCCTCCTTGCCGAGGCGGGTGATGCGCTCAGCTGGGACGCCGATGACCTTATTCCAGAGATCGAAAGCCTCGTCGTCCTCGATATAGACGGAGGGATAGAGCTTCTCCGGCGGGATCTCGAGGACCTCGGTGAGGAATTCCCACGCCCACGGGATCGCCTCGGCCTTGAAGTAGTCGCCGAAGGAGAAGTTGCCGAGCATTTCGAAATAGGTGCCGTGGCGGGCGGTGTGTCCCACGCGCTCGAGGTCGGGGGTGCGGATGCACTTCTGGCAGGTGCAGACGCGGTGACGGGGCGGTTCCACTTCGCCGGTGAAATACTTCTTCATCGGCGCCATGCCCGCGTTGATGAGCAGGAGGGATTTGTCGTCCCGCGGGATCAGCGAGAAGGAGGGCAGACGCAGATGCCCCTTGGATTCAAAGAAGGAGAGGAATTTCTCTCTCAGGTCGTTGACCGAAGTCCATTGCATGATCGGATTGCTCCTTGTAGGGTTTTTCTGTTTCTAAAAGAATATTATACCACAATGCAGGGGGGATTGCAAGGGGGAAGGAGGAATTAGGTGAGGAGTGATGGAGTGAGGAATGATGGGGATTTGTCCGCATCGGGGGGCGGGCTGTGCGGGATTTTGATTTTTTTGTTTGGGAGCGCTTCGCTGGGATGGAAGGGACGCGCGGGCTTGCATCGAAAAACGCTTTACTCTCCTCGCGCGTTTTTGCAGATTGCGGATTTGACGAGCCGGAACATGGCGGCAACCTCGCGCGGTCTTCGGTTGTGCAGTCGAAACATGCGCAGACAAGTCTGCGGCCTCACGGCGGTGATTCAGGCGCGCATTGAAAGGGGACAGCGTGCAGTCGGTCGGGATGATGTTTCACGTGAAACAATCGTGATTTCGGACGGCTGACCCCCATCGTTCCGCTTTTCTTTGTCATTCTGAGGAGCCTGCGACGAAGAATCTTTGTGCTTCATCATACAGCCGCAGTCATAGTCGGAGGATTCCCGCGGAAGAAATGAAGACTGTTTTCCGACTGCAACTACGGCTTGCAAATCCAGTGCGAAGATTCTTCGCTGACGCTCAGAATGACAACATGAGGGCGGAATGGGACGTGCGGCGGCCTGTCTGATGGAGAAGCAGGTTTTTTCCACATGAAACACTGGCAAAAACAGGAATTGTTTCATGTGGAACATTACCGCCAAACCCATTGTCTTTCTTGATCCGCGCGAGGTTAGACAAACGGATTCGGAATCCCGAAAACGCGACAACGCCGAATGCGCGCCTGAATCTCTGCCGGAGGCCGCAGGACTTGTCCTGCGCATGTTTCAACTGCACGCCCGGCGATCAAGCCCGGTTGGCTCCATTCTCCGGCTCGTCCGTCTGAATCTGTCAAAGCCCGTGGGGATCGCTCCGTGTTCCGACTGAAAAACCGCGCGTCCTTTCCATCCTGCGTAGCGAGCGGAGCGCTCCCCTCCTAAAAAGCGCAAATCCCGCACCGCACAAAATCCAGCCTGCCGCGTCAAAATCAAGGCAGCAGCAGTTTCGGCGGCTGATCCCACGCTTCCTGCTCGAACCAGAGATTTTCCTCGGATTCGGTGCAGAAGCGGATGATTTCGGGATTTTCGAGGGGCGTTCCGTCGGCGTCGGCATAGAGCTCAGCGGTGAGGATATCCGCGTTCCGATAGCCGCGCGCGTATGTGAGATCCCGGATCCAGCCGCCGCGGCACCAGAAACCGTCCGTGTTCACGGTCTGATTCTCATAGTCGTCCCCGTTTGCGCGGTAGGCGGTCAATCCCACGACCCGGCCGTTCTGCTCGATGCGGAGGGCGGCTTCGACGCTCGGTACGTAGGCGTCGGAGGAGGAATCGAAGATCAGGACCACGTCCGCGAACCGGCCCGCCCCTTTGAATTCCTCGCCCGTCAGGGACTGGGTCCAGTAGTAGGGCTGTTCCCGCGCCGCTTCGTCCCCGCCCAATGAGGTTTTCTGCTTTTTCTCGACCTCGGCGCGCTTAGCCTCCCACTCGTCCCGGACGCTTCCGCCGGAGGGATCCAGATCGACGGAGCAGGTTTCCGGGAAGGTGGGCCCCTCCTCATCCCGGCCGTAGTAATCCGGGGCGGGATCTTTCGATTCGAAGGAAGCCGACGCGAGGGCCGCGCAGTCCCTGAACGCCTCGGATCCGACGCTCTGCACGCCGCCGCCGAACCGGACCGCCGCGAGCTTTTCGCATCCGCTGAAGGCCCCTTTCCCCACCGATTCGACGGATCCGGGGATCGAGAGCGTCCCGGAAAGACCCGCGCAGCCCGAGAAGGCGTACCCGCGGATGCTCAGAAGCGACGGGGGCAGCTCGAGAGAGGTGAAGCCCGCGCAGGACCCGAAGGCCCCGCTTCCCACGGCGCTGAGCTTCGGCGGCAGGACCAGAGCGCCCGTGAATCCGGCGGAAGAAAAGGCCATGTCCCCGATGATCTCGAGGCTGTCGGGGAGGTTCAGGGTCCCGGTCAGCCCGGAGCATCCCCGGAAGGTCTGTTCGCATACAATCCGCAGTCCCGCGGGGAGTTTCAGGGAGTCGAATCCCTCGTCCCCGTAGAACGCCGATTCGCCGATGAAGGTCACGCTGTCGGGGATCGTGAGGGGACCGCGCATCTTTTTGAGCCCGGCGAAGGCATAGGGTCCGATCCATTCGGGGGAGCCCTCGAAAGTCAGCGTCCCGTCGAGGGATCCGCAGTACCCGAACGCGGTGTCGCCGATGCCCTTCACGCCCTTCGGGATCACGATGTCCCCCCGGATGGATTCGCAGGAATTGAAGCAGTTGTCGGGGATCAGGCTGAGGTTGGCGGGCAGGCGGAGGGTCCCGTCGAATCCGCTCTGGGAGAAGCAGTAGTCCCCGATCTCCGTGAGGGAGTCCGGGAGGATCAAATCTCCCCTCAGACCCGTGCACTCGTTGAACGCCACCCGGCCGATCTTCCCGAGCCCTTCGGGGAAGTTCAGGGTCCCGGTCAGCCCGGTGCATTCGTGGAAAGCCTCGTCGCCGACGGTTTTGAGGTTCTTCGACAGCACGAGCCCCGTGAGCCCCTCGCACCGCACGAAGGCGTAATTGCCGACGGTTTCCACGGAATCCGGCAGGACCAGCGTCCCGGTCAGCTTTTCGCACCCGTAGAACGCGAAATCCCCGATCTCCCGGAGGGTGGAGGGGAGTTTCAGTTCCCCTTTCAGCTTATGGTTCGAATAGAACGCGGATCTCGCCACGGAGGTCACGCCCTCTTCGATGACGAGGGAGCGGATGGGGAAATCGCTCCACTGGAATTTCTCCGCGGTCACCATGTCGCCGGTCCCCGAGATCGTCAGAGACTGGCGGCGGGCGTCGTAGGTCCACGTGAGGTTTTCCCCGCAGGTCCCGGACTGGGAGGGGACCTTGTTGCATCCGAAAAAACCGAGAATACTCATGGCAAGAATCACTGCAAAGATGGCAGTTTTTTTCATATCGTTTCAGTCTCCAAAAAAACGGGCGGATACGGACGGATCAATCAAACCCGAAGGCCGTGAGGTAGCACATGACGCAGAAGGAGATGATCCCGAACCAGACGGCGAGGCTGATCGGGGGGACGAAGAGGACGCTGAGGACCGTCTTCACCGTATCCTTCGAGATCTTCGGCAGGACGCGGCTCCGGTACCGCTTCTCCTTCCCGTTTTCGTCGATCACGTAGATCCACGGCCGGTCGTACAGGTCGATCACCGCGAATTTCAGGATGTAGATCGGGACGACGGGGACCGCGATGCAGAACCACACCGCCGATCCGCCGAGGGTCAGGCGTTCGAAGTCGAATCCGTTGAGCAGGAGCGCGATGATGACGGGCAGGAAAAGGCCGACGACGGAAAGCAGGATGATCTTGAGGATCCGGGAGAAGGAGGTGAACCGGAGGCGCACATGCTCCCGCTTCCCGTCGAGGGTCTCGAAGAACGCGGGGGGGACCGCCGTTTTCTTGATCTCCTGCCGGTCCCGGACGAGAGCGCCTCCCACGCGCCGGAGCGGTCCGCCGGAGGAGGTGAAGATCTTATGTCCCGTCTCCACCCGGAAGGAGTTGCGCACGGTGTCGCTGAACGCGGCGAGGGTGACGATGGCGGTGATGACCCCGAGCATCCCGGTGATGAGGAGGCTCCCCTGCGCGTCCATCCCGCTGAGCCGGAAGCCCCCGTAGGCCGCGGCGCTGATGACGAGGGTCGCGAGGATCGCCTTGACCCACCAGGGGATGAAGATGTGATGGGAGGGTTTCGCCGCCCGGACGCTCACCTTGCCGGTCTGTCCGTTCACGGCCGCCGCGGTGTCCCCGGCCTGCAGATAATACGCCGGGAGCAGAACGGGCATTCGGAGGGCGGAGGTCGGATCGGTGTCGACGGTGACGGCGTCGGTCTCGAGGGTCTTTTTCACGACGGGGGAATAGTCGTTCGACACCTCGTCCCCCACCCGGCGGGTCAGTTCCCGGGCGTCGATGTCGCTCATCTTGATCCGCTGGCCCGCGGCGAACGCGAAGTCGAATTCCACCAGTTCGTCGAGCTCGTAGGGCTCCATCGCGTCCAGCAGGAGGTTGTCCAGCTGCTTCGAACAGTTGACGAAGATCCGGTCGACGTACCCGCCGCAGTGATAATTCCGCCTGGAGTCCATCCGGCTGACGGTGCAGCTGACCGGGCCTTTGACGAGCTCGTAGGGCAGATAGAAGCCCTTGAGCCGGACCGCCTCTTTTTTCAGGGCCGCGGCTTCCCGCTTCGAGGCATTCTTCCGGCACCAGTCAAGGAGGCATTCCCGGGCCTCGTCTTCGGTGATGCGGAAGGGCAGGATCAGCTCCGGCATATCCTCGGAGGCCATGTAATCCTTCCGCACGAGGGCCCGTCCGCAGAACGCGCAGGTCGAAAGGGCTTCGCTTTCCTCGAACACGAGGGCCGCGCCGCATCCCGTGCAGTTCGCCCGCATGAGACGCCGCTTCCCCGCCCCCTTGCGGATCCTCTCCTGCTGGAGACTGCGGAACCCCTGCCGCTCGGTCCGCACTTCCTCGACGCCCGTGCGGCTCCCGCAGTAGGAGCAGAGGAACTGTCCCCGGATGATGTCGTATTCCGCCGGCGCGCCGCAGTTCGGGCACCGGATATCCGCAATATTGCCTTCCCCCGCCATGTTGTTCGCTCCTGTTCTGTTTGATGCAGTAAGACGGAAAAACAGTCTTTCAGCATCATTATACACCGAAATCCCCCGCATTGCAAGAGCAAATTGATACTATATTCCTTCTATAAAGCTGTCTTCATGGGTTTTGATCGCTCTCCGTAGAATGCGAACGACGGGGTGGGAATACCATTTATCCAAACATGAC
>CACZNC010000115.1 GCA_902782445.1 uncultured Ruminococcus sp.
CGCGACTTTTTCGAGGATATAGGGCTCGTCGAATTCCATACCGCAGAAGCCGTCGCCGACGCCCAGCGGGTCGAAGAAGGTGGCAGGCTTGCCGTCGAACGCGGAAGCCGCGCCGGAGCCTGCCGTGCCGTCCCAGCCGGTTTCGTTGCCGATGATTCTGCCCATCATGAAGTTCCCGGATTCGCCGGAGGCCGGATAGGCGGAAGCGGGTTCGGCGGGCTTTTCAGCCGGAGCGGTCGAGGTGGGCGCGATCGCCGCAAACGGAGCCGGAGCCGTGTCGCCGCGGAATCTCGCGTTGTCGGCGGCCGCGTTTTTCGCTATCTCGTCCGCCGAGAGAACTCTGTCATAGAATCTCATTCCGTAGACGTCGCCGGACCAGATGCGTTTCGGGTCGTCGTGACCGAGCATCAGCGTGTCGGCGATGTTGGTCTCGATCGGAACGTTCTCGGACACCAGTTCGCCGTCCACATACATCAGGCAGTCCTGGGTGTTGATGTCGAAGGTGATCGCCACGGTGGAATTGCTGACCAGATCCTTGCCGTTGTCCGCCTTGGGTCTGTCCTTGTTGGCGTCGTTGTACTTGTATTCCAGGTTGTCGTTCGAGACGCGGACGAACAGGGAGAAGTGGTCGTTGTCGGAGATGATCAGGGAGACCCAGTCCGTCGCCGGATACGTCAGCTCACCCGCGGCGAACTCCACCGTATAGGTGTCGCCGTTGACAAGATCGACGATCTCGTCCGGGAGATAGTTCCGGACAGAGTCGATATGGAAGGATTTGTCCGTCCAGAAGTTGGTATCGTTCAGTTCGACTTCAAAATCGAGGCCGTGTCCGGAGGAATCCTTCCAGACCGTCGCGCTCTTGTCCTGCGATCCGGCCGCGTTGTTTGCGCCGTCATACCAGGCGGCAAGGCCGCTTGTCACATAGTCGGGAGCGGAGGAGGAATCGGCGGGAGCGGAAGCCGGAGCAGAGGAGGCCGCGCCCATTTCGCCGATCTTGTGATAGAAGAAATAGTCGAAGTACAGCGTCTTCACCGTGCTGTCGTCAAAGTCTTCCGGCAGGCCGAGGGTGAATTTGTGCGTACCCTTCGTCAGATTGATCGTCAGTCCGGTGATGTACTGTTCAAGCTGTTTTTCCTCATTCTCGTAATCGAAAGCCAGCCGGATCCAGTCGGAGTCGTCAATTTTGATGTTCGTTGCTCTCAGCACGGACTTTTCCCATGCCATCAGGCAGACGTCGACTTCGTAGAGGCCGTCTTCCTTTGTTTCAAATTCGACGGAATAGTCCCCTTTTCCGTCGCCTTTCAGATAGACATAGTAACTGCCGTTGCGCGCGTTGGTCGCTCCTTCTTCCCAGGAGTCCTCAAAGTCCACGTCGGACACGTCCCCGTGCCATTCGGGATCGTCGTAAGTGGAGGTGAAATCTTTGTTCACCCACTGTCCCGGTGCGCCGGATGCCGCGGGAGCCGCTCCGCCGCCTTCGCCGAGGACGATCTCGCCCCAGAGGGAAGCGTTGCCGGAGGCGCCGTCGGTGATGTCGGACCAGCCGATGCACATCGTTCTGTTTTCGTAAGCGGCGTTGTCGTTGTAGGAGATCTCAAAGCCGTACTTCACGCCCGCCTTCGGAGCGTACTGCCCGTCGTAGGCCTTGATGTGCCAGACGGCCTCGACGTACCAGGGATTGGCCTGATCGTTGTCGGGATCGTTCTCGAGGGAGGTGTGGATCTCCATGAACTCCGCGTCGAATTCCTCGTTGTCCGCGCTGACGCCGGAGCCGGAGCCCACGAGCCAGTTGGCCTGGGAGGAATAGAAGTCGCCGTAGGGAGTCACGCCCACCCACGCGTCGGTCGTGGCGTCGATCCCGGCACCCGAGCTGTTGGACAGGGAGAGGCAGATCTCGCAGCCGTCCATGTTATAGGTCATGGAGGCGAGGGAGAGGTCCTTCGTCCAGAGGGAAGCGTCCGGTACTTCGCCGAGGAAGTAGAGGTTCTCGTCGTCATAGAGGAACCGGATTTTGACGTGCGTTCCGGTATCCGTGCCGTTGCGGATCTGATCCTGCGTCTGGGCTTCCGCGGTGTCCCAGATGTCGTCCTTCACGCCGTCCACGACGGGAGTGCCCCGGGAGGCCGTGATGGTGTAGCCCGTGTCGGAATTCGCGGATGCGGCGATCGCGAGGACCGTCATGAGCGTCAGGGCAAGAGCCAAGGCAAACAGCTTCTTCATGTTCCGTTCTCCTCAGATAAAAATTTTGCAACATGGATATGTTGTCCCATACAGTATAGCACAACAAAACCGGCGATTCAAGAGAATTTCACAAATTTCCGCGGAATTATCACCGTTTTTCGGTCATGTTTTCCAGTCCGCCGCCCGACTGCCCCCGCCGCCCGGTCCTCTTCCCCGGCTTTCCGGATCGGAGCCCTCTTGACTTTTCGCTCTTCATCCCTTATAATACAGAATGGCCGGGCGTCCGTTTCAGCCTCGTTTTCTGCCCGTGAATCTTCTCATCAGGTAAGGTCCCCGCATGAACATCAGAACCACCCTCAAAAAAACCCTCGCGGGATTCGCCGCCGCCGCGCTGCTGATCCCCTCCCCCGCCCTCCTCGCCTCCTGCGCGAAACAGAAGCCCGAGGGAACCGCGCCCGCCGGGAATCTCCCCGCCCAGGCAGAGCCGGACAAAGAGCCCGAAACCGCCGCCCAGTCCGGCACCGAAACCGAAGCGGCGTCCCCTGTCGAGCCCTCCCCTGCTCCGGACGGGCTGATCCTCCCCCCGTCGGACGGGAGCGCGCCGGACTTTCCGAACGACGGCAAGGTCTATGTGGAATACGCCGTCAACTACCAGAAGGCCGGGACCGTCAAGAACGGCGGACGGCGCGAAGCATCGGCGGGCGGCAAAAAGGCGGAAGCAGTCCCGAATTTCGGCTACCGGTTCGTGGGCTGGTCCGACGGCCTGACCGATCCCGTGCGCCCCGATTCCGACACAAAAATAGCGGAAAGCACCCGCCTCACGGCGATTTTCGACTACGACGCCCTCGACATGCCGATCATCACGATCGACACCGAAACCGGCCGGGACGTGCAGTCGAAGACCGAATACATCAAGGCGGACCTGAAAATCTGCGCGGCGGCCCCGGAATACGAGCTGAGCGGGACCGTCCAGATCCGCGGGCGCGGGAACAACAGCTGGGGCTACGAAAAGAAGTCCTACAAGATGAAGTTCCCCGAAAAGGTCAATCTCTTCGGCCTCGGGACGGGGAAGGACAAGGTGTGGGTCCTCCTCGCCAATGTCTGCGACCAGTCCCTCCAGCGCAACCACGTGGCTCTCGAACTGGCGCGGAACCTGGACGGCGTCGCCTTCTCCCCGGCCTCCCTCTCGGTGGAAGTCTACCTCAACGGCGAATACCGCGGGGTCTATCTGCTGGCGGAGGAGATCCGGGATTCGAAGGCCCGGGTGAACATCGACACCGACGGGTTCGAGACGGAGACGGATATCGGCTATCTCGTGGAGCTTTCGAGCTATTCCACCGGCCCCGGCTTCACCGTCGGCGGCAAGCAGTACATGATCCACAGCGACCTGAGTGAAGATCAGAAGGTCCGGCGGGAGCAGATCCTCTTCATCACCGACTACATGGAGCGCTGCATGACGGCCATCCGGAGCGGGAGCAGGGAGGAAGTCGAAAAGCTCATGGACATCCCCTCCATGATCGACACCTACATCACCGAGGAGGTCGTCAAAAACCTCGACGTCGGCTGGGACAGCTACTACCTCTACAAGGAAAAGGGCGGCAAGCTTTATCTCGGCCCGATCTGGGACTTCGACCTCTCCCTCGGGAACGCCAACGAGGGCGAGGAGACCATCGACGGTCTGTTTGCCGCGACGCGCTCCGGTTCCGGCGGGGGCAATCCCTGGCACTACCGCCCGATGGAACAGTCCTGGTTCCGGGAACTGGTCCTCGACCGCTGGAACGAAGTCAAGCCGAAGCTGATCGACACGATCCCGGCGGCAGTGCGCGAAGAGGGCTCCTCAAAACTGCGGTCCTACGAGCGGAACTTCATCCGCTGGCCGATCTTCGGCACGAGGCAGAACAGGGAGACAGAGGCCATCCGCCGCCTCAAGACCTATACGGAACACTACGAATATCTCGCGGACTGGACCGAACAGCGGATCGCATGGCTCGATTCAACCTACCGCAAGAGCGATTTCCTGACCATGAAGCTGTCCTCGGGCGGGGACGTGGAGGACGGCGAATTCGCAGACGCGGAGCAGAAAAAGCTGTTCGACTCCCTCACCAATCTCACCGAGGAGGTCGGCGTGAAGAAAGTCGAGAGCTCTTCCGACGGATTCGGCGGCGAGGGCGTGGAGAACCTCTTCGACGGAGAGGCGGGATCGAAATACTGCTGGGAACCCTGGTGGGGCAAAAAGACCGAGATCCTCTTCACGATGAAGGAGGCGGTCACTCCCACGCATTACGCCCTCATGACGGCGAACGACACGCGGAACTATACCTCCCGCAATCCTCAGAAGTGGACGATCTACGGCTCGCCCGACGGCAAGAACTGGGAGGAGATGGCCAAGGTGGAAAACGGCCGGAACTCCCTCCCCGCCGCGAACTTCTCCTGGAGCGTCTTCGCCTTCGACACCCCCGGCACCTACCAGTATTACAAAGTCGTCATCAACAACGACGGCATCTCCCAGTTCAGCGAAATGGCGTTATTGGGATAAAACAAAACGATGAAAAAACTGTCCGAACCCAACTCCGGGAACGGACAGTCTTTTTTTAGGAATCGGAAATAAAAAGCGAATCGACCCAAAGCAAAATGGAAATCAACTCCTAACTCGTTTCTCTACTATCAACTAACCGCTGACAACTCAAAACTTCACGAGCTTCTTCTTGTATCCTTCCACCTTGATCCCGGTGAAGATCCCGTGACCGGCGGGGATGAAGGCGTGGCCCTCTTTTTTGAGCTTTTCTTCCTGGGCTTCCTTCGTGATGAAGGAGTCGCCGCGGACCGCTCCCCGTTCGGTGACGACGCGCCAGTAGGGGACGGGCTCTCCGGCGGCGTTCGCTTCGGGCCAGTTCACGCGGACGGGGCGGACGACTGCGGTCCCCGCGCGCTCGGTGAGGCAGGTCTCCATGTCGGTCCAGCGGGTGAGGGATCCCGCGGGAACGGAGCAGATGAGCGAAACGAAATCGGAGACAAGCGCGTCCTTATCCGTCGGCGCGGCGGGCTTTTCGGCGGCGGGCTCTTTTTCGGGTTCGGCGGGAGCGGCGGCGGGCTCTTCGCAGGCGCAGCAGCAGGGCGTCTCAGCCTCGGTCCGGCAGGCGCAGGGTGCGGCGGGACCATTCAGGGAAGTGCAGATCGGCAGGCCGTTTTCGCGCACCACCGCTTTCAGATACATACGGACGGCGGTCGGAAGGTCCAGCCCGAGCTCGTCGAGCACCGCGCCTGCGTCGTTTTTCAAGGTTTCATCGACTTTTACTGAGAGAATCGGCATGTTCAGTCTCCTTTATGGAAAATAATTACAGCTTTATTATAATGTTATTTCAGATGTTTGTCAAGGGGATCCGAACAAAAACCATAGAAAATACAGGATTCGTTCCGGTTTCGTCTCAAATCTCGCCCGAATCCGGCAACTTTCCGCAAATCCCGCCCTTTTTCCACCGTTCTCGCCCGAAAACCCGCCCTCCCATGAGAAAATCCGGGGGAACGGCGGATCCGCGCTTGCATTTCCGGGCGTTTTCTGATATAATGACGATGCAGGGGGGAGAAGGTCCGGCGGGGCTTTTCCTCCGAATCCCGCGTTTTTGCGGCGCGGAGACCGCCGGGTACGCGGCAGGCCGTATCCGCACGCGAAAGTGAGGCAGACATGATTCCCGATCTGAACGCAAAACTTCGCTCCTATGTGGATTCCTTCAACGCGGAGGACATGGAGCTCAATCCTTCGATGATCCCGAACGGGGAGGCGTATGAATTTCTCGCGTCCCGCATCCCCCTCCTCGACTGCCCGGACGAAACGATCGAGAAAACATACTATTATCGCTGGTGGACCCTTCGCAAGCACTGGAAAGCCACCCCGGACGGGCACATCCTCACGGAGTTTTCTCCCGAGGTCGGCTGGGCGGGGGCCCACAATTCCATCAACGCGGCGGCGGGCCACCACATCCGGGAGGCGCGCTGGATGAGGGATCCCGGACGCTGGCTCGAGGAATACATCGCGTTCTGGCTGGACCGGAAGGGCAATTCCCTCACGTACAGCATGTGGTACGCCTCCTCCCTCGAGGACTATCTGCGGCTGAATCCCGATCCGGCGTTCGAGGCAGAGTGCCTTGACAAGCTGGTCTCGCTCTGGGAGGACCGGGAGAAGATGAATCTGCATCCCTGCGGGCTCTTCTGGTCCCAGGACGGCTACGACGCGATGGAGGAGTCGATCAGCGGCTCCGGCATCCGGCCGACGATGAACTCCTACATGATCGCCGACGCCGAAGCGATTTCCCGCATGGCCGCGCGTCAGGGGCGGTTCGGTCTCTCCGAAAAGTTTGCCGGGAGGGCGGCGGAGCTGAGAGAAAAGATGGATCTTCTGCTCTGGGACGGCGATTTCTACAAGGTGATCCCCTGCGGCCGGAACGAGGAATTCCCGGCGGAGAAGCGGCCCCCCGTCCCCGCGGATCACGACGTGCGGGAGGAGCTCGGCTACATCCCGTGGGCCTTCGGCATTCCCGGACCCGAGAAATCCGCGGCGTTCCGCCATCTGACCGACGAGGAGGGATTCGCCGCCCCCCGCGGGATCACGACGGCCGAGAGACGGCACCCCCGGTTCATGTACAAGCACCCCCACGAATGCCTCTGGAACGGTCCCGCCTGGCCCTACGCCACCTCCCAGACCCTCACGGGACTGGCGAAGCATCTGCGGTCCCACGGGGAGGTTTCGGTCACGAAGGAGGATTATTTCCGCCTCCTGAAGCAGTACGCCGCGTCCCACCGCCTTACCCTCGAAGACGGCCGGGAGATCATGTGGATCGACGAGGACATGGATCCCTTCACCGGGGAGTGGATCGCCCGGAACCAGCTTTTAGGCGGAAAACGGGATCCCGGACAGGGCGGCTTTGAGCGCGGGAAGGACTACAACCACTCCACCTTCTGCGATCTCGTGCTCTCGGGACTCCTCGGCATCGAAGGGCGGGACGGACAGCTGACGGTCGATCCCCTGATCCCCGACGACTGGGACCGGTTCTGCGTGACGAATCTCCCGCCCCGGGGACAGACCGTCGTCTTCGACCGCACGGGAGAGTATTACGGCCTCGGCCCGGGTCTGCACATCCTCGGGTGAAAACCTCCCGAGCAATACTCAAAAGGAGTTACGCGGCTTCTTGAAAGAAGCCTGGCAAGAACTTCTGAAATGGATAGGGACAGGCTACATCAATAATGTGAAGTTGATACCTTGACACACCAATATAGTCATCCAACCATATCAGGGTTATCCTTCGCGAGCTCACATGTTTCGGCTGACGTCAGCGAGAATTCCCAAAGGGGATTCTTCGGCGGCAGGGGGATTTTTCCGGGCCGGCTCGGTTTGAATTCTGTCGTTTGTTTTCGACAAGGTTCTTGACAAACGCCTCCGCGCATGATATAATGTATGTAGAGCAACAACCGCCCGGAGGCCGAAATGAAAACGAGACGAATCCCGCTTCTGCTCCTCGCAGTCCTTCTGACCCTGGATCTGTTCGCCGGATGCGGCGGGAAGGACGCAAAGCCCGTTCACCGCGAATACACGGGGATCCTGACGAACGTGTTCCGTCCCGTCCCCTTTGAAATGCCGGAGGGATGGGAGCAGACCGCCCTCTTCCCGCCCGTTTACGATCCCGGGACCGGGGAATACCGCGCGCTGGCCTCCCGCCGCACCGAGACCGAGGACGCCGACGGGACGATCCATGTCACGGTCGACTACGCCGTCGTCACGGTCAGCCTGCCGCCCGCGGGGGAGGAAGAGGCAGGGAGCCCGGTGAAAATCGCCAAACTGCCGCCCGTCGAGGGATTCCGCATGACGTCCGGGGCGTTCGGGCCGGATTTCGCCGTCTGGCTCACGAGGGAGGACGCGGGATTCACCCTCCACGTCTTCGATCCTGACGCGGGGACGGAAACGACCCTCGCCGACGCCCAGAACTTCTTTCCCGACCCCGCCGGATTCTTCCCCCAGAACGTCGCGGTGAACGGGGAGGGCGTGATCGCGGTGGCCTCGGAGCGGGACGTCTGCCTGTTCGGCCGGGATCTCCGATTCCTCGTGTCCGCCTCCGCCCGCCGGTACGTCAATTCCCTCGCCGCGTCGGAGGACGGCCGGTTCTGGGTGTATTCGGAAGGGACGCTCTCCCCGCTCGACGAGACCGGCATGGGCAGCCCGATCCAGGTGTCCCGCGACTGGAGCATGATCTGCGGCGGGCACGGCTATCCCCTCTTCGCCTGCTCCTCCGGGGGCGTCTACGGATTCGATCCGGAAGCGGCGGACTCCGAACCCGCGCTCCTCTGCGACCTCTACAACTCCGATCTTTCGGGATATTCGTTTTTCGGGATGCCGGACGCGGACACCGCTCTTTTCTCGGGCGGGCTGTTCCGCAGGGCTCCCGACGTGGACCTTTCGAAAATCGACGTGATCGAGATCGCGTCAGCGGAAGGGGACGGATTCGGCCTCGCCGCGCTGATCACCGCCTTCAACCGGAGCCATGAGACCGCGCGGATCCTCTTCACGGACTACGCGCAGTACAACACCGAAACGGAGCCAGACGCGGGGACGGTCCGCCTCGGCACGGATCTCGCCGCGGGTCTGATCCGCCCGGATATCGTGATCGGAAGGACCTGGACCGGCCCGATGCGCCTTGTGTACTCCGACTCCCTCTGGCGGGACCTCACGCCCTTCATGGAGACGGATCCCCTCGTCACACCGGACAATCTGCTGGGGGCGGTGAGATCGACCTTCTCCACTCCGGACGGCGGATTCTGGGCCGTTCCCTTCGATTATTACCTGAGCCTGCTCGTAGCGGGGGAGGACCACGGCGTCGGGGAGGGGAAATGCTGGACCCTTTCAGAGTTCCTCGACTATGCGGAAAACCTGCCCGCGGACACGCTGCTCATGGAGAATCTCATCGGGAAGAATTTCCTCTCCCGGATCCTCCCCCGGGACGGCATGAAACAGTTCTTCGATCCCTCCCGCGGCGTCTGCGATTTTGAGAATCCCGATTTCATCCGCCTCCTCGAATACTGCAGGACCCTTCCGGCGGACGAATCGGAGCTCGCGCGGCGGTATCCCGAGGTCGCGTCGGCGTCGAGGCAGGAGATCTATCGCCTCTATCAGGAGGGTAAGATCGCGCTGTTCTCCGGGTCCGCCGCCGAGAACACCTTTTATCTCCGTTACTGCAAACTGTGGGGCGGCTGGGACTGGCACGCGGTGGGCTATCCCGCGCCGGAGGGGGGAGGCATATCGGTGTCGGCGGGGCCCGTCGCGGCTCTGACGAAATACTCCGAAAAGCCGGAGCTGGCCTGGGAATTCCTGCGGACGGTCTTCGAGATGAACGACGGCATGACGCAGTACGGCAATCTCCCCCTGCTCCGCTCCACCTGGGACAGGATGGCCGCGGAGATCGAAAACACCGTCACCGCGGCCCATTACGACGGATCCACGGAGAGCCGCCCGAAGGACTCGGATCCCCTCCCGACCCTCGACTCCCCCGGCGTGCTCGTGGAGGCCGGACCCGCAGAAACCGCGAAGATCCTCGCCGTCCTCGATTCCGCCTGCGTCCCGATCATGGAGGGGATGCCGGACGAGGTGTTCGAGATCGTGGACGAGGAGTTTTCCTCCTATATCGCCGGGGTCTCGGGCGCCGCCGACTGCGCGAAAAAGATCCAGTCCCGGGTGAAGATCTGGATGGGGGAGCATAAATAAGGCTGTCGAATATGTTCCCTTACCAGGTACATCAAATCAAAGACCACTCATCATTGTGTGATATCTGATAGTTTCAAATTGCCATTATCATATGAATACACAAGTAATTTGATTGGCTTATTCTCTATATGCTTCCTCTGAGCAACATATTGAATCACCTTTGGATCGTATGACTTTGCAATAGCTGTTGTCCTGACCATATTTGAATCGCCTGAGACTTTTTTCTGGAGAAACCATGATTCATATCCAATCAGTTGACTTAATTCTTTTTCTCCAAATTCAGCTCTCTTTACCTCAATAATATCATAAGATGCGGTCTGCCCACCAAACAAAGGATTGTCATACATTAGAAGAAAATCCATCTCTTTTCCCAAATTAGTCGGAACATAGCAGAGACAATCTGAGTAATTACCAAAAATGTTTGTGTATGAACCTTTAGCAAACTCTGAATACAACAAAGCCATAATAGTAGATTCATACTTGGGATTATTTTCATGAAAATGAAGTTTCTCGACAATATTATATTCATGATATGGATATGGCTGCATTATTTTACCTTTTTCCGTATCAAACGGATTGATCTTCATATATTCTGTCAACAAAACCATGAATTCCGAATTCGAGATAGAAAATATTGAATTAGAACCACTTGGTCTATCAAGTGCCCATGTCCATATTTTCCCTGTGTTTCGCATATCATTTATATTATCAAGATGAAGAGCGTTTCGAAAATTATACTTTGACCATTTTATACGGCATCTAAATGGATATAGTCTGTCTTGCCATACAGGTTTCTCCTCATAAAATGGACGGCCTTCTACCTGCCACACGCCACACAATAAACATTTTGGTTTAATTATGTACATAAGCACATAATCATCCTCCTTAATCCCGGACAAACGTGATAACAGCCCGTCAACAATGTTGTCATGTTGCTGGCTTTCCTTTGCTTCCGGAAGAGCCACAAGGCCCTTTTCGACGCAAACTTGATAGTTTTCTTCGGAAACAGTAAAAATGTGAACGCCCATATTTTCCTCCCCAAATCTAATCGGATATTAAATTATAGCTGATCTTGAACTAAATGTCAATGAATTTTCAAAACCTTCCTTGTGTCTCGCTGTTCCAAATTTGAAGATTCATGCGAATCCCCTTTTTCCTAAACAGATGCAAGCACGTTCAATAGTTCAAAGCAAAACAAATCTCCTCCTGCCACGGAAAAGGCAGACCTCGTACTGTGTTCCATAGTCTAAAAATCCGAAATCCCCGAAAAATCGCGCTCCGGGCACTTGCGCGGGATGGGTTTCTGTGCTATACTGTTTCCAGCCGGCCCGCGGGAACACCGTCGGCAGTACATACCGAAAGGATACCGGACATGGAAAAATACCTCATCAATCCCGGCCAGAAGCTCTCAACGATCTCGAAGGACATCTACGGCCATTTCAGCGAACACCTGGGAAGGTGCATTTACGACGGCCTCTACGTGGGCGAGGACTCCCCGATCCCGAACGTCAACGGGATGCGGACCGACCTCGTCGAAGCCCTGCGCGACATGGGGATCCCGGTCCTGCGCTGGCCCGGCGGATGCTTCGCCGATCTCTACCACTGGCGCGACGGCATCGGCCCGAAGGAGAGCCGGAAAAAGACGATCAACGCCCACTGGGGCGGCGTGGTGGAGGACAACTCCTTCGGCACCCACGAATTCTTCGAACTCTGCCGCCAGCTCGGATGCGACGCCTACGTGGCCGGGAATCTCGGTTCCGGGACCGTGCAGGAGATGAGCGAATGGGCCGAGTACATCACGGCTCCCGGCGGCTCCACCGTGGCGGAATCCCGCAAGGCCAACGGTCAGGAAACGCCCTGGAAGATGAAATACTTCGGCGTCGGCAACGAAAACTGGGGCTGCGGCGGAGACATGACGGCGGAATTCTATTCCGATCAGTACAAACGCTACGCCTGCTTCCTCCGGGGCTACGACCGCACGACGCGGCTGAACCGGATCGCCTGCGGACCGAGCGGCGGGGACTACCACTGGACCGAGGTGATGATGAAGAACGCCCGGCGTCAGATGGACGGCCTCGCGCTCCACTACTACACCGTCACCAACGACTGGGCGAAGAAGGGCAAGGCGCTCGAATTCTCGGACGAGGAATATCTGCGCACCCTCTCCCGCGCCTACGCCATCGAAGAACTGATCTCCCGTCACAGCGGGATCATGGACCGCTACGACCCCGAAAAGCGCGTGGCCCTCGTCGTGGACGAATGGGGCGTCTGGCACGACGTGGAGGAGGGGACCAACCCCGGGTTCCTCTACCAGCAGAACGCGATGCGCGACGCGATGGTGGCCGGCATGTCGCTCAATATCTTCAATAAGCACAGCGATCGGGTCCGCATGGCCAATATCGCCCAGACCGTCAACGTGCTCCAGTCCGTCGCGCTGACCGACGGCGAGGACATGATCCTCACTCCCACCTATTTCGTCTTCCGCCTCTATAAGGACCATCAGGAAAACACCCTCCTCGGCTCCCACATCACCACCCCGAAGATCGGAAAAGAAGAGGGCGGATTCCCCCAGCTCACCGAGAGCGCGTCCCTCGCCCCGGACGGATCCGTCGTCGCCACCGTCGTCAATGCCTCCCCCGTCGAGAGCGCGGAGATCCTGACCTGCGTCGCGGACTTCGAGATCAGCGATATCAAGGCGGAGATCCTCGCCGGAGAAGCCCACGACCACAACAGCTTCGAGGACAAGAACGCCGTCGGCACCCGCGCCTTCGAGGATTTCGAGAAGCAGGCGAACGGGTTTGCGACGGTCCTGCCTCCCTGCTCCGTCGTCAAGTTCGTGATCCGGTGATCCCCGAGACGAAGATCTGCCGCCGGTGCCTGCTGGAAGAGGCCGAGCGGGGGGATATCCTCGCGTCCGTCCGGGAAAAGGTGGAAAAACTGCCCCCGGCGGACCGGTGTTCCGAAGAGGAGTACCGGGCGCGGCTGGACGCCTGTCTCGGGTGCGGATCTCTTTCCGCGGGCCTCTGCCTCAAATGCGGCTGCTACGTCGAATTCCGCGCGGCGGTGAAGCAGATGAAATGCCCGAATCCCGCCGACAGAAGGTGGTAATGCGCCGATCCCGGCGATCAAAGAACAAAACTCCCGTGCCGGGCGTGAGACCTTCTCGGTCCCGATGCTCCGACACGGGAGTTTTTATACTATATTCCTTCTATAAAGCTGTCTTCATGGGTTTTGATCGCTCTCCGTAGAATGCGAACGACGGGGTGGGAATGCCATATATCCAAACAT
>CACZNC010000116.1 GCA_902782445.1 uncultured Ruminococcus sp.
CGCACTTAATTGGTATAACCTTGTCCTCCCCCCAATTGAAGTTCTTGCCAGGCTTCTTTCAAGAAGCCGCGTTTCCTTTTTAGCTTGAGATTAGTATCATATATCACCCGGACCGCACAGAACCGGTTTGGTGCTCCGGCCGGCTTAATCTTTTGAAGGATCTTCGTTTTCTCCGCGCGCAGACAGAAGGTCCAGCACGTTTCCGATGTCCCCGTCGATGCAGACGGACCGCTCCACGATCTGCTCCGGGCATACGGCCTCGCCATAGTTGACGCAGGCATAGACGGCCTCCGGGTTCTTCGCCGTCATCTGCCAGAAGGGAAACTTGATGATGCCCGGCGTGTTGTACCCGACGCCCAATTCCAGAAAAAGCATTTTCCCCCCTCGGGTACGCAGGAAGTTTTCATACCGTTCCGCCGCCCGGTGCCAGCCTTCGTCCTCTACGAATTTATCGTCGGAGCGCAGATTCATCGTCATGGCCTTGCCGCAGACCGGGCACTTGGGCAGAAGCTCCGTCGGCACAGTCATTTTGAGCGGCGCGCCTTCCGGAAGGATCAATTCGTTGTCTGTCCCGATCTCCCATCCCTGGGAAAGCACCATCGCCCGGACCATATCTTCGTTTTCGTAGGTCTTGTCATGACACGGCTCGCTGCACTGGAACAGGCCGTAATCGCCCTGTGTGTAAAAGAGCCGTTTTTTGTCAAACCCGGCTTTCTGAAAGCAGTGGTCCACGTTGGTGGTGATAACGAAGTAGTCTTTTTCCTTGATCAAGTCAAAAAGCTCGTGATAGACCGGCTTCGGCGCGTCCATGTAACGGTTGACCCAGATATACCGGCTCCAGTATGCCCAGAATTCCTCTTTGGTCGTGTACGGATAAAACCCGCCGGAATACATGTCCGCAAAACGGTACCTGGAAGCAAAATCGGAAAAGTACTTTTCAAATCGCTCCCCGCTGTAAACAAACCCCGCCGACGTGGAAAGTCCGGCCCCGGCTCCGATGACCACGGTGTCGGCGCGGGCAAGAGCTTCTTTCAGCCTTTTGACATTATCCGAGGTACTCCCGGTAGATTTTGTAATCTTCATCTTTGAAAACATTGAATATCACCTCGATTTTGCTTCCCGTTTTCTCTTTGTATTCTTTCACTGTTTCCACCGCGATCTCTGCCGCCTCCCGCTGCGGGAAACCGAAAACGCCCGTGGAGATACAGCAGAAGGCGATGCTCCCCACCCCGTTTTCATCCGCGACTGCAAGGCAGGAACGGTAGCAGGACGCAAGCTGTTTTTTGTGCGTTTCATGCAGACTTCCGCCGACGATCGGCCCGACGGTATGGATGACATATTCGCACGGGAGATTGAAAGCCGGCGTGATCTTTGCCCGGCCGGCGGGTTCTTCGAAGCCCTGCTTTTTCATCATATCCGCGCAGAAGTTTCGCAGCTGCACCCCGGCGTAGGTGTGGATGCAGTTGTCGATGCAGTTGTGGCACGGCTGGTAGCATCCGGTCATTCCCGCGTTGGCGGCGTTGACGATGGCTCCGCATTTCAGCGTCGTGATGTCGCCCTGCCAGAGCCAGATCCCGGGTCCGGCCGGGTTCAGCGAGGCATAGTCGGTGACGCCCTTTTCGCGTATCGCTTCTTTCAGGTATTCGTCCTGCACGTTCAGGAAGTCTTCCCCGATTCTCCCGGGCATACGCACGTTGAACAGAGAGCGCAAAAGCCGCTTCTGCCCGTATTCGTCCGCGGGGATCGCCATGTCCCGATATTCCGGCCTCTCGGCAAGAAGCGCGCGGATCAGATATTGTCTTCTTTCCGTTTGATTCATAGATTCACCTTTAGAGCAGTGCGGTTTGTCCGTCGATCCACGATTTCTGCGGCACGTCGTGGATCACGTCGTCCTTCTGATAATTGCCGATCAGAAACGGCGAGTTCGGGTCGTGGAGCCTGCTTTGCGCCAGCACCTTCGCCGGTTCCGCGTTCGCGTAGCAGTATCTGCATAAGTGCATGCAGGTGTTGTACGCGCCGATGTCGCAGGCGAGATAGCACGCGCACTCCGCCCGGGCCCCTTTCTTTTTCGGAGCGTTCAGACGCCTGCCGATCGCCTTTTCGTAATCGCTGATCTTCATGCAACCGCCGCAGTCCGCGCCGAACGCCGCGAGATCGTTTCCCTCGGCACAGGGCTTGAGCGTCATTCCGTGCGCGGCGGCGATCTCGGCGAACGTCTTGCCGAGCTCCAGCCGTTCCTCTCTTGTGACCTCTCTCGCTTCGGGGAAATTGCGCCTGACCTTCGGGTAAAGGTCGATAAAGCTGATTACGGCGGTTTTCGTATAGCTGTCCAGCGCGGAAGCCATCTTTTCAAATGCCCGGAGGTGGTAAGCGGCGGAATACCTTTCGGACAGGAAGACCGGATCGTACCGCCAGCCCACGGAGTTGACGCCGACCGTGTCCGAAAGCCGCCTGAAATCGTCGAGGAGCTTGTGCTTGTCCTTTACGTTCGGCTCGATATCCCGTCCGTAGGGCGTGATCGTCACGAACCAGTATTGGCCGTAGTCTTTCAGAAGGTCGAAATACCGGAACATCGGCTCCGGGTTTTTCGTGCAGAATCCGATGCAGTCCACGACGGACGGGTCGAGGCGATAGCGGCTGACCTGACTCGGGTAATACGGATTGCGCACGCAGACAAAGCCCTCTCTCAGCCGGTTTGCGAACCAATCCGAGTAGAACGCGGGAATGTCGGTTCTCTGTCCCGTGTTGATGATCATGCCGTGTCCCCTCCTTTGCGTTAACATTATACCACGGTTTTTCCGTCGGCGGAACCTTCATCCTGTGAAGAAACCGCGTCTTTTATGTGTTCAAAACCGAATACTTTTCCGTATTTCGGCGTCAGCTTCTTCCCGCCGGGAAACGCGAAGATCTCATCCGGGACCCCCGTCAAATTTCAGATCGCGTCCGCCCCCGGTGCCTCCATTATACCAGACCTTCGGTATCCGCGCAAGTACGCACTTTTTTCTTACATGGTCACCTTTTCGTAACCGGTTGACGGCATGAGGAGCGTTTGTTATGCTGGATGCGAAAAAACATCCGGCATACCGAACGGAACCGGAGGAGACGAAAACCAAGGACGAACGGCCCGACCGCCCCGCGGCGACGACCGTCCGGCTGATCTGAAAAAACAGGAGGCAGTTCATTGAACCGTCTCCCGTATGATTTCGGTTGTTTCCGCGCCCTCCATGTCCATCCGCCGCCCGATCAAACCGTATGGACTGCCGATTTCTGACGGAGACGGAAGGCGTACTCCGGCGAGAGGAACGGCACCGGAGCGGCTGCGCGGTACCATGATACGGGTCCGCCGCCCTGAAGTTCATTTTCCCCGTCCCTTGCCGCGTCGTTTATTTCGCCTTTGCCACATACAACTCGTGGATCGACCAGTAGTTGGAGGAGCTTTGCCCGTTCTGCTCGATCCGGAGTCCCGAAGCGGTGACGGGCTCAAAGTTCATGATCCCGCTGCCGCCCGTGCCGGATGCGATGGGGTCGCCCCACCCGTCCGCGCCCTCCGCCCGCACATAGACACTGAATTCCCGGGGAGCGTCGTTTGTGCTGGAACCGATGTCCAGGATCAGGGTATCAAAGGTCAGCGGTTCCCTGAAATCCACCTCGAACCACATCCCCGGCTCCTGCACCTTCGCCGTGTCCCAGCGCGTCCCGATATCTCCGTCAAAGGCAAGGCGGGCGGCGGGGGAATTGTGGCTGGCTCTCGCTTTCCATTTGCCGCGGTCGAATTCCGCCGTCATCCCTTCGGACGAGAACTCCCGGGAGGCGGGGAGATTGTTTTCCCAGATCCCCTGAATCTTCCGGATCCCCGCCGGGTCGGCAAGGGAAGCGGTCACGTCCAGAAATTCGGAGCCCTTTGACCGGTAGAGGAGAGGATCTTTGTGATTGATGTTCGAGCCGAGGATGCTCAACCGCCCGCCCCTGAGATCGGCAAAAGCGGTATTCCCGGGGTTCATGAAATGCGCGGCTGTCAGTTCCACCGTTCCGCTGTTTTCTCCCAGATAAACGCCGCAGGTCGGTCCGCCCCAATAATCCGAGGCATAGAGTTTTACGTCAAAGGAGCAGTCCGGCTCCGCGTAAATGTAGTAGATCTCGCTCTGCCCGAGGGATACGAACTGCGTGTTGATGAAGGAGAACTCCTTTGTCGACACGCCTTTTTCGATATAGAATGCTTTTTCGTCCGCGTCCAGGCCGAGACCCAGGGAGATCCCCGTCGGTCCTCCGTTCCCTTCGCTGACGAACTTGATGCCGGAATACGCCCCGAAGTTGAAGCAGTTGTACATGGTCAGGTCTTTCGTGTCGCCGAGGATGAAGAACGCGAGGTTTGCGTAGCCGTAGTCATAGATCGGGGAGTTGCTCTTGTAGCTCTCCGGCGAGTTCGGAAAGCTGCCGAATTTCGATTCCCGGCCGGCGGCGTAGACGATGGTGTTGCACATCACGTTCGCAAGGTACCCGTTTTCACTGCCTCCGCCGATCTTCACGCCGTAGTTGAACATGTGCCCGGCGAGGAAATCCACATAGAAACCGTCGCATTTGCAGGTGAAGAGATCCAGCGCCGCGTAACAGGCCCGGACGCCCACATTGACGATATAAATGCCGCTCCCCAGCCCGCGGATCGCCCAGGGGTATTCGTCCGGTTTCCAGCTTTCGGCATCCGCGTAAATCTGATCGGGATAGTTTATCGTGATGTTCCGCAGCCCGCCGCGTGGCTCAACGGATATAAACGGGTCGGCCGAGAAATCGCCTTTGCCCCACCTCGATTCAAAGATCGTTCCGTCCCCGTGCGGCGTGGTGCTGTTGTCGCACGCGCCTCGCAGTTCGACATCCGTCGGAATGCGCAGCGTTTTTTCGAGGTTCCAGTGCCCCGCCGGGACAAATACGATCCCGCCGCCGTTCGCTTCCGCCGCGTCGAGCGCTTTCTGAAAAGCGTCGGTATTGTCCGGCTGACGGAGCCCTTCCTTCGCGCCGAAATCGGTGACGAGGAAGAGGTCGAATTTCGCGGGGAGCTTATCCTCCGGCTGAATTCGGGTAAATGCCGGGAGCTTTTCGCCCTTCAGCGGAGTGTGGTCGATGTTCGAGCGGAAGAAGGAGAGATTCGTGATCTTCGCCTCCCCGTCGAACCGGTTCCCGACGATGTTCGCCCTGCCATTGGTCCCGATCCGGATGTGTTCCGCCGCGTCCGTGTTGTGAAAATCCGAATCGGTGACGTTTAAGCTGCCGCCCTCCGCCAGCACTTCGCCGGATTCAATGACGCAGGCGGTCATCAGGACCTTGGTATCGGAAGTCGGATCGATGGAGAGGGCTGTTTTTGCGTCCAGCGTGCAGTCCGTGAACTGTGCGGCATCCGCTGTGCCCGGAGCGATCCATATCCCGGTCTCTGCGTCCCGAATACGGACATTTGTGAACATGATCCCCACCGAATTCGAGGCTTCGATGGAAATGCCGATCTTGCATCCGGTAAAATCAAAAGCATAGTTGTGCCCGTTCGGCGTGGAACCGGGGCTCCCGACGGAGGGCATGGCGGCGAATCCCTTGCTGTAACCCTCCACGGAGATATAGGAGGCATAGGACCAGTCGTTCCGCCGCATGACAATCCCCACGGCGTTCTCGTATAGGGTATTCCGCAGATTTTCCTGCGCTTCCGGCCTGGCGAAGGGGTCTTCCATTCCCAGCTTTTCATACAGGCCGCATCCGATCCAGTAGGCCGGGGAAAAATGCACGTTCTCCACCCGCCCGACGTCCGCGATGTTGTCCACCTCCACCCCCATATACAGGGGCGTGCCGTAACAGCCGTTCACCACCGGAGAAGCGCCTCCGTTCGTATAGGAAAAATGCACGGCGCGCCAGCAGTTGACGAAGGTGACGTTTTTGACGTTGTTGTATTCGTTCCCGAAATAGCCGTTCACACCCATTTTGACCGTGGGGGAGTATTCCGTGATATCGTCCGGGGTCTGCTCCGGGTACCAGATCGCCGCATCCATGATACCCGCGCCGATCTCCATGTCGATGAAGCTCTCCGCGTTCGGCCCTTTTCCCCGTCCCGTGTAGGCCATCAGCACCGTACCTTCCACAGGGCTGCCGGGTTCCGGTTTCTTCCAGTCTCCCCGGACGGTCACGCCCCGGTGGATCGTCAGGTGCCCGTCTATCCGGTAGAAGCCCTCCGGGATGTACAGCGTTCCTCCGCCGAGATCGCCGAGCCTGTCCAGCAGCTTCTGGATGATCTTTGTGCAGTCGGTCTGACCGGTGCTGTCCGCTCCGTATTCCGTCAGATCATACGCCGCCACAAAAGTCCCGACGGAATCGTCCGTGAACCCCTCGCGCCGGATGACCGAATAGGCGGGGGCGTAATCGTTGGTCTTGGCTTTGTTGACCCTCTGTTCCGCGGTTTCGGCGGGGGTCTCCGTTTCCTCCGCAGCCGTTTCGGACGCGGGCAGGCCGGTTTCCATCGTTTCGGGATCGCTCATGACTTCATCCTCCTCCGGAATGGTCCCGTCTTTGCGGCAGCCTGTCCATGCAAAGGCTGTGAGTACCGCAAGCAGGAGCAGAATCGCGGAATGCTTCATGCAAATACCTCGTTTGGAGAAAAATCCGTTTTTATCTTCCGGCAGCGGGAAGACGGAATACGCGCGGGCCGCCGGTTTCATTCATTCGGCATGAACAGTTTATCATAAAAACAGGAAAGATTCAACCGGTCACCGGCAAATTGTGCGGATTCCGCACTGTTCACAAAATGTTTACAGCCCCCCTCCTTGACTGTCACCCTGCTGGACGGTTTATAATAAAATCAACCAAACCGGCGTGAGTTGCGTATGTGAACCGGCGATGCGGAATCCGAAACGATGCATCATCCGCAGCGGGCACCTGCTCGATCCGGCATGGGTCTGCCGCACGAACATCGGCGCCCCCGCGCAGTCCCCGCGGAACCTGCTCCGGGGCGGTTCCAGCGATTTCGCGTCTTATTACGCCTCGAAAAAGAAGAGCTATGACAACGGCCTGAAGGTACTGATACTATATTCCTTCTATAAAGCTGTCTTCATGGGTTTTGATCGCTCTCCGTAGAATGCGAACGGCCTTGCCGTGAGCTCGCGAAGGATAACCCT
>CACZNC010000117.1 GCA_902782445.1 uncultured Ruminococcus sp.
GAAGAAGGTAGCGGGATTGCCGTCGAACGCAGCGGCAGCGCCGGCGTCAGCGTTTCCGCCCCAGCCTTCCGCATTGCCGATCACGGTGCCGTTGATGATATCGCCGTCAGCGCCGGAGGAAGGATAAGTCGGAGCGGCGGGTTCTTCGGCAGCGGGAGCTTCGCCTGCAGGACCGCCCACAAGGGTCGCGGTCTGACCGTCGGTATAGCTGCCCGCCCAGATGCCGCCGCCGAATTCAACGATGTGGCTTGCGCCCATGCTGTAATCGGTGGTGGTGTGGACGTTGGCCGCGTAGTTCAGAACGAACTGGCTGCCTTCGGTGTAGGTGAGCATTCCGGTGCGGTCGAGGAAGGACCACGGAATACCGAATTCATAGAAGATGTGCTTGGTATCGGCGTCGCGGCGGACCGCATAGTTGAAGGGGCATTCGTCGAACCAGAGATTGTCCGCGCTGGAGTCCTTGATATCCGCGGGGCTGGAGACTTTCCAGACCTGAATATCTTCGTCGGCGAGCGCGATACCGATCTCAAACCGCTGTTCGTCCGTGTAGGATCCGTCAGCGGTGCCGAGAAGCGCGACATAAGCGGCCGGGCCGATGCCCATGTCGATGGCCTGCGTATCGAAGATGGGTTCGTACTCAGGAGTCTCGACGTCGAGGAACATGTAGAAATAATTGTCGTCCCACGCGGTGTAGGAGCATCCCTTGATGTTCTTTTCCGCGTCGTAGTCGGTGCGGAAGCCGTTGACGGCGTAGAAGTCGTGGAGTTTGGCGTATCCGTCGTCGACCATGGCATCCATCACCATGGGAGCCGCGGTCTTGGGGATCTGGAGACTTCCGTCCGCGCCGGTTTCGACGACCGCTCTTTCTCCGGATGCGGGAGCGGCAGCAGGAGCTTCGGCAGCCGCGCCGTCCTTCGCCTGGAACAGGAAGGTGATTCCGTGAGCGTCCGGATCCCAGCCCATGACCTCGTCGGTGGAGGTGCCGAACGCGTTGACCAGGGAGCCGATGTCGTCGTGGTCAAGGTAGCAGAACAGACCGCCGATGGGCATGCCGGGTTCAGGGATCGCTTCTTCCGCGCCCTTCTGGTAGGCGTCGTCCGCCAGCATTTCGAGGGAAAGCGGAACTTCGAAGCACCAGCCCTTGTCGGTCTTCTGGCCTCTGCCGATCTCGAAGATGGTGTCGTCATTGGCGGATTCCTGACGGATCACGTCGATGGTGCCCTCTTCCGTGAGACCCCAGGAGTAGAAGATCGCTCTCTGGTACTCGTCGGACTTGAACACGTTGCCGATGTTCAGAGAGACCTGGAAGGCGTCGCCGTTGTACTGGCCGTAGTCGGAGTACATGAACGCCGGGTCGGTCACTTCGCCCGCGAGATAGAAATTGTTGTTGTCCCACGCGCAGTAAAGGTCGATGGAGTTCGCGGCGGGAACTTCGCCGATCCAGCCGAGAGCGGTGAGGTTGCTCTTGTTGAGCACGACCTTGCCCGCTTCCGGATATTCGCCGGGGTTGATCACGCCGTCGATTTCGGGAGTGGCATAGGGAACGTCGACTTCTCCCACAGGAGTATACGGGATCTCCGCTTCGGCCGCCAGCGTCACCTGCGCGAAGTATTCCGCGTGCTTGCCGTTGCCGGAGCAGCCCTGCGCGAGCTGGACGTGCGTGTAGTCCTGGCCCTTGCCGACGGACCAGATGAAGCAGAAGTTGAAGCCGTTGCCTTCCTTGTAGCCGGTGTTGTCTTCATCGGCAAAGGCTTCCCACGGGCATCTCGACTCGTATAGCAGCGTGTCGCCGTCCTTGAAGATCTTCACGTCTTCTTCGGTGGGTTCGTAGCCGGAGCCGACGCCGTCCGCCCAAACCGTGTAAATGGTGTTGCCGGAGTTGGTCAGACCGACGCCGTACTCAAGACGGTATTCGGAAGCCACTTCGTCGAAGTTCGCGTAGTTGAACTGGCAGGCTCCGGAATACCACATGGATGCCGGATCGTCGTCCCACGCGTTGTCGTGGCCCTGCGTCTCGGTGTAGCGCGTAGCCGTGTAAACGTATTTCTCATCCCAGGACATGTACAGTTCCGGGTTGATGGACTTCGCGTAGGCAAGATCCGCGTCGGTGTTGTTGTCGTTGATCGAGTACGAGATCCACGCCGGGTCAAGTTCGACCTTGTAATACTCACCGTCGCTGATGGTGCCGTCCGCGGCCCATGCGGTGGTCTGCTTGCCGATGGAGAACTTCACTTCGCAGAACGCTTCTTCCTGCTCGAAATAAGCGGAAGCGGCGGCGGCGAGGGTGAGGATCATCGCAGCGGCTAGAAGCAGCAATGCGATTTTCTTCATGGGTTTTCCTCCTGAAAAGATTTCGAAATGGAGCCGCAGAAACGGAGGAGACCCCGTCTGCGTCTTGAATTTCCATCATGCGTATTATACAGAAAAAAACGGGTATTGTCAATCGGATTTCAGATTTTTGTATATTTTTTCACCCGTCCATCGGGGCCTGTGCGGACCGCGCGGATCCCGTATTTTTTTGAATCTTGCGCTTTATCCGGTGCGGAACTTCATTTCTTGCCTGCGGAGGTCCATTCCCGGTAGAGCTTCCCTTCCCAGCCCGCGAGATCGCACGGATCGGGTCCGCATCCTTCCTGCCGGAACCACACGCGCATCGGCAGAGGTCCGTTGTTGTTCCATCGGCGGTATTCGATGAGGGTCAGGCTTTCCCCGTCCGCCGTTTTCACCGTGATCGTCCCGTCGGGATTCAGGACGGGGACGGAATCCGCGAGGACGGGATCCAGTTCTTCCCATTTCTCCACGGCTTTTTCGGCGCAGTAGAGCACGGGACCGCATTTGACAGCAATTCTCCCCCGGTCAGCCTCGGCCCACGGATGCGCTTCGATCTTCACGGGATCCGCCTTGTATTTGATCAAGATCTCCGTGATTCCGGCCGGGATTCTGACGGCGGCATAGCCCTTTTCCCGGGTATACGGCACGGACAGCGTGAATCCCCGCGCCCATGACGGGATCCGGATCCGCACAGTAGCCTCCTCCGAGACTTCGGCCGTCAGACGCTTTCCGCCATCCGCCGGTTCCAGCCGGATCTTCGCCCCGTCCCATTCTGTCTCCGCGTCGATGAAGAGATTCATCCAGATCTCTCCTCTCCGCCGCGCGAACACGTAGGAGGGGAGTTCTCCCGCAGCTTTGAGGAGCATCGGAGGGCAGCAGGGACACCCGTGCCAGGACCAGCGTTCCCGGTTTCCGCGGCTTTCGAGAGGATTTTCGTAGGTATAATGGGTCCCGTCCTCCCCTACCGCGGCGGGCAGGAGATTCACGATCGTGGATTCGGCGGTTTCCCAGACGGAGGCCTCTTCCGTGAGCCGGAACATGGCTGCGGCGAAAAAGAGCAGTCCCACGCCCGCGCAGGTTTCGAGATAGGCGTCGTTCGGAAGCTCGTACTGGGCGCCGAACCGCTCGTCGTCCCGGAACGCCCCGACGGAGCCGTTGATGTGGAGCTTGGTCTCTGAAATATCTTTCCAGATCGCCCGGGCGGCAGTTTCCAGTCCGGCGTCCTCCGTAGCGGCCGCGGCTTCCGCCATCCCGGTATAGAAAAGAGTTGCCCTGACCGCATGGCCGACCGCTTCCCGCTGTTCTCTGCCCGGCCGGTGGTCCTGCGCGTATTCCCGCAGAAACGCCGGGAACTGATGCCGGTTTTCGTGGTTTCCCTTGTTGTCGATGAAGAATCTCGCCAGCCGGATGTATTCCCCCCGCCGCGCGCCGAGCTTCTCAGCGAGTTCCGGCTCCTCTTCGAAGAGGGCTTCCAGCGAGATCAGGGCGGATTCGGCGAGGGAATGTTCGCAGACGATGTTCCATTTCGGCGGGAGACCGATATGTTCCGTTAGATAGTTCGCGCATTTGACGGAACAGGCGAGAAGTGAGGTCTTTCCCGTGGCGCGGTAATGGTGGACGCCCGCTTCGATCAGACAGCCGGCGTCGTAAGTCTCGTGCTGCCACCGCGCGTTGCCGCCGTTCAGTCCCCATAGCTGGCGGGGCCGCTCGAGGGTCACGTAGGGATGGAGCCAGCCGTCCTCCCCCTGCGCCCTGCGGATCGCCTCGATGATGCCGTTGATCTGCGTTTCCAGTTCCGGATCCGGCTTCGCGGCGAGAAGATCGCTCACCCCGCGGATTACTTCCCCGATCAGGCCGTGATACCAGGGGGGACCCGCGTGACCTCCCCGTTCTCCCCGGGCGACGCGCTCATAATTCTCCACGGCTCCGTCCGCGAGGAATTTCCGAAGCACGTCGGGGGCGGTGACCGAGCGGATCTTTTCGAGATACGGCGCAAAAAAGGGATCGGTGACATGCACGCGGCGGACGGAGGCGAAAACGGGCCGTTCGACCGTCGAGAGAAAATGCTCCATGGATCGGTCCTCCAATCATGATTTCACGTGTATTATATCAGAAGACTCCCTTCTCTGTCAACCGCCCGAAACTCAGCGGGCAGGGGGCGGTTCCGTTCCCGGGGAGCAAAGCCGAAAGATTCTCGGGAAAATCGTCAGCCCCTCTTGACAGGGGAGGAAAACGGTGATATAATTCCATAGGTATATCAAAATGATATCATTTCAATCTGCAGTCCTCGGAGGTTCATCAACCGCCGATCACCATCTTTCAGCCGACATTCCTTTGCATAAGAAGGGAGGAACCATGAGCAACACCGCAATGCTGGAAATCAGACACTATTCCAAATCCTACGGAGGTGGGAAGAAAGCCGCGGACGACGTGTCCCTCACCGTTGAAAGCGGCGACATCTACGGATTCATCGGACACAACGGAGCCGGAAAATCGACGACGATCCGGGCCGTGGTGGGGGTCCTCGACTTCACCGAGGGGGAGATCTTCATCGACGGGCATTCCGTCAAGGAGGAGCCGATGGCCTGCAAACGGGTCACGGCGTATATTCCCGACAATCCGGACCTGTACGAGAACCTCACCGGGATCCAGTATCTGAACTTCGTGGCGGATATCTTCGCCCTCGACGCCTCGGAACGGGAGACGCGCATCCGGAAATACGGGGATATCTTCGAGATCACAGGCGACCTCGGGGATCTTATCGGGGCGTATTCCCACGGCATGAAGCAGAAGCTGGCGATCATCTCCGCGCTGATCCACAAGCCGAAACTCCTCGTTCTGGACGAACCTTTTGTCGGGCTGGATCCGAAGGCGACCTTCACCCTCAAGGAGATCATGCACGAAATGTGCGCGGAGGGGACGGCGATCTTCTTCTCGACCCATGTGCTGGACGTGGCGGAAAAGCTCTGCAACAAGGTCGCCATCATCAAGCGCGGGAAGATCATCGCTTCCGGCACGATGGAAGAACTGACCGAAGGGCATTCGCTCGAAGAGGCATTCCTGGAGGCGGACAGCGGTGAATAACAGGATAGTTCTATTGAAAAACCTGCTTCTGTCCACGAGCCAGCGCAACATCTACCGGCATACGACGGACAAAAAGAGAAAGGGCAAGGTCGTCGGGAACACCGTCGGACAGATCGTTCTCTATCTGATGCTGATGGCTTACTGCGTCGCGATGTGCGCGGGCTACGGGGCGTTCGGCATGATCGGTTCCGCCCCGGTGATGTGCGCTCTGACGATCAGCATCCTCGCGTTTATATTCACGCTCTTCAAAACGAACGGATACCTTTTCAACTTCAAGGAATACGACATGCTGATGTCGCTTCCCTTCGAGGCGAGGACCGTGGCGGGGTGCAAATTCCTTTACATGTATATCAAGAGCCTGCCCTGGTATCTGAGCATTTCCCTCGCCATGATGATCGGGTACGGCATCTACGCGCGTCCTTCCGTATTTGTGTACCCCCTGTGGATCCTGCTCTCCCTGTTTTTGCCGGTCATTCCGATGCTGGGAGCGGCTTTCCTCGGGTTCCTGATCGCGAAGGTCAGCGCGGGATTCAAAAAAACGAACATCATCCAGACCGTGCTGACGATGGCGTTCGTCCTGTTCTGCTTCTGCCTGCGGTTCTTCTTCGAGGATATGTTCCGCAACAACAAGGTCGAATCGACGCTCGAGACCGTCGCCGAGCAGACCGGGAACGCGGCGAGGATCTATCTGCCCGCCGGGTGGTTTTCGGACGCCGTCACGAAACCTGCCGTCCTCCCCGCCCTGCTTCTGACCGCTGTGAGCGCGGCGCTCTTCGTTCTCCTTTTCGCCCTCGTGGGACGCTCCTACCGTCAGATCAATTCCGCCATGCAATCCCACGCCGCGGCGGGCAGATTCCGCATGTCGGCGCAGAAACAGAGGAGCGCGGTCAAAGCCGTCGCTTTCAAGGAGTTCAAGCGGATGACCGGATCCACCACCTATATGGTGAACGGCTCGGTCGGTTTCATTCTCGCCCTGCTTGTCGGCATCGTGACGCTCATCCTCGGAGCGGACAAGATCGTCGGCACCGTGACCGGGGGAGCTCCCGTAGATCCGGCAATGCTCCGCCCCGCGATCCCCTTCTTCGTCTATTTCTTCGTCGGCATGTTTTCCACCACCGCCTGCTCTCCCTCTCTGGAAGGGAAAAACTTCTGGATCTTGCAGAGCCTTCCGATCGAGATGAAGACCGTGTATCAGGGCAAAATGCTCTTCAACATGTTCCTTTCGGTCCCGGTCATGCTCTTCTCGACACTCTGCGTGTGCATTGCCTTCCGCACGCCCATGATTGAAACCGTTGTGTACCTGATCCTCGGGACAGTTCTCTGCGCCTTCTCGACGGCGTGGGGATGCGTCTGCGGCGTCCGGCATTTACGGCTCGACTGGGAAAACGAGGTCGAAGTCATCAAACAGGGCGCGGCGGTTGCCCTCTACATGCTGCCGAACATGTTCGCGGTCATGGGCCTGATGGTCCTTGCGGTCTTCCTCGGCACGAAGATGGATCCGAGACTGTCCGCCGTGGGCATGATTCTGATCGCCTCCGTTCTCGCCCTGCTCTGCTATCGCAGGGTGATGATCCTCGCGCGGAAGCAGACCAGTCCGAACGGAAAGAGATAATACTAAATCCCTTCTAAGGGGTTACGCGGCTTCTTGAAAGAAGCCTGGCAAGAACTTCTGAAATGGATAGGGACAGGCTACATCAATAATGTGAA
>CACZNC010000118.1 GCA_902782445.1 uncultured Ruminococcus sp.
TTCACATTATTGATGTAGCCTGTCCCTATCCATTTCAGAAGTTCTTGCCAGGCTTCTTTCAAGAAGCCGCGTAACCCCTTAGAAGGGATTTAGTATTAGTAGAACGGGTTGGGAGTGGGCGTATGAGCTTTCGGAAAGGACTGCTGGAATTGCCGGATTCCCGGGAGGTCGAAGCCCTTGTCGGCTTTGTTCCGGCGGGGCGGAGGACTCTGCACGAATGGCCCCTGTCCTGCGTGGAACTGATCTCCTCCGAACCCTTCGGCGGGGAGGAGGCGGAAGGGGGCGCGGTCTTTTGGATCCTGAAATCCCAGCTGGCCCGGGCATCCGTGGAAGGCGCGTTTTACCGGTATGCCAAAAAGATCGGCGGGCATCCCCTCCTGCTCGATCTGCCGGAATGCGGTGAGAAAGCGGGATCCGCCGGGGCGAAGTCAGCCGGGGGGACGGAATGGCTGGTTCTTCCGTACTGCCCGGGGAAAGCGGAGGACTGGACCGCTCTTTCAAACGAGGCTCTGCGGGCGCGGGTCCGGGAGCTCAGCGCTTCGTTCCGGCCTCTCGACGGCGCGCCGGTGTTCATCGACTGGACGGACCGGGGGCAATTTCTCGAAGATCTCGAAGCCGACCTCGCCGCGCTGGTCTCCGGGGGCGGGGAAGATCCGGATCTTCTGACCGGGGAGGAGAGGGACGAACTGTTCCGCCGGATCGAAGGGGACGCCGCCGTCTGCTGGGCGGAAGAGATTCCCGTCGGACTGCTCCACGGCGATCTGAAAGGGGACAATCTGCTCGTTTCCGGTCCCGGCGTATCCAACGTGAAGGTGATCGACTGGCAGAGACCGATGCGGGCCCCCCTGCCGCTGGAAGAGGAGCTTTCCCTGCTTCTCACCCGCCCGGAAAGCCGCTCCTCCGGTCCGTTTCACAGGCTCGCCTGCGCGGCAGAGGCGCACTGGTACGCGTGGGCATGGCGGACCTGCCTCCCGTGGCCCTTTGTGCGCGCGAACGCCGTGAAATACGCCCGGATGTGCCTGCGGTGATAACGCGCGTCCGCGAAACAGAAAAAACCGTTCGGAAAGAGCCGAAACTTGGTTCGATCCAAACGGTTTTTTGATTCAGAGGGAGGGACCTCATACTATTCTCGCTCTAAAAAGCTAACTATATGGGTTTTGATCGCTCTCCGTAGAGTGCGAATGATCTCCGATCATGAGCTCACGAACGATAACTCTGATACGGTTGGATAGCTATATTGGTGTGCCATGGTTTCGACGATACGTTATTGGTCTAGCCTATCCCTTTCCCATTTCAGAAGTTCTTGCCAGGCTTCTTTCAAGAAGCCGCGTTTTCCCTTTTAGTTTGAGATTTGTATCAGTATTTCCCCCCTTCGTCCCGGACCCACTCCGCAACGACGTCGCTGTTGCCTCCGTAGGCCTGAACGGCGACGGCCCGGTTCTGCTCCGGAGAGAAGATCAGCTTCTGGCCGTACATGCCGCCCTTGAAGCAGATCCGGTGTTCCGCGTCCCAGTCGAGGGCGAATCCCCGCTCTTCGGCCAGCCGGACCCAGTCTTCCGAGAGGATCCGCCGCCCGTTCCAGACCCCGCCCGCGAGATAGAGCGCGCCGAGTTTGACCATGTCGGAGGAGTGGACGTAGAGTCCCGTCGCCCCCATCGGATGCCCTGCGGGACACTTGCTCCAGGCCATTTCCTGGAACCCGAGGGGATAGAAGAGCTCCCTCCAGAGAAAGGCGTCCATAGGCTCCCCGGCCTTCTTTCCCGCGATCCGGGAGAGAAGGTAGAACGCGCCGTCCGAGTATTTCGCGCCGGTCCCGGGGGCATAGGCGAGGGGATGGGCGAGGGCGTATCCGAGGTAGTCCGCGCCGAACACCGACGAGGGGGTGACGTCGATGTCGAGAAATCCCCCGGGGAAGCCGAGCCGGTGGGTCAGGGCCATCTCGACCGTCGAATCCTCCCAGCGGGGATCCATCTTTTCCCGGGCTTCCGGCGCGATGTCGTCCCCGAGGATCGAGACGATCTTCTCGTCCAGCGAGAGCGCTCCCCGGTCCCAGAGCAGGCCGATTGCCGTCATGGTGAAGGTCTTCGCCACGGAATAGACGTTCTGGCAGAAGTTCGCCTCCGTCATTTCAAAGGTGGAGATCTCCCCGCCCGGCTTCATTTCGGAGAGCCGGATCACCCGGAAGGGCTGGGTCTTCATAAATTCTTCAAATGCCGTCAGGAACGCGTTCATAGGGTCCTCCCTCCTTATTTCTTCCTCTGCAGCGACGCGATCCCGTCCTTCAGTCCTTCGAGAAGCGCGTCGACGTCGTCCTCCCCGTTCGTGGCGTCGAAGCTGGCGCGGATCACGGAATCCGCCTCGTTTTCGCTCAGTCCGAACGCCAGCAGGGCTTCGCTCTTCTTCTTTGCCGCCGCGGAACAGGCCGATCCGGCGGACACGTACACCCCGCGGCCCGAGAGATAGTTGAGCATGGTCTCGCTCCGGATCCCGGGCAGGCGGATGCTGGCGAGCCCCGGCAGAAACTCCCCCGCGGGACGGTTGACGGAGAGTCCGAGCTCCGCAAGACCGCGATCGAGCCGTTCTCTCAGAGCCCGGACCTTCGCCTCGTTCTCCGCGAGAGCCGCAAATCCCTCTTCCGCCGCCGCCGCGAAGGACGCGATCGCGGGCAGATTTTCCGTCCCGCTTCGGAAGCCTTCCTCCTGTCCGCCCCCGGGCATCACCGGCACGAGATTCTTCCGCCGGATCACGTTCTCGGAGACGTAGAGCGCGCCCGCCCCCCGGACCGCGTGGATCTTGTGGGCGCTTACGGTCATCGTGTCGACGCCGAGGGAGAGGGGGGTGAATTTCCGTTTCAGATACGCCTGGACCGCGTCGCAGTGGACGGTGGCGTCGGGGAAGGACCGCTTCACCAGAGCCGCGGCGGACTTCACGTCGTACACCGCCCCCGTCTCGTTGTTGGCGAGCATGAACCCGGCGAAGATCACGGGGGAGTCCGCGGATCCGAGGGCCTCTTCGAGAAAGCCGAGATCGAGCGCTCCGCCTGTGGTGGGGATCCGGACGATCCGATAGCCCTGTTTTTCCAGTACCCGGGCGGGATTTTCCACCGACGGATGCTCCCCCGCCGAAATGAGGATCGTCCCCGGCCGAGCGGGATCGCGCTTTTTCGCCGCCGCAGTCCCGAACAGGGCGATGTTGTTCGACTCCGTCCCGCAGGAGGTGAAAAAGATCCGGTCCTTCGAAAGGCGGGAGAGCCCGAAGGTCTTTCCGACGGCAATCCGGGCGTCTTTCAGTTCCCCGGCGGCTTTCCGGCCGATCCCGTGGGCCGAGGAGGGATTGCCCCAGGCGGCCTTATTCAAAGCGAGAAGGGCGGCATCTGATGGTTTCGTCGTCGCCGCCTGATCGAGATAGTGTTCCGTTTCCATCCGAACGTCCTTTATTTGATGATGAGGAAGCCGAGCATTTCGTCCACCGCGTCAAGATGCTTTTCGTAGTTCTCGGGGACCGACGCGTAGGTGAAGAGATAGACCGAGGTCCCTTTCACCGCGGCGACCTGCATGTAGCGGTAGGAGTAGCCGCCGAGATCGGCCGTGTAGACGAACCGCTTCGCGTAGAGGTTGTCCTTCGTCAGCGTGAGGTTTTCTTCCGATTCCAGATTGAAATTCGAGAAGACCTTTTCGACCTCCTCCCGGTTCAGAGCCCACCAGTCGTCGAGGGAGGAATCCGTGTTCGGGAGCTCCCAGGCCATGACGGAGACGGAGGAGGGATCGGCGGCGGAGAAGTACGCGCCCGCGGCGGCCGTGGAGTAATCCACCGTCCAGCTGTCGGGGACATAGAAATAGAAGTCCGCTTTTTCGTCGGAGGCCGCCTGCCATCCCGTCGGGGGATCGAATTCCCCCTTCTTCGAGCAGGAGACGAGCGCGGACGCCGCCATAAGGGCCAATAGCAGCGCGAGGACTGCCGTGATAATTCGTTTCATCGGGTGACGGTGCCTTTCCAAAGATTCGTGATCTCCCCCAAAGTGTACCGCAAAGGGGAGGAATATTCAAGGGGAAAAATGTTAAATGAGTGAGGGGTCCGCATCTGGGGGGTGTTGTGCGGGATTTGAGTTTGTATTTTGGGGGTAAGGAGTCGGCGTCGGGCGCGCGTTTCTATATCGAAAACTGTCGCCGCATCCTCGCGCGTTTGAACAGATTCAGAAATGATGAGCCTGAACATGGAGCCAACCACGCTTGATCGCCGAAGTGCAGCTTAACCCATGCACGGAACAATGTTCCACGCACCGACGCAGTCGTGCTGGGCTCCGCCGGCATTTCAGGCGCGCATTGGAAGAGGGAGAATGTACAGGGGATCGGAATGATGTTTTACGGGAAACAATCTTTATTTCGGGCGGCTGACCCCCGCGTTCCGCTTTTCTCTGTCATTCTGAGGAGCCTGCGACGAAGAATCTCCGCACGTGGAGGATGGGTTGGCCTCGAAGCTGGGAGATTCTTCACTTCGTTCAGAATGACAGCGTGAGGCCGGAATGGGACGTGCGGCGGCCGAACGGCAGTCTTCCCGCAAGGAGGATGCAGAACTGAATGAAGGATCAGCACTGTTTCACGTGAAGCATTATCACGAAACCCCTTGTCTTTCTTCAACTTCGCGAGGTAAGACTTTCAGTTTCCGACACCCGGAAACGCGATAACGCCGAATGCGCGCCTGAATCTCCGCCGTAAGGCCGCAGGACTTGTCCTGCGCATGTTTCAGCTGCACGAGCAGAGACCGCGCGGGGACGTGGGATGCGCAGTCGATTTTCGATTCCGGGACGAGCTGTAAGTTTATGCCATACGGCCAAGGGACCCGCACAGGGGGCCTTCGGCCTGAGATGGTCCCCCGTGCCGCTGTCCCGCGCAGGGACATTAAATCCGAAACGCGTAGCGTTAGCTCCCCCACCATAAAGACTTTCGTTCGTTTTTCGGTGAAATGTCTTCGGACTTCAGATCACGCGATCTTCCCGACGAAGCGGTAATGGATGTCCACGTCCTGCGTTCGCGTTCCGATCTCATCCTTCTCGGCTTCGTGAACCAAGATCTTTTCGATCAGCGTGTTGAGGAGCGTCGCGTCGAGCTGGTCCGGGTCGGAGAACTGCTTGAGAAGGGCGATCCACTTTTCGGCGTCAGCCTCGGTCTGCTTTACAGTTTCCAGATCGACGGTCAGCTTTTCGATCTTCTCCGCCAGTTCCGCCTGCTCGGTCTGATACTTCTGCGAGAGCATTGTGAAGTTCTGCTCGGTGATCGTACCGTTCACGCGGTCTTCGTACATCCGGGCGAACAGCTTGTCCACCTCAGCGCGGCGTTTCTCCGCTTTGGAGAGCTCCGCGGCCTTTTTCTTCATGGACGCCGCCTTCTCGCGGTCGCCGCTTTGAAGGATGTACTCGCGCAAGCCGTTTTCGTCCGTTTTCGCGTAGCGGATCCAGTTCCGGATCTGCAAGAGGACATATTGGTACAGGACGTCATACCGGATGTAGTGCGCGGAACACTTGCCGCCGACCTTCCCAAGCTGCCTGTAATAGCTGCAGTTGAAGAAATGCCAATGCTTTTTGCCGCTGTAGTTCGTCCCGTAACACATAGACCAGCCGCAGTCCGCACACCGGACAAGCCCCGAGAAAATCTGTGTTCCCGAATTTTTCCGCGGACGCTTCCTGCGCTTGACCTGCTCCTGAACCTGCTCGAAGACTTCCCTTGAGATAATCGGTTCATGGGTATTTTCGACCCGGAACCAGAACTCCTCCGGCTTTCGGACTGACTTTTTGTTCTTGTAGGACATACTCGTCTGTCTGCCGTGGACCGAATTGCCGATATACACTTCATCCCGGAGAATGTTGTTCACCTGCGGAAGATGCCACTCCCACGCCTTGTCTTCCGGCGCGCCGTCGTAGATGCTGGCGAATCCCTCGCCCCGGATGTAGTGGAACCATGCGGGTGTCGGGACTTTTTCTTTGCAGAGCGTCCGGGCGATCTTTCCCGCTCCCGCGCCATACCGGGCCATTTCGAAGATCTTCTCCACGATCCAGCGGGTTTCCTCGTCGATCAGGAGGTGGTTCCGGACGTCCGGATCCTTCCGGTAGCCGAGCGGCGCGTACGTGCAGGTGTGCTCCCCGGCGGCGAACTTGGCGTGAAGCGCGGCTTTGATCTTCCGGCTCGTGTCCTTCGCGTACCATTCGTTGAACAGGTTCTTGAAGGGGACGAAATCGGTCAAACCCTTTTCGGTGTCCTCGTTTTCGGCGACGGCGATATACCGGACGTGTCTCTGCGGAAACTCAAACTCCAGGTAGTAATCCACCATGATGTGTTCCCGGCCGAATCGGGAAAGATCTTTCGTCACGATGCAGTTGATCTTTCCGGCGTCAACGTCTTCCATCATCCTCTGGAACGCGGGTCTGTCGAAGTTGGTGCCGCTCCAGCCGTCGTCAACGTATTCATCGACCACGTGCAGCCCATTATCACGCGCGTATGTTCGCAAGATGGTCCTTTGCGTCTCAATGGAAACGCTGTCACCGAAGTTTTTGTCGTCCTGGCTCAATCGCATATAGAGTGCGGTATTGTACGGTTGTTTCATCAAATTCCTCCTTCTTTGGAAACAACCCACGCTTACGATACCGGCGTCTTCATTATATCATAAGCGCGGGCGGTTTTCAAGTCTCTCAATGCAATTTCATTGAGTTCTGCCGTTTATTTTGCGTTCTTCGCGGCGAACTTCACCGCATCCTCGATCAGTTCTTCGATGGTCGGGCCTTTCTCCGGAAAAAACTCTCTCACGCGTGTCCGCCAGTTCATGCAGTAGAACCAGAGCACACCGTCCAGATCCCTTACATAATAGGAAGTGTTCTCCGGCGTCGGCTCCGGCTCGTCGATCCCCTCCGGAAATACGATCTCCGGACCGTCGATGTCGTCTTTGTAATACAGCTCTTCATCCATAAGGTTTCCTCCTTCTCAGGGGCGGAGTTGCTTTGCCCCTGTGTAGCCTATTTTACCAAAGTTAAGGATACGGTGCCGTATATCCGAAAATCGGGAAAAAGGGCTGAAAAGGCGGGAATTTCCGCGATTGCGGAAAAAGTGGGTGGTGGCGCTGTCGAAACTCATAATAGAGGGGAAGTCTCAAAACGAGACGGGGGCACTGTTGTGCATTGTCTCGATATACAGCGAACGGTATTTATAAGTATTGCTAATTCCGTCATTACTAATGACGCAATTCCTTCATGAAAACAGACTTGGAACGGGGCAGTTATCCGGCTGGTGGATTTCCATCTATTGCCAATTCGCTGACGTGATTAGAGACGGGATAGGATTTTGATATTGGGTCTAAAGGGCAATAATTACAAGGATTTTTATGGAGTAACGAAACGATACTCCGTATTTCAATATATCCCGTCGCGTTTCACGACTCCGTATTTTTCGTGAGAAATCCATATCTGGAAATATCCCTGCGCGGATCGCGAGGGCATATCAGTGATACTAATTCAGTTGGCATTTCCGACGGTATTCCGTCACGGAGGAAGACGGGTGAACGATTCGTTCACCCCTCTGATGATTTCCATGTCTTACCATTTGATCCGATCCCGTCGCAAATCACGACTCCATCAAAAAGTCAATAAAGACAATGGGTTTGCCCCCGTAACGAATCGTTACGGGGACTCAGAGCAAGGGACAGAAATACCTTATCGTGTTTCACGCACCCGTATTTCGCTTTCAGCCTTTCGTCAGCGTCCCCTTCTTCCGATCCTGCTCCGGCTCACCCATGACCTGATGGACATTCTGCCTCACCCGGGACAACTTTTGGTATGCCTCCCGCCGTTCCTTGTATTCCTCATACCTCGCATTCTTCTCCGCATACAGCCGGTCAAGCTCCGTCTGGATTTCTTTTGCCTTCGGGATTGGGTCATAACTGTGAACCCTGAAGTATTTACGGGCGGCGTTCATGAATATGAATTCAGACTTGTGCTCTTCCCGGAACCTTTGGCGCTGCTTGTCGGATTTGAGTTCGGCGTATTGCTCCCGCGTCTGCCGTGTTTGTGCGTATGCCCGGACTTGCGTTTGCAGTTCTTTCAGTTCAGCAATCCGAGATTCGATGGACTTGATTTCCGTCTGCGATTCTGAAAATGCCCGGCTTGCGGCGTTGTATGCCTCTTCGAGTTTTCGCATATCCATCAACCCCGCCTTCTGAAGCACGTCCAGGGTTTGCGACATGGCCTTGATGTTGTGGATCGATGCCCAGCGGAGATAGCCTGTTCCTTTGCCGTCCTCGCGGAGTTTGTCCCGGTCAAGGATCCGCAAAAGTTCCTTCGCTTCTTTCGGAAGATCGGGGATGCTGATTTCTTCTTCCTCTTTTTCTGGTAAGTGTGTCCCGTTCTCCGCCACCTTTGCGAGAACCGCCGCCTTTTCAAAATCGTATCCCAGCCGTCTTGCGGTGATGGGTTTCTTTCTGCCCTCGGGGAGGTAACTGTATCTGCCCCGGCTCTCCTTTAATATGATCCCCGATTTCAGAAGAAGTTCCGCAAACTCTTCAAATGTTTTGGCGACGGCCATCGCATTACGGACTTCTTGCCTCAGTTTTTCAAGGTCGGTCTGGAATTTCGTACCGGGATGCTCCGCATCCGCCCACTGCTGACCGCGCCGTTTCGCCCAATACTCCTCATTTGTGATCTTCTCCGGGCTTCCGTTCAGAAGGTCGATCTGGTATAAGCCCTCCCGTTCGCACATCTTCATGACTTCGGACTTGTAATAATTCATCGCGGCGTCGGTGCAGCGGTGTTTGGTTCCGGCCTTACAATCGGCAGGACGGTCCATGTACGTTTTTCGCGGCGCATCCTCGATCCGCAGACTGTTTATGACGATATGAACGTGAATGTTTCCGGAATGATTGTGACCGTCCGCGTGAGTGCATACGATGGCTTGATGCCCGGCGAAGTTGTCCCGACAAAACTGCTCCCCCAATTCCTGCGCTTTATCCACGGTCAGTCCATGGTCCGTTGTATCTTTTGGATCGAAACTGATGATGTAATGGTGGGATTTGATTTCGCCGCGGATCAGATTCTTGCCGAATTTCCTATTCGCGCGCAGACAGGCGATGGCGAAATTGTCCCCGCCGCAGTTCAGAGTGGAGAAACGATAGTTTTCTCTCGGAACGAGACGCCCCTTTTTGTCCAGCACAGGTTTCATACGGATTTCGTCATGCTCGAATGTGAGATACATTTCGGCGGCAGAGTAGTCTGCATT
>CACZNC010000119.1 GCA_902782445.1 uncultured Ruminococcus sp.
AATTGGTGTGCGGACACAGACCAAACGAAATGGCAGCAGCCTTGTCCTATACCCCCATGAAAGTTCTTGCCAGGCTTCTTTCAAGAAGCCGCGTTTCCCCTTTGGTTCAAGTTTAGGATAAAGCTCCTCCGCGGCCCGGTCTCCCACTGGACAAACCGCCGGATCCGTGTTATAATACCGTATCAACCATCGAAAGGCCTCCACGCATGAACGGCTATCAGAGAAACCTTTTCGACTACCTCGAATCCACAGCCCGGAGACTGCCCGGGAAAACCGCCTTCTCCGACGAGAGGCAGAGCCTGACCTTCGGGGAACTGTACGCCCGCGCCCTCGCCGTCGGATTATCCGTCGCAGAGACCGCCGGGACCTTCAACAGACCCGTCGCGGTGATCGCGTCCAGATCGGCCGGACCCGTCGTCGGGATGCTCGGCGCGCTGGCTGCCGGGAGCTTTTACGTCCCCGTTGACGCCAAGACCCCGCCCGAGCGGATGCGCGCCTTGATGGAGGATCTCCGCCCCGCCCTGATCCTCGTCCCGCGGGAAAAAGCCGATCCCTTCGCCTGGCTCGCCGAATTCGCCCCCCTCCTGCCCCAGGACCGGACCGAAACGGAAGTCCCGCCGGAGACGGAAGCGACGCTCGCCGGACGCCGCGAAAGGATCCTCGACGCCGATCCCGCCTACATGATCTTCACCTCGGGATCCACCGGAAGGCCGAAGGGCATCCCCGTCTCCCACCGGAGCGTCATCGACTTCACCGAATGGATGGCGGAGGCCTGCGGCGTCACGGAAAACGACGTCCTCGGCAATCAGGCCCCCTTCCACTTCGACCTCTCCGTCAAGGACCTGTACCAGACCCTCAAGCTCGGCGCGTCCTGCGTGATCCTCGGGCCGAAGTGCTTCTCCTTCCCCCTCCTCCTCATCCGCGCGCTGAATGAACACGGGGTCACCACCCTGATCTGGGCCACTTCCGCCTTCCGCATGACCGCGGTGTCCGGCGTTCTCGAAAGGGAAGTCCCCTACACCGTCAAAAAGATCATCCTCGGCGGGGAAGCCCTCCAGGCGGCGCACCTCAATATCTGGCGGCGGGCTCTGCCGGAGTGCAGGTTTATCAACCTCTACGGGCCCACAGAGGTCACGGTGGACTGCGCCTGGTTCCCCATCGACCCGGAGAAGGAATACCGCGACGGCGAGCCGGTCCCCATCGGAAAGGCCTGCCGGAACATGGAGATCCTTCTTCTCGGCGAAGATCTCCGCCCCGTGCCCGACGGAGAGCCCGGCGAGATCTGCGTCCGCGGGACCGGCCTCGCAAAGGGGTATTACAACGACCCCGAAAAGACAGCCCGCGCCTTCGTCCAGAATCCCCTGAACCCCCATTATCCCGATCTGCTCTACCGCACCGGGGATATCGCGAAAAAGGACGGGGACGGGAATCTCGTCTTCCTCGCCCGGGCCGACGATCAGATCAAGCGGGCCGGATACCGCATCGAGCTCGGGGAGATCGAATCCGCGCTGGCGGCAGTCGGGGGGATCGGGGAGGCCGTCTGCCTGTTCGACGCGAAGGAGGACCGGCTGATCTGCGTGTACAGCGGGTCCGCGAAGGAGGAGGAGATCGCCGGGGAGCTCGGGAAACGCCTGCCCCGGTATATGATCCCGAACGAATACCGTCCGATGAAAGCCCTCCCCCACAACGCAAATGGAAAAATCGACCGGGCAGAGCTGAAAAAGAGTTTCGGACTGTGACAAAATGAAGATAAAAGCCTACTCTGACCTATCCCCCCTGCTCACCTCCGCGCTGACCCCCGGGGTCCTCTCGAACGGCATCCCATCGCCGGAGGACTGCCGCCGGGAGATCGAAGCGGGGACCCTTGACGCCGTGAAGATCGGGCAGGGCGTGATCCTCGTCCGGGACCGGGGGGATTTCGTCCAGCTGAACTGGCTGCTGACCCCGCCGATCCCGGAAGAACTGCCCCCGGAATTCCTGCGCCGCCTCAAAACCGCCGTGGCCGAGATCCCGGGACGCGCCGGGGACCCGAAACAGGCGGAGGCCGAAGCGATTTTCCGCCGCTCCGGGTTCGATCCTCTGTTCCGCCGGATCCGCATGACCCGCCCGAAGGATCCGGGGATGCCCTCCACCTGCCGAGACGATTCCCCGTTCTCCATAGAACCCGCGGGACCCGGCGAGCCGGACCGGACGGAGATAAAAAACCTCCTCGCCTCCTCCTTCGATCCCCTCACCGGATGCCTCCCCACCGAAAAAGAGCTCGGCGAGATCCTCGCGCGGGGGGAGATCCTCGCGGCAAGGGAGGGGCTGACGGGAGAGCTCGCCGGAGTCCTGCACCTGAGGTCCCTCCGGGGAGCCGCCGAGATCCGCCATCTTGCCGTGGACCCGAAGTTCCGCCGGAGAGGAGCGGGACAAAAGCTCGTCGGGGAATTCCTTGCCCGGACAGCAGGCCTCCGCGCCCTCGTCTGGCTGAGGGAGAACAATGCCCCCGCATCCGCCCTCTACGCCTCCGCCGGATTCGCCCCGGACGGCTGGGAATCAGCGGTGCTCTGCCGGAAGAAAGAAATCTGACGCAAAAACAGACGAATCAATTCAAACAGGTTTTCGAGCGCACGGGTCCGGTATGCACACGGTTCCTGAATCTGAATATGTGCGCGAAGACAGAAAAACAGTTTCGGCCCCAAAAACGCGCGTCCCGTGCCCAATGCGCGCCTGAATCTCCGGCGAAGCCCAGCACGACTGCGTCGGTGCGTGGAACATTGTTCCGTGCATGGGTTCAGCTGCACGAATACAGACCGCGCGAAGTTTTCCCCCCCTCAGGCTCGTCCGTCCCGAAGCGGAAACAGCCCGCGGGGATCGGCGGATTTTCCGGCTTCCCGTCCGCGCGTCCCCTTCCATCCTTTTCCCTAAAAAAACAACCCAAATCCTTCCGCCGCACCCCATCCCGCCGCGGATTTCCTTCACCCAAAGCGTTTCATTTCACTATATCAAAGGAAAAACCAATGAAAGAAAAACTGATCGACCTGCTCTCCGACACCTGCCCGGGGATCGACTTTGAGAAAGAGACCGCGCTCATCGACGACGGCCTGCTCGAATCCCTCGACATCGTCGCCATCGTTACCGAGATCATGGACGCCTTCGACGTGGTCATCACGGTGGACGACCTTCTGCCCGAGAACTTCAATTCGGTCGACGCCATGCTCGCGCTGATCGAACAGAGGCGGAAATAATGTCCTTCACCTCCGCCGCCTTCCTCCTCTTTCTCGCGGTCTCGGCGATCCTCTATTACGCCCTGCCCGCCCGCTTCCGCTGGACTGCGCTCCTCGGGGCGAGCTTCGCGTTCTATATCCTCGGCGGAGGGTTCACGGTCCTCTGGCTGTGCGCCGCCGTTTTTTCGACGTGGCTCGCCGGGCTGGCCCTCGGAAAGCTGAACCGGGAAGCCGCCGGGAGGAAGGAGCGGGACAAAACGGCCGGCGGGGACCCCGGGAAAGACGACGGAAAGACGATAGTCCGGAAGAAAAAGCGGGTCGTCTTTCTGGTCCTGCTCTTCAATTTCGGGATCTTATGGTTTCTCAAATACGGGACCTTCCTCGGGCCCCTTCTTTCCGCGCTCTCCGGGGGAAGGCTCCGGGCGGACGCGCTCCTTCTCCCCCTCGGGATCTCCTTCTATATCTTCCAGTCCGCCGGGTACGTGATCGACTGCTACCGGAATAAGATCGAACCCGAGAAAAATCCCCTCCGGTACGCCCTCTTCGTCTCCTTCTTCCCCCAGATGGTCCAGGGACCGATCGGACGGTACGACGCCCTTGCGCCCCAACTGCTCCGCGGGAATCCCTTTTCCGCCGAAAACCTGCGCCTCGGGATCGGGCTGATGCTCTGGGGCTGGCTCAAAAAGCTGGTGATCGCGGACCGGGCGGGCGTCGTCGTGGAGAAGGTCTTTTCGGAATACCATAACTTCGGCGGGGCGGTGATCGCCGTCGGGGTCTTCTTTTACTGCGTCCAGCTCTACTGCGATTTCTCCGGCGGCATCGAGATCGCCCGGGGAACCGCCAAGCTCTTCGGGGTGGATCTGGCCGAGAACTTCCGCCGCCCGATCTTCGCCCGCTCCCTCGCGGAATACTGGCGGAGATGGCACATCACCCTCGGACAGTGGATGCGGGACTACGTCTTTTACCCCCTCGCCCTGTCCCAGCCCTTCGGAAAACTGGGCCGCGCCTGCCGCAAACGCTTCGGAAACCGCGTCGGCAAGATCCTGCCCACCTCCCTCGCCACCTTCATCGTCTATCTCCTCATCGGGATCTGGCACGGCGGGAGCTTCCGCTTCATCGCCTACGGATTCTGGAACGGCGCGATCATCACCTTCTCCCTGCTGATGGAGGAGAAATACCGGGCGTGGGCACAGAAATGCAGGATCGACCGGGATTCCGTCCCCTGGCGCGTCTGGCAGACCGTCCGCACCTGCGGGATCGTCTTTCTCGGCCGGTACATCACCCGCGCCCCCCGGTTCCTCGCCGCCCTCTGGATGCTCTCCCGGCTGATCGTCGATCCGCGGTTCGGGGAGCTCGCCGACGGGACCCTTCTCACCCTCGGACTGCCCGGGGCGGATCTCGCGGTAGTGGGGATCGGCGTGGTCGTCCTGCTGGCGGCGGAGAGCGCGATGGAGCGGGGCGTCGTGATCCGGGAATGGCTCGCCGAACGGCACTGGGCCGTGCAGTGGGCCGCCATCCTCGCGCCCCTTTTGATCCTGCTCCTCTTCGGGATCATGCGGGGGGACTATATCGCCGCCGAATTCATCTATCAACAGTATTGAGGGAGGGGGAAACATGAAGAAAAAACACGTCCTCTCCGCTCCCGGGTGGCTGGCCCTGTTCGCCGCCTCCGTCCTTCTGATCGCCGCCGCGCTGGCAGCCTTCAACGTGGTGACGGATCCCTTCGGGGCCTTCGGCGACCGGTTTTTCACCTGGTGGTCCTACGACGAGACCCGCAATCCCCGGGCGGCGAAGATCTCCTACCTCGAAGAGCATCGCGGGGAGTACGATTCCTACGTGATCGGGTGCTCCTCGACGAGCTCCTTCCCCGTGGAGGACCTGAACCGGGTTTTTGACGCGAAGTTTTACAACCTCATCATGTACGGCGCGGACATGCTCGACGTGGAGCGGATATGTTTCTGGCTGGCTGACAACTGCGAGGTGAAGAATCTCGTTCTGAACGTCTACATCGACAACGGCGCGTCCTACGGCTCCCCCCACGACGATATCTCTTTCAAAATGCCGGTTTCGGTCAGCGGGGAGATCTTCGACTATTACAAGACCTACCTCTTCGCCGATCCGCGCTACGGCATGGACAAACTCTCGAAACGCCGGACGGACTCGTATCTGCAGGCCGCCCACGACGTCTTCGACGAAAAGACCGGAGCCTACGACAAATCGAAGCGGGACGCCGAGCCCATCGGGAGCATGGAGCGGTATCTCGAAGCCTACCCGGTCTTCGTAAACTACGACAAGACCCCCCACACCCTCACCCGGACGGAGGACTGCATGAAGAGCGTCGCCGCGATCCGGGACCTCTGCGCCGAGCGGGGGATCCGCCTCACCGTCGTGACCGCCCCCGTCTATTACGACTACCTTCTGACCTTCCCGGAGGAGCAGGTCCGGGAATTCTACGAAGCCCTCGCCGACACCGTCCCCTTCTGGGATTTCTCGGTCAGCTCCGTCAGCCGGGAGCCGCGGTATTTCTACGACGAGACCCATTTCCGCAACGCCGCGGGGACGATGGCCATTGCCCGGATCGCCGGTGAGTCCGACGTCTACGTCCCCGGGGACTACGGGGTGTACGTGACGCCGGAAAACGCCCGGGACGTCACCGCCCGCTATTTTTCCGTCCCCGAGCCGGACGCGGGCCTCTATACCGCCGATCTGCCGGTTCTGATGTACCACCACATCGCCGAAGAGAGCGGCGGGGACGGGACCACCATCGGAAGGGCGGAATTCGAGGAGCAGCTGAAAGCCCTCGCCGGAGCCGGATACGAGGCCGTGAGCGTTTCAGACCTTCTGGCCTACGTGGAAAACGGAGCGGAACTGCCCGAAAAGCCGGTCCTCATCACCTTCGACGACGGGTACGCGAGCAACAGGGAGATCGGCCTGCCCCTCCTCGCGGAATACGGGATGAAGGCCGTCGTGTTCCCCATCGGGATCTCCGTCGGAAAAGACACCTACCGGGACACCGGGGATCCCATGACCCCCCATTTCACGGCGGAGGAAGCCCGGGAGATGGAGGGATCCGGGATCTTCGAGATCGGGAGCCACGGCTGGGACATCCACGAGGTCGAGGGCCGGGACCCCGCTCCCATCCGCCGGGGGATCCTGCCCCGGGAGGGGGAGAGCGAGGCGGACTATATCGCGTACCTCCGCCGGGACTGCGAAAAGATGAACGAAGAGCTCGGCGCGGTCCTCGGGCACCGCTTTGAGATCTTCTCCTATCCCTACGGCCTCACCTGCCCCCTCGCGGACGTGATCCTCGCGTCGGAGGGGATCCGGGTCTCCTTCACCACGGCGGAGGGCGGAAACACGATCATCCGCGGCCTGCCCCAGTCCCTGTACGGGCTGAGGCGGATCAACGCCCCGGACTATACGGGGGAAGAGTTGGTGGAGAGAATGAGGAGTGAGGCGTTAGGAGTGGCTGGTCGTTAGTGGCTGGCGGCTAGTAGAACCGTCAGCGTGATGAATGAAGTATTTGCGTGTTTCACATGAAACAGAAAGCCGTCAGAGAAGGACTTCAAGTTCAACTCTGACGGTTTTTGATTGCTTGGATCGGGGGACGTCCTACCTCCTCCGCGACGGACTGGTCGACGCAGTCACCGAGTCCGTCATGGCTGATTTCGAAAGGCGAAGCCCTTTATTTTCTCCTTCGTAAAGGGAGCCCGCCTTATACTATTCTCGCTCTAAAAAGCTAACTATATGGGTTTTGATCGCTCTCCGTAGAGTGCGAACAATCTATGATTGTGAGCTCACGAACGATAAC
>CACZNC010000120.1 GCA_902782445.1 uncultured Ruminococcus sp.
GGTGTGCGGACACAGACCAAACGAAATGGCAGCAGCCTTGTCCTATACCCCCATGAAAGTTCTTGCCAGGCTTCTTTCAAGAAGCCGCGTTTCCTTTTTTAGCTTGAGATTAGTAAGAGATCTGTCCATCCGCGGCAGGTCTCTTTTTTTGCAGGGATCCCCCCGCAGACGGAAAAAGCCCCGCCCTCGGGAAAGGAGGATGGGGCAGATTTGGAAAGCAAACGCCGGTCGGAGGTCAGGCTGAAACCTTTTCCGCTTCTTCCGCTTTGCAGAATTTCCGGATGACGAGGGGGTAGATCACCGTGATAAAGAGCACCGTGACAAGGCCCTCGGCGAAGGCTCCCCAGTTCCGGCCGAGGATCAGAACGACCGTCGCGCCGGAGAAGTATTCGGTCCAGGAATAGACGATGCCCGCGCCTACCGCCGTGAGGATCGGCAGGTTTTTGTGCCCGACGGGGATCTCGTACCGGATACGGTGCCGGTCGATAAAGCAGCCGATAATCAGGCCGAGGGTGCCGCCGACGCCGTTGAAGGTGTCCTTCATCATTTTTTTCGGATCGACGAGCAGGGCTCCGTTCACGTAGTCCATCGGATAGGGCTTGAGGAGGACGTAGGCGACTGCGGCGATCAGCAGCCCGATCCCGCAGAGGCTGAGGATGTCGATCCTTCGGTCGTTCCCCTCGATCCGCCTCGCGATGAGGAGCACGAGGAAGAGGAGCAGGGCCGTCTCGAACAGTCCGGTCACCACGTCCTGCGGGGTATGGACGCCGAGGAAATTGCGGGAAAACATGGTCAAAAGGATCATCACCCAGCAGACGATGCTGAGCCATATCCGCTTTCTGTACTGGCTCACGGAGGCCGTTCCGTAGGTCGCCACGGCGCACATGGTATGGCCGCTCGGGAAGGAATACCCGGTGGCCGCGATCTTGGAATCCCCCGCGGGCTCAATCAGATCGGAGCGGATCCACGGGCGGTAGACGCAGGCCGTCAGCTTGACAAGCCCGTTCACGACTTCGCCGAGCCAGCGCACCGCGAGGAACCGCCATCCCCATTTCTTGTCCACGCTCCAGAACACGACGCAGGGGAGCAGCATCATGACGCCCACCGAAACCTTGCTGACGGCGTTGAAGAATTCGTCCAGATTCCCTCCGAGGGCGTTGCGGAGATTTTGCAGCATGAGCAGGTATTCGATATCCATTTGGTTCTCCTTCATCCCCCTCCCTGCCCGCGGGCGTCCGGCTCACGGAACGGGAAGGGGGCAGATCGGATGATTTATCTTCTCTTCGAGATCCATGCGGATCCGAGGACCGCCGCGAGGACGATGAAGCCGCCGCCGAGGAAGGAGCCGCAGCCGGACTTCGGCGTCTCAACCGCAGCCTGCGTTTCCGGCGCGGGAGACGGTTCGGGTTCGGGGGCAGGTTCGGGTTCCGGTTCCGCGGCCGGTTCGGGTTCGGGGGCGGGCTCCGGCTCGGGTTCCGGTTCGGGTTCGGGAGCCGGTTCGGGCTCGGGCGCAGCGCCGCGGGTCAGGGCGAAGGGGAATTCATAGGTTGTGTCCACGAGACCTCCGTCCGCGTCGATGGCGAAGATCTTGATGAGGTGGTCGCCTTCGCCGAGTTCGGAGACGTCGATCTGGATGTCGAATCCCTCCGCCTCCTCGTGGATCGCGGCTTTGACGTCGGGTCTGTCCTGAATGAAGTCTTCGGACCGCACCGCGTCCCCGCCGTCGATCGTGTAGGCGAATCCGGTGATCGGGGTGCTGACGTGGGCCCAGCCGCGGACCTCGAGCTGCACGATGTCGCCCTCCACGGGATTCTCGGCAAGCCAGTCGCCCGCCCGGCCGTCCACCATCATTTCACCGTCCACGAAAATGGTGTCGAAGGACTGGTTGAGCAGTTCCGCGCCGGAGGAGGCTTCGGGAGCGGCCGGGGAGGAAGAGCCCGCGATGTGGACCTTCGGAGCGTAGTCCCAGTCGTTCACGCCCTTGTACTGTGCCTGATAGTTGTAGGTCCCCCAGAGCACGTGCTGGTCGTCGTCGCTGTCCCAGCCCTCCTCGCAGATATTGACCGCGCACCAGGTGACGTTGACGGTCCCGGAGGCCAGCATTTCATGGGTGAGGTCGTCCATGCCCTTCATGCTGACTTTCGCCTCCATGACGTAGCCGTTCTCCTCGATCTTGGTGACCGCCGTCGCGTATTCCAGTTCCATCAGGTTGTCGGAGGAGTTCTGATCGGAGTCCATGAAGAAGTATCCGATGATCGGGTTCCCGCTCTTGTCCGCCGCCAGCAGCTGCAGGCCGTACTGGGAAGCGTATTCCGTGTCGAAGAACCACATGAGGGCGCAGTCGGAGGAATAGGGGCGGTGGAAATTGTCGGAGGCGAAGTTGAGGGTGGAGTCCACGCGGGTCAGGAGGATGTAGAGGTCTTCCCCGTCCACCGTGAACGCCAGTTCCGTTTCGAAATCCGCGTCGGTGTGGCCCAGCTTCGACCAGCCGTCCGTGCCCACGATGCCCGCGCCGTGCTCGGTCCAGGTGGAGGTGTCGGAAATATTGAGCACCATCCGGGTCGCGCCGTCCCATTCGCCGTCGGAGATCACGCCGTCCACCGTCACGGCTTTTTCGGGGATCTCCACCACGTCGACGGGCTGGGCGGGTCCGGTCTTTTCGGGAGCGGATGCCGCCTCGTCCAGGGTGATCTTATAATAGTTCCGCGTGCCGTCGGTATATCCTTCGGGGACCACCGCCACGACGGGCTCCGCATGGTCCTTATTGGCCAGGAGGAAGAGGTCCCGGAGGTAGAAGGATCCGCCCGCGCCGAGCTTTTCCGCCGGGATGATATCCTCCCACAGGAAGTATGCCTCGTAGGTCGTCACCTTCGTGTCTTCGTTCCGGGTGATCTTCCACTTGTCGGTGGTGGAGGTCTCCGGGGTGCCGTCCTCCATCGTCTCCTGATAGGCCCAGGTCTCGCCGTCGTTGTCCATGCCGAAGAGGATCCTCGCCCGGCTGTCGTCGTTCGGAACGGAGACCACGTGGAAGATGATCGAGTCACCCCGCCAGATCGCCGCGTCCATCTCCGGGTTGAAATGCTCGGAGTCGGTGACGTTGGCGCAGTAGTAGAAGGCGGTGTCGTCCCACTTCATGTAGACGTCGAGGTTCGAGATCATGAGGGCGGGATCGTCCATGAGGCTCTCGAATCCCGGATCCGTCTCCGCGAAATTCTTCATATCGGAGGAATCGTGATGGACGACCGGATCGCCCCAGCCCTCCGCGGGATCGAACACGCCGTCGATCACGGGGGCCTTGTCTGCGCGTCCCGCGGTCACGTCCGCCAGTTTGAGGGCGCCCGCCGAAGCGAGGACGGAAAGACTCAAAAGCAGGACGGAGGCCAGCAGAATGCCGAACAGTTTTCTGTACATCTTTGACGCTCCTTTCATATAGGTCATTTTTTGCGCGGATCTTCCTCAAATCGCGGAGTCCGCGTTCGGATTTCGGTAATTTTGCCGGGGAGGCGCTCAGTCCGCGACGCCGTAGGCTTTCAGGGTCTTTTCCATAGACTTTGTCACGACCTTCGCGGTCTTCTCGAAGGAGGAGGCGAAGGTGTCCTGCTTGCCGTTCCACATCGAGGAGATCGTGCCGTACATGCTGCCCCAGTTGTAATAGCGGCCGATGTCGTAGATCACGCTGTCGAAGATGATCTCGAGCATTTCGAGGGAATCGTTGTCGCGCATGTACTTGCCCTGCAGAGTCTTGTCGTAGTACGCCGGAAGCAGGATCTGCATGCTCCGGGCGGAGAAGGCCTCGATGACGATGCCCGTGCGCTCCGGGTCCGCGCAGGTGACGGGGACGGAGAAGAAGCCCGTGCCGTAGGGGTCGTTTTCGTTGCAGTATTTTTCCTGCGCTTCGTCGAATTTCGGGTTCGGAAGGACGCCGAAGTCGGATTCCACTTCGCGGAGGTTTTCGATGTCGCGCATGTGGACCCAGGAGAAGAGGGTGTTCTTGCCTTCGATCATCTTGACCTTCACGTCGTAGTCGCCCATGCCCTTGTACACGTCGAGTTCGGTGGACATGGACAGGGTGCATTCCTTCTGGATGAAGGAAATGAGCTTGGTCCAGGATTCGACGGAGCGGTCGGTGAGGAAGGTGATCTGCGGGTCGCCGTTGTCGTCCAGCACCGCGCACATATTGCCGAGGGCGTTGAACATGGTCTGGCCGGAATCGCTGAAATACAGGTAGCCGATCACGTCGTCCTCGTTGTACTTGCCGTCGCCGTTCTTGTCGGTGAGGACCGCTTCCGAGAGCTCGGTGAACTTGTCGATGGTGAATTTCCCTTCGCGGACCAGTTCATAGGGATCTTCCAGATGGTAGTCCGTGATATTGTCCTTCACGAAGGCTATGACGTTGACGGCGTTGTTGTCCGACTCGGTCAGTTCCCCGGCCGCGAAGAAGATCTTGCCGCAGAGGGAGAGGTCGTGGATGGAGTTCTGATCCCACCACTTCTGTTCGAGGTTCAGATACGGGACTTCGAGCAGGTCCATCACCTGTCCCTTGCCCGCGATGGCGGTGGTGTCGTTGCCGTTGCAGATCACGGCGTCCATGTTCTCGCCGGCCGTCACCATCTTGTTGACGTAGGTGGCGCAGGCTCCGTTGTCCCCCATGAATTCCTGCGCGATTTTGATGTTGTAGGTCGTGTTGATGTAGTCGTTGCGGTTGTAGATCGCGTCGTTCATGGCCTCGCCGTTCAGCTCTTCCACAAAGACGTCCTTGACCGTCCAGAAGTTCGCGCCGCACTTGCGGATATAGAATATGAAATCGCTGCCGCCGTAGTCGTTCACGGGGACGCCCGGATCGTAGAGATCCTCCGTCTCCGGTTCCGCGTCCACAGCCGCTTCGACCTCGGCCGATCCCGCGGAGGGGGCTGCCGGCTGGTCTTCTTTCGCGTTGCTGCTCTCCCCGCACGCCGCGAGCAGGGACAGAAGCAGCAGCAGGGCGAGCGCGAGGCTCAGGGTCTTTTTCATGGGGCCGCCTTCCTTTCTTTCCAACTGGTTTTTTGTATCTGCGCGTCCGGTCGGATATCGGGCCGGGCGGAGGGGATACGGATTGCGTTTTATCTTACCACCAACCGTCCGCCGGGGATGCGGGTGAGGTGCTGGTGGCTGCTGAAATACTCTTCGAGGATGTCCCGGCCGGAGGTGGAGATCATGCGCGGGTTCCCGTTTCTTTTGATCTCGTCGAAGGGGACGTTGAAGACTTCTTCGAAAATCATGAAATGGAAATGCTGGAGGCCGACGCGGAAGATCTGATCGTCCTGCACCGTCTGCCCGTTGAAGGAGAAATCGAGGAAGCGGTGTTCCGCGCGGGAATAGACGACGTGGAAGCCTTCGGAAAGCTGGTAGAATTCGCAGTGGGCCCCCGCCCAGACCTCGTCCCGGAGCATGTACTGGAGCATACGCTGAAGCTGCGCGCCGGTCACCCGGACCATGTGGATCGGGTCGTCGTAGGGGAACGCCTCCACCAGATCGGAATACATCACGACGGGTCCGAGGGCTTCCACCCGGATGCTTCCCGACGCCGTCAGCATCAGATCGAGGCCGAGGCTTTCCCGGAGAACGTCCGCGAACAGATCCCCGAGAGCGGTCTCCTGGGTCCGGTTCGGGTGGGTCAGACGGCTTGCGAAGCGCGTGACGACCCTTCCGTATTTCGCGTCTGTTTTTGCCTTGAATTTGTGGATCAGTTCTTCGATCTCCCGGTCCTTCGGGCAGAGGGCGGCGTCGATGGGCAGGCATTCCCATTTCCAGCTTTCGAGGCGGTTCTCGTCCGTGTCGATCACGATGTCGAAGCGTCCGATCTGGTCCGTCCCCATCCCCGCCTGCACGATCAGAGTGTCGTTCACAATAGCGGGTTTCTCTATGAAGGTGTGCGAATGGCCGCCGATGATGATATCCACGCCCCAGGCGGGATCCAGACGCGCGGCGAGCTTTTTGTCCTCCTCGAATCCGATGTGGGTGAGCAGGACCGTGAGGTCGATGTCGAGGGAATTGTAGGCGTTGCAGATCTTCCCGACCTCCTCCGCCGCCTCCGCGATGTTGAGGAAGGACCCGACGAGCCCCTCGTTCTTCGCCGCCGCCATGACCTCCTCGGTCAGGATCCCGATGAAGAGGATCCGCATACCGTCGATCTCGGAAATGAGGTAGGGCTGGAACAGGCGCGCATTGTTGGTGCGGATGTGGAGATTGGCGTTGATGATCGGAAACCGCGCGCACTTCTCGAGGAACAACAGATGCGTGATCCCGTAATCCGTCTCATGGTTCCCGAGGGAGACCACGTCCGGGGACAGCATGTTCATGATCTCAATGGTGGAGATCCCAAGGTATTCCGAGTCGATGACGGACCCCCGGAACATATCGCCGGCGATGCAGTAAAGGGTATTCGGCTCCTCGGCCCGCACCTGGTTGATGTAGCCGGAGAGGTAGGACACGCCCCCCATCAGCCGGTCGTCGACCTTCTGGGCGAGGAAGTCTCCGTGCATGTCGTTGGAGTGGAGCAGCACAAGTTTACGATAGCGTTCGTCCATGTTGTTCCTCCTGTTCCCGTATGGGTTCCCCGCCTTCGTCCGTCCGCGGACCCGGAGGGGGCAGATTATCGCTTCACCCGGCGGGATGGGTGACGATTCTTTCCCGTGTTCTCCGCGGTATCAGTATACCATAAACCGACCGGATATGCAAGAGGGGATTGAGCGTGTTTTTCCGTTTGCCACCGGTTTTGGGCGTCCGTGATGCCTGTGAAAATAGAGGTTACGGGACGGACCGGGCGTGACGGCGGAACCTGTGATACTATTTCCGTTCTAAATGATGTCATCCAGAGATATCGCTGTTCTTTTCTCCTTTATCGAGGAGCCGGTTCAATAAATTGAACACGAGAACCAAAAGAGGAA
>CACZNC010000121.1 GCA_902782445.1 uncultured Ruminococcus sp.
CTTTCTAGGAGTTCCTCTTTTGGTTCTTTTCTCCTCGATAAAGGAGAAAAGAACAGCGATATCTCTGGATGACATCATTTAGAACGGAAATAGTATGAAGGCCTCTGTCGGCGGATCCGCCTGAAAAAAGAATAAAAAAACACCGCGCTGCAAATGCCACGATCGGCTCTGCGGCGCGGCTGATTTTTTAGGGGGACTTCCGGACGGGGAAGTTCAGTTCTCCTTCGTGTGCTCCTCGATCAGCTTGCGGAGCTCGTCCGCCTCTTCGTCGGAAATCGTCTTCCCGCCGAGGAAGGAGACCAGAAATCCAGGCAGGGAACCGCCGAATCTCTGTTCGATGAAGAGCTCGCTCTCCGCGGCCCGGACCTGATCCCGGGAGAGCAGGGAGGTGATGATGGAGTTCGTGTTCTTCACATAGTTTTTCTGCGTCATTTTGCGCAGCATCGTAAAGGTGGTGGATTTCTTCCAGCCGAGTTCTTCGAGACAGCGGTCGACCAGTCTCATCGAGGGGATGGGTTCGTGCTTCCAGACCACTTCCATGAAGCGGTAGTCGCTTTCAGCAAGGCGGCGCATGGGATACCTCCGAGGTTTGTTTTTCTAGATTATACGTAGATTATACATCATGATCCGCGGAAAGTCAAGGGGGGATAAGCGTCTTCTTTCAATTCTTCGGCGCGGAAAACCGTTTTCCCGGCGGACCCTCCCGTTTTCGCATGACCCGCGGGGGCGAAATTCTGCCGGAGGGAGCAGAAAAATATTGAATCCGGCGGGAGGATGTGGTATAATGACCGCAGGAACGATACCTTCCGGCGCGTCTTTCGGAGATTTTTCGGATCGGCTTTCGATGAAAATCCCGGACGGAGCAAACGGGTTTCCCCGGGGAAGAGAGGATGGTTGGATCTTGAACACGCAGAAACAGGGGGCGGATCAGAGCGGCAGAAAGGTCGCGCTGGTGACGGGGGCTTCCCACGGGATCGGCATGGGGATCGCTCTGAAAATGGCCGCGAACGGCTGGGACGTGGCGTTCAGCTTTCGGAACAACGAAGAAGGCGCGCGGACGGTCAAAGGGCAGATCGAGGAGCGCGGAGCGAAGGCCCTTTACTACCGGGCGGAGATGGGGGATCCCGATTCTCCTGCGGAGCTTGTGGACCGGGCTCACGCCGATTTCGGACGGATCGACGCCATCGTCTGCAACGCCGCCCGGGACAGACGGTTCAGCATCCTCAACGCGACGGCGGAGGATCTGAACGCCATGACGGCCCAGCTCTATACCGGCCAGATGCTCTGCGCGGGGGCGGCGGCAAGGTGGATGGTCCGGGACGGGATCCCGGGGAGCATCCTCTTCATCACCTCCGTCCACGGCCAGATGGCCACGACGACGGATTTCTGCTACGGCGGCATGAAGGCGGCTCTCGAGCGGTCGGCGAAGTCCCTGGCCCTGGAACTCTCCCCCTACCGGATCCGGGTGAACTGCATCGCCCCGGGAGCTATCAACATTTTTCACGTGGACGACGCGACGCGGAAATACCCCTATTCCGGGATGGTCCCCCTCGGACGGCAGGGCACGGAGGAGGATATCGCCGAAGCGGCCCTCTTCCTCTGTGGGGACGGGGCCTCCTACATCACGGGGGAGACCCTTCGGATCGACGGCGGATTCGCTCTTCCGGGCGTTCCCGAGGGATGGGCGCAGGCCTACCCCGTGGAGATGGGATTTGTGAAGAACAGTTACAGGATCATGACGGAACGGGAGGAAAAAGAACATGTCTGATATCCGGATCACGAAAGTCACGGCCGTCGAGACCGCGCCGAACGGTTCGAATCTGATCGTCGTGCGGATCGACACCAACCAGCCCGGACTGTACGGCTGGGGATGCGCCACCTTCACCCAGAGACATAAGGCGGTGGTGACGGCGATCGGGGAATACATGGATCAGCTGCTCCGGGGCCGGGACGCCCTTGCGGTCAACGACGCGTGGTCCGTGATGATGAACTCCTCCTACTGGCGCAACGGGCCCGTGCTCAACAACGCGGTCTCCGGGTGCGACATGGCCCTCTGGGATATCGCGGGCAAGGCGGCGGGGATGCCGGTCTGGCAGCTCTGGGGCGGAAAGGTGCGGGAGGCGGTCCCGGTCTACCGTCACGCCGGCGGGGACGATTTCGGCCGGGTGGACGAGACCGTGGCGGCGTTCCTCGAAAAAGGCTATCAGTACATCCGCATCCAGTTCGGCGGCTACGGCGGGCACCGGTCCTACCTCAAAACCCCGGAGGGATCCCCGGACGGCGCCTATTTCGACGCGAAGAAGTATCTGCGCTCGGTCCCGGCCCTGTTCGAGCACGTGCGGGCGAAATTCGGGGACGAGGTGGAACTCTGCCACGACGTGCACGAGCGGCTGGATCCCGTCGACGCGGTGTGGCTGGCGAAGCGGATCGAGGAATACCGCCCCTTCTTCCTGGAAGACGCACTCTCCCCGGAGCAGGGGATGTGGTTCAAAAGGATCCGCGAAGCCTCGGCGACACCCCTCGCGATGGGGGAACTGTTCAACAATCCCATGGAATGGCAGCCCCTTATCGAAAACCGCTGGATAGACTTCATCCGGTGCCACGTCTCCCAGATCGGCGGCGTGACCCCCGCGCGGAAACTGGCGGCATACTGCGAGCCCTTCGGGGTGAAGACCGCATGGCACGGACCGGGCGACGTCTCTCCCATCGGCCACATGGCGAACGTCCATCTCGATCTGACGACCGTGAACTTCGGCATTCAGGAGTGGTGCGGCATGGAGACCGATCCCCGGGTGCGGGAGGTCTTCGACGGGTGTGCGGAGATCCGGGACGGATTCGCGTGGGCCAACGACAAGCCCGGCTGGGGGATGGAAGTCGATCTGGAAAAGGCGAAGAAATACCCCTGCGATTCCGCTCAGCCCCGCTGGCTCCTCGCAAGACTGCCCGACGGGACTTCGGTGAAGGCATAAACGACCCGGCCGGAGATATTCCGGGCTTGCATGGGAACACCGCGGCGGGAGCGCATCCCCGCGGCAAAGGCAAAGGTCCGGCAGCGGACGACTGCATATTACGAGGTGATCATGATGACAACACAGTTCCGCCGCATCGCTTTTGCGGCAGCCGTTCTTCTCTTCCTCCTTCCGCTCGGTGGGTGCTTTAAGATCCGGCCGATCCAGAAGCCGGAGGATCCCGTGACCCCCGAACCGGTCCCCGTCTCTCCCGCGGAAACGGAACCCGATCCGACGTCCGTTCCCCCGGAGGAAACGGAACCCGAACCGGAGCCGCTTCCCCCCGAGGAGATCACGATCGACGAAGCACTGCTGGCCAACGCCGTCGCCCTCGGGATCGGCGGGAACGGAGCCCAATACATCGAAGAACCGGACGGGCTCTGGAACGTGATCGGATGGTATGCCGCCCTCACCGGAAGGGTCGGGGGCACGGAGGCATGGCTTTCGGAGGGGACCTGCGAGCGGCTTGTCTCCATCCTGCGGCCCGCGGGCGATCCGATCCCGATACCGGAACGCTGGCTGTCCGGCGGCGTTTCCCGGGAAGCGCGCGGCGGCAGACCCGGCATCCTTTTCGCCGACTATGAGACCTTGCTCGGCGAGACCCTCGGGATCTGGCGGGAACTCTCCCAGACCGAGGAGGACGGGACCCGCGTCGTCACCGTGACGGACCATCTCGAAGACGGGACGGAGACTTTTCAGGTCTATACGGCCTTCGAAACGGACCCGAACGACGGCATTGCCAAGCTGGTGTATCTCTTTCTGACGGATCCCATCCGGGAACAGGAATTGAATTTCACGCTCGATACGGTGCGGGAGCAGAACCGGATCTCCGCCCTCCTCTCGACCTATTCCTCCGTCACCGTCGACATGAGCGACGAGTACGGCACCTCCTATCAGTGCTTCTGGCTGAAAGACGGAGAGCGGGTGTTCTACGAGGTTGACGAGACCGTGTGGGAGGACGCGGAGGGCAATCCCGCCTCCATGCACAGCGAGAGCGGCGATTTCCGGGGGATCTCCTTCAATACCTATCTCGCGGCGGAACCGACGGCTTATCTCTGGGTCACCGCTTCCCCCGAAGACCACACCAACGCGGAATACTTCGAGAATTTTATTTCCTCCTATATTCCGGAGAACGCATCCGTGACCGAAGGACCGTTCTTCATCCTCGATTCGGAGGACACCGTGTCCTTCGGCGTGACGGAGAACTACCAGCCGCCGGATGTGCCCGCCTTCGAGATCCATCACGTCTATACGGTGGACAAGGGGACCCTCGCCATCCTCGAATATCACATGGATTATGTCGCGGGGGACGGCTCCGCATACGAGGGCGGCTTCTCCGTCTCCTGCAACGGGGAAAAGCTCGGCGAGGACGTGATGAAAGCCTGGGATTCCCCCCGCACCGTGACCTTCGATATCAAGACGGAGGCCGGGGAGCGGACCGAAGCGGTGAAAGTCCCCGACGGCTGGTTCCTCCAGCTTCTGACGGACGAGGGCTTGACCGTCTTCTCCGACGCGGATTTGAAAGAACTGACCTACAACTATGTCGAAAACGGGACCGGGGACATCACCCTCTATGCTCGGGACGAGGCGAACATCCCCACGGCACAGACCGCCGATCCTTCGGCCGTCACGCTGGAAGACCTGATCAACGCCAACTATGTGACCGTCCTGACGAAACAGTACGATCAGATCGAGATCGACGAGGCGTACCCCTACGGGGCGAGCAGGACCTTCTACTACCGGCTGGGGGAAGAAGTGGCCCTCTACGTGGAGAACGATTTTCAGTTCGAGGACGGCCCGTTCCAGAGCAGACAGGGGTATTTCAGCGACATCAATTACGAGATCGGGGCAAACGGGGACGTGCTGCTGGCGGCTTACCCGGCGATCTACGACGGCCAGTATCAGGACGAGGATGGTGACGCCTATATGAAAGAGATCCTGACCGACAAAAACGGCGAATACTTCTCGGGCAACACCTATCTCACGGGGCTCTTCCTCGAAGGCGGGAAACTCGCCGGTCACACGGAAGAGGGCGATACCTGGACCTTCAAGATTGACGTGTCCTACGAAAACGACGTCAACGTCCGCCGGTACCTCTGCACCGTCGACAGGCAGACCCTCGCCATCCGGAGCCTCAGCGAGGAGAACGGCGAGTATTCCTATACCGTGAAATACGGCGGGGACCCCGCTCCTTTCTCCGTCGAACTCGGCAAGGCGATGCAGAAGACCCACACCGTCACCTACCACACGACGGTGGACGGAAAAACCGCCGATTTCAGCTACCGGGTCCCCACCGCGTGGCCCTTTACCTTCGGCGTCTACGACATGACTTTCTACAAGAACTCCGATTTCACCGGGGAAGCCGAAAATCTTGTCCCCGCGGACGAAAAGGACTATGAATTCTGGGTCACAAACGCCGTCGGCTGAGTGATCCGGACAGGACCCGCAGATCTCCGAGAGGCGCGGGCTTGTCCGTTATTCCCGAATTTACTCCGCACACATTCCAATCGAGGAGGCGAAAAATGCCAAACGACAAGACATACGAGATCCTGCTTGAAAAACTCTCCGAAGGCGCGAGAGAAGTGATTTTCGACTACGACTGTTCCGATACGGTCATGAAGGTCTTTCAGAAGATCATGGAGGAGAGACCCGAGCTGTTCTGGCTGACCGGATCCTGCAGATACGCGAAGAGTATGCGCGGAAGCGAAGTCAAAGTGAAGCTCGTCCCCGAGATCATGATCGACGACGCGGAGCTGGCTCTGAGGCGGCAGAAATTCGATAAGGCGGTGGAGCAGTTCGCGGCGGCGTGCAGGGCGGATTCGGAATTCGAGACCGTCTTCAACATCCACGAGGCCATCATCGACAAGACGGAGTACAATTTCGGCTCCGCGAACGCGCTGGCGGCAGGGGTGCGGAACAACGAGGCCGCCGTCCGGGGCATGAGCGCCTACGCCTGTCTGGTGGACGGACACGCCGTCTGCTCGGGCTACGCGAAGGCGTTCCAGACCCTGTGCGCGAAGCTCGGGATCCGGGCCGGACGGGTGCACGGGATCAAGCTCGACGGCGGGGGACCCCACGAGTGGAACATCGTCTGGGTCGACGGGGATCCCTACCACATGGACGTCACATGGGACGATCCGGTATTCGCCCAGGGGGTGAAGGGCTTCCGCACCTACGACTATTTCTGCGTCACGACGGAGGAAGTTCTGCGCACCCACGGGATCGACGGGGACTCCGAAGCTCCCCTCTGCACCGCCGACGCCTGCAATTTCTTCGTCAAAAAAGGATATTTCCTCAAAAAATACGGCTTCGAAGAGGCGGCGCAGATCATCCGCTCCCAGCTTGGGAACGATACGGTTTACCTCAAATTCCCGGACAGAAACGAACAGGCTGCCGCGCAGGAGGAACTCATCAAGAAGATGAAGGTCTTCGAGATCCCTGAGGTCCGGGAAAGATACAACTCCCTGCAGATCTCCGCGACGCCGAACGGCACTCTCGCGGTGAGATTCCTGAAAAAAGGCTGATTTTGAACCACAAAAAAGAGCTCGGCGGTACTGCTTCTGGGCTCTTTTTCCTTGCCTTATACTATTCTCGCTCTAAAAAGCTAACTATATGGGTTTTGATCGCTCTCCGTAGAGTGCGAACAATCTATGATTGTGAGCTCACGAACGATAAC
>CACZNC010000122.1 GCA_902782445.1 uncultured Ruminococcus sp.
GATACGTTATTGGTCTAGCCTGTCCTTTTCCCATTTCAGAAGTTCTTGCCAGGCTTCTTCGGGGAAGCCGCGTTTTCCCTTTTAGTTTGAGATTAGTATTAGTGGTTAGGGGTTAGCGGTTAGAGGTCAGCAGAGCGTTTCAGTCCGCATATTGGGAGGTGACGCCCAGGTATTCTTCGAGGGTGAGGCCGCTTTCGGCGACTTTCTTCGCGGTCTCGACGCCGAGATAGCGGATGTGCCAGGGCTCGTAGCGGTAGCCGGTGATCTCCTCCTTGCCCTCGGGGTAGCGGAGGATGAATCCGTATTCCGCGCAGTGGGCGGCGAGCCATTGTCCTTCCGGGGTGTCGGCAAAGGCGTATTCGAGGCTGTTGACGTCGACTGCGAGCCCGGTCTGATGCTCGGAGTGCCCGGCTCTGGCGGAATACCGGTCCGCTTCCGCCTTGCCGTCCCGGGCGACGTAGCGGTCATACAGCCCGAGCTGGTATTCGTAGGAGCGGTAGCCCGAGATCGCGTAGATCGACAGTCCGTTCGCGGCGGCTCCGGCGGAGAGGGCGTCGAGGGCGGCTCTGCATTCCCAGGTGAGGTCCCCGGGGGCGTAGGAGGCCGGGATGGAATAGGTCTTGTTGACGACGAGGATCCCGTCCACGTAGGTCACCCCGTCGATCACCTCGATCCGATACTCCGGCTCTGCGGGGACGGAGAGGGAGAAGGAGATCCGCTTTTCCGGGTCCATCATGCGGGTGAGGATGGCGGCGACTTCGCTCCGTTTGACATTGGCCCAGGGAGCGCAGGCGTGGTCGGATCCCGTTCCCTGGGCGACGCCCGCACGGTAGAGCGCGTAGACGCCCGCCGCCGTCTTTTCGGGCACGCCTCCGAGATCGGGGATCGAGCCGTCCGGGACTTCGTTGATCGGCCAGAGAGCGTCCGCCGGGAGCGCGCGGGAGAAGATCTCCATGTAGACGGCGCGTTCGGCGGGCTGGTTCCAGGCGTAGTCTTCGAGCAGGATCCCGCGTTCGGCGCAGTAGGTCACATAGGGGCGGTACCATTCGGAGCCCGTGTCGGCCGCGAGCGTGACGGCTCCTTCCGCGGCGAGCTGATTCATGCAGGCGGCGAGCTTGACGGCCTCGGCGTAGGTCAGGGACCCGTCGGGGGCGAAGAGGGTTTCGGATTTGCCGTTGATGAGCCCGGACTGCCAGGCGGTAAGCACGTCCCCGTAGAACCAGTCGGAGGGGGAGACGTCGTCGAAGGGCAGGGTGGAGGAGTCTGCCTCTGCCGCCGCGGCGCAGGACGCGCAGGGGACGAGAAGCAGGAGGGAGAGCAGAACGATCAGGGATTTTTTCATCTGGATGAAGCTCCTTTGAGGCGGATTTCCGTTTGCGGACCCATTATACCACAAAATCCTCCGCCGTTCAACAGGGAATCGGCGCGAAAGCCCCAGAATTCACAATTTCGGTGTTGCAATCCCGCTCCGCTTTGTTTATACTGTGGAACGAAACCGAATGAAATCCGCGCATAGAAGGAGAACGACCATGAAAGCCAATCATCGCGTGAAAGAACCCATCATCCCCTGCGATCCCCCGGTCTGCCGGTGCGTCCGCGCGGAGGGGAAGCCCGGACCCCTCGACGGAGATCTGACGAAACCCTTCTGGCAGAGGGGCGAATGGCTCGAAGAGTTTCACGACATCGAAGGGGACTCCCTGCCGAGACCCTGGAAGAAGACCCGGGTCAAGGTCCTCTGGGACGAGGAAGCGCTCTATGTAGGAGCCGAGCTCTCGGACGATACGATCTGGGCGACGGTGACGGAGAGGGACGACGTGATCTTCGCCGACAACGATTTCGAAGTCTTCCTCGCCCCTGGACAGAGCGGACACCGGTACTACGAACTGGAGCTCAACGCCCTGAACACGGTGTGGGACCTCTATATGGAACGCCCCCAGCGGGACCGCGTCCGCCGCATCAACAGCTGGGATATCCGGGGCCTCGAGACCGCGGTGAAGATCGACGGACGGCTGAACGACCCGACGGCCGATAACCGCGGGTGGTCGGTGGAAATGAAGCTCCCGTGGTACTCCTTCCGGGAGAGCGAGGCGGATTCCGTCAGACCCTCCCATTTCGCGCCCGTCTCCGGCGAGGTCTGGAGGATGGACTTTTCCCGGGTGGAATACGAGGTCGATGTCGTCGACGGAAAATATGTGAAGAGAAAGGGACCGGACGGCAGGCCCCTGCCCGAACACAACTGGCTCTGGGCTCCGACGGGCGTGATCGACGCGCACATGCCGGAAATGTGGGGTTACCTCGTCTTTACGGAGAACGGGGAGGATTGGCCCCTGCCGGAGGAGGACGAGATCCGGTTTGCCCTGCGCCGCCTCTACTACCGCGAGCACATCCACGCCTGCAGGACGGGACGCTTCACCGACGACGTGCGCTCCCTCATCGGACTCGAGGCCGACCGGTACGGCATCCGCGCCGCGGTCACGCCGAGCCTCTTCGAGGGGTACGCCGCATGGAAGGGGACCCTCTGGCACATCGACCAGGACGGCTATATCTGGGAAGGCGAAGAGCGGTAAGCCCCGATGAAACTGCTCCACATCTCCGATCTGCACCTGGGCAAGCGGCTGAACGATTTCAGTCTCCTCGAAGATCAGGAGGCGATCCTTTGCCGCATCCTCGAAATCGCCGACCGGGAGCATCCCCGGGCCGTCCTGATCTCCGGGGATATCTACGACAGGGCGTCGCCGTCCGCGGAGGCCGTGCAGCTGTTCGACGACTTTCTGTTCGGACTGGCCCTGCGCTCCCTCGAGGTCTTCGCCGTCAGCGGCAACCACGACTCCCCCGAGCGGATCGCCTTTGCCTCGCGGCTCATCGACAAAAGCGGGGTCCACCTCTCCCCGGTGTACGACGGGCATATCTCCGAGACCGTCCTGCTTGACGAATACGGCCCCGTGTCGATCGCCATGCTCCCCTTCGTCAAGCCCGCCTCCGTGCGCCGGTTCTTCGCGGAGGGGGAGATCGTCACCTACACCGACGCCGTCCGTGCCGCCCTCCGGGAAATGCCGCGGGATCCGGGGGTGCGCCGGGTCCTTCTCGCCCATCAGTACGTCACGGGAGCCCTCCGGTCCGATTCCGAGGAGATCTCCGTGGGCGGGCTCGAAAACGTGGACGCCTCCGTGTTCGACGGCTTCGATTACGTCGCGCTGGGCCACCTCCACAGCCCTCAGAACGTCGGATCGGAGCGCGTGCGGTATTCCGGCTCCCCGCTCAAATACTCCTTCGGGGAGAGCGGGCAGGAGAAATCCGTCACCGTCGTCGAGCTGGGGGACAAGGGGGAACTCTGCGTCCGGACCGTTCCCCTCGTGCCGCTCCGGGACCTTCGATCCGTCCGGGGCTCCTTCCGGGATCTGACGGGGGAGGGGGCGGAGAAGAGCGAAGACTACCTCCGCGTCATCCTCACGGACGAGCAGGACATCCCGGACGTGGTCGGAAGACTGCGGGTCTTCTATCCGAATCTCATGAAGGTGGAATACGACAACCGGCGCACCCGGGCGGAGGCACAGCTTTCGGGATCCTTCGAGACCCGGGGCCGGTCCCCGCTTTCGCTGTTCGCCGAACTCTATGAAAAGCAGAACGGCGCGCCAATGACCGAAGAACAGGCGGAATTCGCCGCTGAGATCTTCGCCGGGATCGGGGAGGAGGACGCATGAGACCCTTACGCCTTGAAATGACCGCGTTCGGCCCCTACGCGAAAAAGACCGTTGTCGACTTCGAGAAATTCGGCGACAGGGGCCTCTACCTCATCACCGGGGACACCGGAGCCGGGAAAACCGCCATCTTCGACGCCATCGCCTTCGCCCTCTACGGGGAACCGAGCGGCACCGACCGATCCCCCTCCATGCTCCGCTCCCGGTACGCCGATCCGACGGTCTCAGCCGAAGTCTCCCTTGTCTTCGCATACGGGGAGAAACGGTATACCGTGCGCCGGACCCCGGATTCCGAGCTCCCCTCGAAGCGCGGCGGGACCGCAAAGAAGCGTTCGGAGGCGGAGCTCATCCTTCCCGACGGCACGGTGCTGACGCGACGGACAGAAGTCAACGCCGCTGTCCGGGAGATCCTCGGGGTGGACAAAGCGCAGTTCTCCCGGATCGCCATGATCGCGCAGGGGACTTTTCAGAAGCTCCTGTTCGCCGACACTCCGGAGCGGATCCAGATCTTCCGGGAGATCTTCGGGACCGGGCGGTATCAGATCTTCCAGAACCGCCTGAAAGACGAAGCTCTCCGTCAGGCCGGCCGATGCGCGGAGATCCGCCGGAGCATCGCCCAGTTTGTAGACGGAGCGAAATGCGCCCCCGACGATCCTCTCGCCCCCGTTCTGGCTCTGGCGAAAGCGGGGAAGACCTCGCCCGCCGAGACGGAATCCGCCCTTGCCTCCCTCGCCGCCTCGGACGAAGAAGCGGCGGAACGGCTGACGGGGGAAAAGGCGGAGCTCGAAAAGAAGCTCGCGGCCGCAAACGCCTCCCTCGGCCGGATCGAAGCCCTCGAAGAAGCGAAACGCGCCCTCGCCGAAGCCGAAAAACAGCGGTCGGCGGCGGAAGCGGAGCTCAGGGCGAGACGGGAAGAACTGGCGGAAGCGGACTCCCTCCTCCCCCGCGCCGCGGAGATCGACGCCCGGACCGCCGCCCTTGACGCCGCCCTCCCGGAATACGACGCCCGGGAGCAAAAACGCTCCGAACGGGCCTCCGCCGCCGTCATGCTGGAGCGGGAAAAACAGGCCGACGAACCGGAAAAACGCGCCCTCACCGAAGTCACAGCAAAGCTGGAAGCCGAACGGGCAGAGCGGCGGGAACTCGGGGAGGCCGGGGAACAGCGGGAACGCCTGCTCCGGGAATCCGACGCCCTGAAAGCGGAACGGGAGGAACTCGAAGCCCTCGCGGCCGCGGAGAAGGAATGCCGCGCGCTGGGATCCGAAACCGAAGCGGCCCAGAAGAGCTACCGGGAAGCCGCCGCCCGGGCCGGGATCTCCGTCGGCGCATACGAATCCCTGAATCGCGCCTTTCTCGACGAGCAGGCCGGGATCCTCGCCGCGGGACTGAAAGAGGGGGAGCCCTGTCCGGTGTGCGGATCCCGCTCCCATCCGGATCCGGCACCCCTCTCGGAACGGGCCCCTTCCGAAGCCCGGCTGAATCAGGCGAAAAAACAGGCGGAAGCGGACCGGCGCGCAGCGGAAGAAGCCAGCCGGATAGCCGGGGAGATCCTTGGACGCGCCTGCTCGGCAAGGGAGGACTTCGAAAAAAAGATCCGCGCCCGCTTCGGCATCGAGGGAGAGATCCCCGAAACGATCCCGGACACGATCCGCGAATGCCTCGCCGAAAACGCCGCGAAAACCGCCGCCGCCGGGGACGCAATCAAACGGGAAAACGCCCGGGTCGAAAGAAAAGCCGCTCTCGACCTCTCGATCCCCGGGAACGAGGCCCGCGCCGAAGCCCTCGAAAAGTCGATCTCCCTGCGGGCGGAGCGGATCGGGGTCCTCGGGGAGCGGATCGCGGAGGCCGGACGCAGGCTCGCCGAGCTCGACGGGAAGCTGGAATTCGCCGACCGCCGTCTGGCCGTCGAAGCGAAAAAAGCCCTCGCCGCCGAAGGGGAAAAGATCCGCGTGAAACGGGAGTCCGTCGGGGAAGCCTGCCGCCTCGCCGAAACCCGCGCCGCCGGGATCGAAGGTCGGATCCGGGGACTGAAAGAGCAGATCATCAAAGCCGTCCGGGAGAACCGGGAGACCGGGGAAGCCGCCGTAGACCGGGAGACCCTTCTCGCCGCGGTGAGATCCGTCGCCGCCGCCAAAGCGGAAACCGAAGCGAAGCTCTCCGCCGTCGCCGCGCGTCTGAATGCGAACCGGACCGCTCTCGATGCCGTGAGACTGAAATACCGCCTCCTCGACGAGAACGAGGACAGGCTCGGCTGGATGAAGGCACTCTCCGACACGGCCAACGGCGCCCTACCGGGCAAAGAGAAGATCATGCTCGAGACCTACGTGCAGACGACGTTTTTCGACCGGATCCTCGCCCGGGCCAATCTCCGCCTGCGGGTCATGACCGGGGGACAGTACGAGCTGAAACGCCGCGAAGTCCCGGAGAACAACCGGTCCCAGAGCGGCCTCGAGATCAACGTGATCGACCACTACAACGACACCGAACGGAGCGTGAAGACCCTCTCGGGGGGCGAGGCGTTCAAGGCGTCCCTCTCGCTGGCGCTGGGGCTCTCGGACGAGATCCAGTCGGAGGCGGGGGGAGTCAGGCTCGACACCCTGTTCGTGGACGAGGGTTTCGGCTCCCTCGACGAAGAATCCCTGCGTCAGGCGGTGCGCGCGCTGGCGGATCTGGGGGAAAGCCGCCGCCTCGTCGGGATCATATCCCACGTCGCGGAGCTGAAACAGCGGATCGACAGGCAGATCGTTGTGACGAAGGACAGAAGCGGCGGGAGCCGTGCGGAAGTGATCGTTTGAGAGAGAGGGGGAGGAGTGGCTAGTCGTTAGTGGCTAGTGGCTAGTAGAACCGTGAGTGTGAAAAATCACCGCATAGGTAAGTCGGGAGTGTCAGCGCATAGGTAAGCCAGTGGTAAGTACGGAAAATTAACATCGAGCAGGGAATAGGGTTTTCCG
>CACZNC010000123.1 GCA_902782445.1 uncultured Ruminococcus sp.
GATACGTTATTGGTATAGCCTGTCCTTTTCCCATTTCAGAAGTTCTTGCCAGGCTTCTTTCAAGAAGCCGCGTTTTCCCTTTTAGTTTGAGATTAGTATAAAAACTCGCCGCGGGAGAAGGGGAAAAGCGAGGAGGCTGATCGACGCGCATACAGATCGCTGACGCCGGACCGTATATTTACACAACAGAAGACAGCACCGCCGCTCCGAAAAAAGACACAGAAACGGAGGCAATCATGAAAAAAACAGCCGCCCTGCTGCTTGCTCTGCTGCTGCTCATGCTCAGCGCGTGCAGCGAAACTCCGACCGCCACGGATTCTACGCAGACCGCCGCTCCTGCCGTCGATGAGACCGAGCCCGCCCCGGAACCGGAGGAGATCAACTCCCGTCTGGCCGAGAAGGACAATCTTCCCGAAGCGGATTTCGAAGGCCGCGTTTTCACCGTCATCGGATCGACCGACTCCAGCGCCTACAAGTACATCGAAGTCGAAGATCTGACCGGCGAAGGCGTGAACGACGCTGCTTTTGCGCGAAACACCACAGTGGAGGAACGCTTCAACACCAAAATCGCCTTTTTCCCGAACGCGGATTATTCCACCTGTTCCCAGACCATCACAAACTCCGTGACCGCGGGTGACGGCGGCGCGTTCGACCTCATCCAGTACCACGTCGTGGAGAACTCCGGCGTGGCGATGAAGGGGTATTATCTCAACTGGTACGACGTGCCCAACATCGACTTCACCCGTTCCTGGTGGTCCGATTCGAACATCAACGATCTGACGATCAACGGACGCTGCTTCCTCGCGATGGGGGATTTCGCCATTTCCACCATCGGCGGGACCTACTGCATGTATTACGACAAGCAGGAGGCGCAGAACTATCAGATCGAGGATCTGTACGAGGTGGTGCGGGAAGGCCGCCTGACGCTCGACTTCCTGAAGGGCCTCGCCTCCCAGATCTACACGGACAAAAACGGCGACGGGATCAAGAACGAAGGGGATTACTTCGCTCTCGCCTCCAACCAGCGCTCGAATTTCAACACCTATCTGTGGGCCTGCGACAATCAGATCTTCTCCCGGGACGACACCGGCGAGCTCACCTACAACTACTTCTCAGAGCATCTTGTCAACGTCTACGATTCCTGCTGGGATCTTCTCAACAGCTACGAGGGCGTCTGGACCGGATTCGAACACGGTTCGGCGATCAGTCTGTTCACGAATTACGGCTCCCTGCTCTGCAACGGCACGCTGGACAGCGCCACTTCCTCGCTGGTCGAATTCGAGCACGATTACGGCGTGATCCCCTATCCGAAATATGACGAAGCCCAGGCGGAGTACAAGACGATGGTCGACGGATACCACGAGGCAATGGCCGTCGCAAAGACCGCGGAATACCTCGAATTCATCGGGACCGTGACGGAGGCTCTCTGCGCGGAGTCCTACAAGCAGGTCATGCCGGCGTTCTTCGACGTATGCCTGAAACAGCGGTACGCCTCGTCCCCCGCCGACGCCGAAATGATGGACCTGTGCGTCGCCTCCCGCGTCTTCGATCTGGGGTACGTATACGACAACTGGAAGGGCATTTCCTTCTCCTTCGAGGAACTGCTCCGCGACCCGCAGCATCAGGATATCACCTCGTACTATCAGCGCAAGAAGAAGGTCGTCGAAAAGTATTACAGCAAAGTCGTGGAACTTTTCACGAAGGATGAATAAGAATCCGCAATGGCAGAAATGACCGCTCCGCTTCCCCTCTGTCGCGACCGCAAAGGGGAGGCGCGGTCCGGATGCCGGGCGGAAGTCAGCGAAAAGGGTGGTGGGTACCACTCTTTTTTTCGGAATGCCGGGGGAAAGCACGGCAAACGACTGCCGGATCCCTCCCGTCGGCGGACCCGCCCATTTTCCGGCCGTCATGCCGAACCGTCTTGACAGGAGCGGAGTTTTGGGGTATGATAGTGCTGTCGGAAGCTCCTATACTAATTCCACACAAATACATTGCAAAATGGTTTTGTGTGATCCTGAAAATCAGATTGACTTTCAGGACAGTCTAAATCCATGATTTAGACTGGAATTTGTATTAGTCGGTCCGCGGCGAAACGCCCGATCCGGGCAGCGGAAGGATCCGGTCCGCCGTCCGAAGGAGCTTTTTTCGGAAACACATCTCCCGGGAGGACAACATCGTGGAAACGCAATACGGAAAATCCTATTTCGAACACGCGCGGGTGGGCCTCTTCACCCACTACACCTACGCCACCTACGCGGACGGAAAATCGACGAACTGGGGCGGGACCTGGCTTTCGCGGAACGATTCCCGGGGAGCGTCTTCTCCCGAGGAGGCAGCCGCCATGTTCGACGGGGAAGCATACGCCCGCACCGCTCACGATCTCGGGGCGGAGTACGTCGTGTTCACTCTTGCCCATGCCGGCTTCAATCTTCTCTTCCCTTCGGAGACCATGAAGGCCGTCTGTCCCCACAAGTGCGCGGAGAAGGCCGATATCGTCGAAAAACTGCTGGCGGGGTTGGAACCCTGCCATATCCCGCTGGTGTTCTATCTGCCGCCGAACGATTCCCACGATATAGGCGACGAAGACCTGAAACGTCTGGGATGGGTCAGCGACGGCGCGAGGATGGAATTTCTCAAAAAGCTGATCCGGGAAATCTACGGGAAATACGGCAGAAGGATCCGGGGCTTCTGGTTCGATCAGGGGGGCCCCTCCGCCGACGTGTGCGATACGGTCCGGGAATGCGATCCCGACGCGGTGATTTTCGTCAACACCGGCGTCACAGCCAACACGAACAAACATCCGCTGTCGGATTTCCTCGTATCCGAATACTACGGCTCCATCGAGGGGTGCGACTCGGACACGCTTCCCACCCATTATTCCCAGGTCAACCGGCAGATCGGAAGCTGGTGGGCCTCCGGCCACAAAGCCCCCACCGACGCCCGGAACCTCTACCGCTATTCCGTCCGCACGATCGCCACGGAAGGACAGTTCAACGGCGGCATCGCCTGGTCCTGCGGTCCGTATATCGACCAGACCTGGGAAGAGGGCGTGCGGGAACTGCTCGGGGATCTCGGAGACCTGCTCCGGGGGCACGAGGGGATCTACGGCACCGTCCCCGGGAGGTCCTATGTCACCGCTCCGAACGCCCTTCTCGAAAAGGACTGCTGGGGCGTGTCGACGGAATCCCCGGACGGGACGGCAGTGTTCCTTCATGTGATGAACCTGCCCGCCGACGGGATCCTGACCCTTCCCCTCCCCGCCGACGGAAAAGTCTTTCTGGGAGCGGCATGCTCTCAGTCTCCGCTGGACATGAAGAAGACCGAAAGCGGTTACAGGATCGCGCTCCCCGAAATCTGCGATCCCATCGACACGGTGATCCGGCTCACGGCGGGTCTGCCGGAATGAGAGAAGGAGGATACTATGATTCCCATCCCCAAGCTGTTCAGAAACACGAAAACCGTCCGGCGGATCCGGGAGTATATGGACACGACCTTTTCCGAAGTGCTCCATACGACGCTGAATCCGAACGGGCCGGGCGTGATCCGCGTCCATCTGATCCCGCCGAAAAAGGAAGAAAACGCCCTGAATCCCAGCATCGTCATCGTCAACGGCACGGATATCGTCCCGGTGAACTTCGCCTGGGCGGTCATGCTGGCGGAGATGATCCGGGAGACCAACCGCTACGACGGGCGGGAGATCGGCGAGGAGGACATCCGGCACATCCTCGAGGAAACCGCCGGGAGCGTGAAGCGGATCATCCCGGTCCTCTCGAAGAAGCGCATCGAGGAAGACATCAAAACGATCTATACCACGCTCAGGCAGATCGCATACCGGGAGGAAGTCACCGCCGACGTCCACTATATGAGCATCGGAGACTATGCCGAGTACATGAACGCGCCCCACCGCATGGATCTGATGGTGAGCGCCATGACGAAGGGCGGGAAGTGGCACTGCAATCAGAAATGCGTCCACTGCTACGCCGCCGATCAGACCCTCTCCGGTGAGGAAGAACTCTCCACAGAAGACTGGAAGAAGATCCTCGACCGGTGCCGCGCGGCCGGGATCCCGCAGGTGACGTTTACCGGCGGCGAGCCCACCATGCGGGAGGATCTCGTCGAACTGATCCGGTATGCCCGGTGGTTCGTCTCCCGTCTGAACACGAACGGCATCCGGCTCACGAAGGAATACTGCCGGGCCCTGCGCGAAGCGGAGCTCGACAGCGTCCAGATCACCTTCTATTCCTCCGATCAGGCGGTCCACGAAAGGCTTGTGGGCGCTCCGCGCTACGCCGAAACGGTGGCCGCGATCGACAACGCGCTGGCGGAGGGGCTTTCCGTGAGCATCAACACCCCCCTCTGCACCCTGAACCGGAATTATCTCGATACGCTCGCCTTCCTGCACGAAAAGGGCGTCCTCTACGTGACCTGCTCCGGGCTGATCACCACCGGGAACGCCGCCGGAGAGGCCTCCGAACGCCTTCAGCTCGACAACGGAGAACTGGAGCGGATCCTGCGGGAAGCGGTCGCGTACTGCCATGAAAACGGCATGGAGATCGCCTTCACCTCGCCGGGGTGGATCGACTCATCCGTGTTCGAGGAACTGAACATCCCCTCCCCGTCCTGCGGCGCGTGTCTGTCCAATATGGCCGTCACGCCGGGGGGCAACGTCGTGCCGTGTCAGAGCTGGCTTTCCGACGAGCCGCTCGGCAATATGCTGAAAGACGACTGGCAGAGCATCTGGGAAAGCGGTCCCTGCGCCGCCCGCCGGGGTCAATCTGCCGAGATGACGGGGGAATGCCCGCTCAGGAGGTACTGCTGATGTTTATGAGAAACGCAAAAAGACGGATTTTGTTTGCGGCGCTCTTCCTGCTCTGCGCGGTCCTCGCCGCGAACGCCATTCTTGCCGCCCCCACCGACGAGATCCTCGACTTCACCGTCACCGTGGACGTGAACGAGGACGCGTCCCTCTCCATGACCTATCACATCGACTGGAAAGTGCTGGACGATTCCATCGGGAAACTGGAATGGATCGACCTCGGCGTGCCCAACAGCTATCATGAGAACATCCGGCCTCTGAGCGGGACCGTCGACCGGATCGAGGACAACGGAAGTTCCCTCGCGATCTGGCTGGACCGGGGCTACGGCGAAAACGAGACGGTCAGCGTCGAATTCTCCATGACCCAGGATCACATGTATCAGATCGACAAATGGGTGGAGGGGGAGACGGTCTATACCTTCACGCCCGCATGGTTTGACGGCATGGACGTCGACTCTCTGACGGTCCGCTGGAACGCCGATAAAGCCGGGGCCTGGCAGCCGGACTGCGCGCAGGAAGACGGGTATCTGGTCTTCAGAACGTCCCTGTCCTCCGGGGACCGGTACACCATGTCGGTCACCTACCCGAACGACGCCTTCCTATTCGCAGAAGACCAGCAGGAGGCCGAAAAATCCTATAACGGAGGCGGAGACAGCGGCGGCGGCGGAGTCGGGGAAGCGATCGGTGGATTCATCGGCTTTTTTGTCGTAGTCGGATTCATCGTGGTCCCCATCGTTCTGATCTGTAAATTTGTGAACTGGGTCACGGACGGAACGGGATTCGGATCGGAAAAAGCGACGGAGAAGAAGATCGTCCGCACGAAGATCGAGTATTACGAGACCTGCCCCGGCTGCGGAGGGACCCGGGAAGAGGGCAAGGACGTCTGCGCCTACTGCGGCCGCGATATGATCAAAAGCAAGGAGACCGTTGAAGAGAGCGAGATCGAAAAGCCGGAGAATTACACCAAAACCGGCACGTACCGCTACGGCAGCTCCCCGGACACCTTCATCCGCGTGAACGTGATCAACGTGCCCGTCAGCCGTCCGCGATCCTCGACTTCGTCGCACCGGTCCTCCTGCGCCTCGTCTTCCTGCGCTTCGTCCTGCGCGTCCTCCTGCGCCTGCGCCTCCTCCTGCGCCTGTGCCTGCGCCTGCGCCTCATCGGGCCGCGCCGGGTGCTCGGTGAAGGATCTGTTCAAGGCGAGCGTTCACAGAAACCGGATCGGGGTGGACATCAAGAGGGACCGCCGCCCGGGGACAAAATCCCTGCCTGAAAGCTGAACTGCCCGCCGGGGAGCTTATGAACGGCTCCCGTGATTTTATACTAATCTCAAACTAAAAGGGAAAACGCGGCTTCTTGAAAGAAGCCTGGCAAGAACTTCTGAAATGGGAAAAGGACAGGCTAGACCAATAACGTA
>CACZNC010000124.1 GCA_902782445.1 uncultured Ruminococcus sp.
ATCCTGCCTGCCGCGGCTGGATGGCTCAGGTGATCTATAATTTCGTGGGTTATCTGATCCAGTGACCGCCGCTCTTCCGCTTTGACAGATCCAACTGAATAAAATCGGCCGTCCTTCGTCTGCGGGGTTATGCTCCGCGGTGAGGGACGGCCTTTTCTCAATGGATCCTGTTTTCCTTCCATGAAGCTGACTTCATGGGTATTGATCGCTCTCCAATGAGCCCGATCATCAGGGTCTGTTCCGTTCAGAAAGAAAGATCTTCACGGGACGATAAATCACGCTCTGCGGAAGGAACGCAGCTTCTTTACGGGAATCAGCATCCTTGTCTCCGCTCTGTAAGCATCCCAGCCATCCTTCTGCGACTGCCGCCTGTCCGCCATCGGAATGCTGATGAAAAGAAACATCAGATGGTTTAGGACCGCACCGGCAAGATAGAAGACTGCTCCCCCGGCCGAAACGAAGGACAGTCCGACGCCCCACCACATGAGGATCTCTCCGAGGTAGTTGGGATGCCGCGCGTATTTCCACAGACCCTCCCGGATCAAACCGCCCGTGCCGCGTCTGCGGAAACGGTGCATTTCATAGTCCGCGGTCCCCTGCAGAATAACCGCACAGAGGCAGATAAAGAGGCAGACGAAGGAGAGCGGAGTCCCCGTCCGCCCCTCTTTCACTGCAGTGACCGCAGGGAGAATGCACGCATAGACCACGAGGGTCGGAAACAGATGGATCCCAAAGAGATTGACGACCGGATAGAGGCGGCCCGTTTTCTCCCTGAGCATCCGATACCGCCAGTCTTCATACTTCGGACCGTGGAAGGTATAGGCCCAGTTTGCCGTCAGGCGCAGTCCCCAGATCCAGACCGCCGAAAGGAGGAGGACGGTGTAGGCGGTCTGTCCTGATGTGAGCGCGAAACCGGTGAGGATGACGATCGGAGCCACGCTCCAGTAGGGGTCGTAAACGGACGCGTTCCGAAAGATCACACTGAAAATATAGACGAATACGGTGGCGCTTGCGTCCGCGATCAGGAGGCGGATCCGAAAGTCCAAAGAAAAAGCGCGGTAGATCGCGATCCCGCATACCGCCGCGGCAGCGTAAACCGCGAAGATGATGCCGAATGATTTCAGCCTTGTTTTCATGGGGAAGGATTCTCCGAGTGGTTTGTCTCATGATGTCGGGCTCCATTATACACCATATCGTGAGGGAAATCAAGAGAGGGGAGATTTCTTCTCGCTGATGCCGGCTTATGCGGGGGAAGCTGAGGACGGACTCTTTTTCTTTCTGAAAGAGTGTTGTCGAAGCAGCCTCAAATCCGGACTTGACAAATAAGAGATAATCAGGTATACTGGGAACAGAGTCCCATACTTTCACCACAACATTTTTGTGCAGAACCGAAACGGACTCTCTTTTGAAGCGTCATAAAAATAGGATTGTAAAACAGAAAGCATTGCGGACGGATCGGCGAGGACCGTACAGGCGAAAGGAGAAAGACATGACTTGCCCACACTGCGGCAAAGAGGTCCATAACGGCGCAAATTTCTGCCGCTTCTGCGGAAACAGGGTGTATGCGAACGCGGGGACGACAGCCGGACACTTTTGTCCTGTCTGCGGCGCGGTTCCGCCTGCAGGGGCGAAGTTCTGCAACAAATGCGGAAATCCCCTTAGCCGGCAGCCCGCCGCCATACAGCCGCAGATGGATATGAGCCGGATCCCTGCCCGGACAGTGCGGAATGCTCCGGCGAAACCGAAACGCAGGTTTTCCGGCTTCATCCGGTCGGTGGCATTTCTCCTCGTCGCCGCCCTTCTTGTGACGGGACTCTGGAAGCCCGGGTTCATGCTGCCGTGGTTCGCGAAGATCGGGATCACGAAGCCCGCCGATCCGAAGGTGGCATACAATACGGACGTCCTCGTCCTGGACAGGAAGGAGATCGACAGGACGGAGCCCGATACCTTTGCGCTGAACATGGATGAAACCGTCGCGGTCTCCGGGAACGTCACGGTCGATCTGGGCACGCTGGACGGGGAGCACACGCTGGAGATCCGCGATGTCGGAAAAAAGCACGACAACTCCGAGGACGCCTCCGTGCATGTCTACGACTTCCGCATCGACGGCGGCAAGACCCAGCCGGAGGGATATGTCAAAATCACAGTCCCGTATGATCCCGCGAACACCGACCCGCTCGACACGATCACCGTGCGGCACTTCGACGAGAAGGAAAAGACGTGGACGATCCTCCCCGCCGAATTCGACACGGAAGCGAAGACCGTCACCTTCTGGACGGATCATTTCTCCCCGGAAGGAGTCTACGACACCAGCGAATCCCGCGTCGCCTTCGCCGGGTACCTTGACGGCTCGATTGCGGGCGGTACGCTCAATCTGCCCCCGGAATTTGAGGAATACAAGCAGGACGGCACCGGATTCGATCTGGGAGGAGCCGGACAAGGCGCGGCGATCGGAGGGGCAGTCGTTCCCCCGGGGCTGAATACCTTCGGCGCGGCGGCCGGTTTCTACATCGGCGGGAAGATGGCGGAATGGAACAACGACGAAGCCTTCCTCTACAATCAGACGGACGTTCAGGAGGGCAAGGGCGCGCTGTCCCGGGTGACGTTCAACGCGAACCGGCTCGTGCAGATCTCCAAAAGGATCACCACGCAGTTTGACACCCTGCGGAGCATCGCGAAGCAGGAGCACGGCTGGGAGGACGATCCCACGACCGCCGGAAAAGCCGCCGTCGTTACCGGTGTGGTCGGAAATGCCGCCACCACGGGTGATAACATCCAGCAGATCCTCTCCTCCATGGGAAAGATCGCGGAGGGGACGTCGGGGGCGATCTCGAAGGTCTTCTTCGCCGCGGGCGCCGTGCTCACCGCCGTCAAATTCGGCGCGACGTGGTATGAGAACGGCGACTTCACGGGCGCGCTCTGGGACAACGCGGCGGACATCGGCGTGCTTGCTCTGGGGGGGATCTCCCTCGCGACGGGCGGAACAGCCGGGGTTGCGGTCGGGATCGTCGCGGGGGCGCTCTGGGCGGTGACGGCAATCGGCGGAGTATACCAGAATTATGACGCCGACCGCATCACGGCTCTGCGCAACGGACATTACGACAACGACACCCAGCGGGCCTACATGTACTTCACCAAGGGCTACATCTCCTATTCTGCGCAGGCGGAGCAAAGCGGAAAATGGCCGGGCGGGATCGTTTTCTCGCAATTCCCGGAGAAGATGCAGAAAACGCGGGACTACATTTTCAACACCTATAAGACCAACGGTTTCTCCGACAGCGTGGCGTTCGGCAATCCGCAGTACGACCCGCAGCTCTCGCGCTGGAAGACGTATCTCCGGGTCAAGGCGTACAGCAATTCCACGGATACGGGACAGCTCGCAGAGAACATCGACGCCTGTTTCGCGAACGCCGCGGGCGTGTTCTGGAAGCTCCCCGCGGAGGTCCGGCGGGAATTCGCGAAGGACATCGGGGCGACGGGTTACAGCGAACCGGACCCGGACACCGTCGGCGTCTACAAGGAGCAGATGAAGCAGGTCCTCGCGATGATGAACACCGGGAACATCAAATATTTCTACGAACAGTACAGAACAAAGGCGATGGCCGACGCGCTGAAAAGCATCAACGAGCTGACGGAGGCGATGAACACGGTTTCGAGCTTCTCCTTCTACGTGACGGAACCCCAGCAGGGCGGCAAGCCGAAGAAGATCCCCCTCGCCGAGTCGCAGTACAAGGGCTATATCGCCGCGTTCTGCACGGGCGAAAAGGCCGCGCCGAGGAACGCTGCCTACGGCACGGTCGACGACTGGATCTTCAAAATCGGATCGGATACCGTCCAGTTTCAGTGCACCGCCTACAACTGGCTCAAGGCGAGCGGCAGGGAGAGCGGTCAGGGAGGAGCGGGACTGAACTATATCCGCCTCTTCAAGGACGAGAAAGCCCTGAAATACAACGAATCCGCCGCGGAGGCGTCCTTCGAGTTCGCAAACGGCGGCATCGAGGTCGTCTTCGGCGAAACGGACGACATCGAGGGCACTTACACGGGGACGATCACTCCCACGGGCGTCTATCTGGGCGATTTGTGGTACAAGGTCTGGGGCGAGCAGTTCGGGCTGTCCCGGGAGGACTGCGACGATTCCGTGTCCATGTCGGACGGGCTGAGCATCACGGGACTCACCATCGAAAAGGGAGGCATCCTCTCGGGCGGCAAGTATAAGCTCTCCTTCCAAATGGTCGACGGCGAAGGGGACAAAGTGACCGCCAAAGTCGACGCGGCGTACAAAAACGGAGAGCTCGTCATCAAGAACGACAAGGGGACGACGAGCATCCGGGTGATCCGTGAACCGGGGAAACCCATCCGCCTCGCCGGTACGGGCGTCGTAATCAATTTCGACCAGGTGCAGCAGGCATTCATGCAGATGTATCTGATCGTCAGCATCGACGCCGTAAAGCAGAAGTAAGATGCTCCCTGTCATCCGTCTTTTCGGCCTTCCCGTGTCCGCATACCTTCTCGCGGCCTCTCTGGCGTGCGCCTCGTTCTGGGTCCTCTCCGCGCTTGAACTGAGAAGGGACGTACCGGGAAGGATCCGGCTTCTCCTGCCCCCCGCGGTCATTCTCTCCGCGCTCACCGGGGCAAGGATTCTGCACGCCGCGCTCAATCCCTTCCGCTACGGACCGGGATATCCGATCTGGACCGCCCGCTACGAACGCCTTTATCTGATGGGCGGTCTGGTGATCGGGACCCTCGTCCTCTACGCGGTCTGCCACGAGATGGATCTTCCCTTTTTCAAGGCCGCGGACGATCTGACGGCAGGCGCGGGGACGGCTCTGACACTATTGAAGCTCGGCTGTTTTCTCAACGGATGCTGCGTCGGCGTCCCGACTGCCGGAGCGTTCGGCATGGTATTCCCCGCGCGGGAACCGCTGTACGATCTGCTCCGCGCTCCGCCGGAAGCCCGCAGGGTCTGGCCCGTCCCGCTCTTTGAGTGCGCCGCTTATCTGATCGGGATCGCCGTCCTTCTGCTCATTGTCCGGAAAAGGCGTCTACCGGATGGGACGCGGTTCCTTGTCTATGCGCTCTATGTCACCGCGGTCCGGCTGGCCGTGCACCCTCTGAGGGATTATGCGGGGACGGCGGCGAAGATCGTCTCACCCATCCTCTATGTGGCAGATCTCCTCGTCCTCTCGGTGCTTCTGATCCGGCAGATCCGCCGGGGCCGCGGGGAACGGAAAAAAGACCGGCGGGCCTGAATCGCAGTTTTTGTGTCAACAACTCTTTATCACGGAGGAAAAACATGTTCTGCAGCAAATGTTCGGCAAAGATACCGGACGGCAGTCTTTTCTGTCCCGAATGCGGACAAAAGCTGGTGTCGGCCGCTCAGTCCTATCCGCAGGGCCCGCAGGTCCGGCAGCAGCCGCAGTACGTCCAGCCCCGGGAGATGCAGACCCGCGTCTCCCCCGTGGTCCAGCCGGTCAGCGATCCTCTGCGCGCGCCGCTCTCCACCGGGAATTTCTTCTGGATGCCCGTTCTGATCGGCATTCCGCTGGTCGGCCTGATCCTGCTTCTGGTGTGGGCTTTCTCAAAGGACGTCAACGTCAACCGCAAAAACTACGCCCGCTCGGTCCTGATATGGATCCTTGTCACCGCGATCCTCGCCGTTCTTGCGGTTCTGGCCGGAGGCGGGCTCGCGCAGATACTCAGGAACGCCCTGTCTTCGCTGTGAATGTCCTGAATCCGGGCGGGGGACAGAACCGTTCCCGGAGACGCAGGAGAGGGAAAGGGGAAAGTCAGTTTTTCTTGTGTGTACAAGCGCAGAGAACTCCCTTTTTCCCCGAGTTTCAATCAGGTGCGCCGACAACATCGGGTTCCGCTTTCCCCTTTTTCAGGGTAAAGTGCGGGGCCCGGTTTTTTGCCATGCATCCGCCGTACCTTTCCGGTCAGACGGCGCGAAATACCGTGGAAAGAGGAGCAGGGAAGAACGAGATCGGGAGAAGGGGACGCTCAGAAAAGCGTTATGATACTATATTCCTTCTATAAAGCTGTCTTCATGGGTTTTGATCGCTCTCCGTAGAATGCGAACGGCCTTGCCGTGAGCTCGCGAAGGATAACCCTG
>CACZNC010000125.1 GCA_902782445.1 uncultured Ruminococcus sp.
AGACTTCTGAATACTGCCTCCTCCCTATACAATAAGATAAAAAATCGTTCGTCTTGATCGTGATGACCAGTACGAACGATTTTGTTTCACGTGAAACAGGCAGGGATTTTCCGTCAAATCGGACGCCGCACGTCCTGTTCCGCCCTCACGTTGTCATTCTGACGCACCGACGCGGTCGTGCGCACCGACGCGGTCGTGCTGTCAGCGAAGAATCTCCCAACTTCAAGGCCAACCCATCCTCCACGTACGGAGATTCTTCGTCGCAGGCTCCTCAGAATGACAAAGAGAAGCGTAACGACGGGGGTCAGCCGTCCGAAATCACGATTGTTTCACGTGAAACATCATTCCGATCCCTTGTACATTGTCCCTTTTCCAAATGCGCGCCTGAATCACCGCCGCAAGGCCGCAGGATTTATCCTGCGCATGTTTTAGCTGCACGTCCGGCGATCAAGCCGGGTTGGCTCCATGTTTCGGCTCGTCCGTCCGCAATCTGCAAAAAGCGCGCGAAGAGAGTGAAGCGGTTTTCGATACAAGTCCGCGCGTCCCTTGAATCACAGCGAAGCGCTCCCATCATATAAAACTCAAATCCCGCACCGCACGCCCCCCCGATGCGCTAACTTTCATGAGAACGCTCTGCTGCCCGCCAGCCGCTCCCACCGCTTTCTTCATTCACAAAAATACTATTTTCTTCCCGTCCGCTCTTGACTTTATCGGAAAAGTTCACTATAATGAAGGCGACGAAGAACCGCCTGTTTATCCGAAACATCCAAGAACAACAAGCGAAAGGAAGGGCTTTTTGACATGAAAAAGATTTTCGCGCTTCTGTTTCTCTTCGCCTTGTGCGCCGCGCTTGCGCTGAACGCCTACGCGGACGTCCCCGCGCCGTGGTTTGAACTCGGCTTCAAGGACGGCGACGTCACCGACGTGCAGGGCAATCTGGACGTCAGCATCCAGGCCGGCGAGGTCGGCGAAACCACCGTCAATTACGACGGCAAGGAATATCCCGTCACCGCTTTTGTGGGCGACGACGACCAGGAAGGCATTCTCGTGGAGCTTCCGTTCTCCGACGCGGAGGAATACGGCGCATGGCTCCTCGGCGGATGCACCTACGAACTCACGATCCAGCTGCAGGGTCTGACCGACGGGACCTCCGGCTTCTTCACCTGCTGCAACGGCGGCGGTTCTTCGCTGTACTACCGCAACGGCGGCGAGAAGAAGCAGCTGCAGTTCCAGATCGGCACCACCGACAACAGCCTCGCCACCAACCACTGGGGTTCCTACGCGGGCGCCGGAGCCGCTGACGCCGTGAACGGACCCGTCTACTTCGAGACCGAAAAGATCCTGCACTGCGTCGGCACCTACGTCCCCGAGACGAAGATGCTGAACGTCTATCTGAACGGCGAGCTCGGATCCTCCGGGTACTACGGCGAGGGCGAATTCAACCTCGGCAACGGCTACGAGGACGTCCTCGGCATCGGCCTGAACCCGGCGTACCCCTCCGAATCCCTCGGCGTGGGATGCGAATTCCGGGTGGTCGGCGCGAAGCTCTATAAAGTCCCGCTGACCTCCGCCGAAGTCGCTGAAGAATACCAGAACATCATTTCCTCGATCACCGGCACCACGCCCGAGGTCACCGTGGTGGACGCTCCCGCCGAGGCCGCCGAAGAAGTGATCGAATACCGGACGAGAGGACCCGTGGAGCCCGCGGATTCCGTTCCCGCCCCGTGGTTCGACCTCGGATTCAAGGACGGCGGCGTCTACGACAAGCAGGGCAATCTGAACGTCAGCGTCCAGGCCGGCGAGATCGCCGAGACCACCGTCACCGTCGACGGAGTTGCAGTCCCCGTGACCGCCTTCGTGGGCGACGCGGATCAGGAGGGAATTCTCGTCAGCCTGCCCTTCGCGGACGAAGCCTCCCTCGGCGCGTGGCTCACCGGCGGATGCACCTACGAGATCGCCATCGAACTGGAGGGCCTGACCGAAGGGACCTCCGGCATCATCACCTGCTGCAACGGCGGCGGCTCCTCCCTCTACTACCGCAACGGCGGAGCGGACAAGAAGCAGCTGCAGTTCCAGATCGGCACCACCGACAATTCCGCGGCGGAATACGCCTGGGGATCCTACGCCGGAGCCGCCAACAACAGCGCGGAGAAAGGCCCGGCGTTCTTCGAGACCGGAAAGCTCCTGCACTGCGTCGGCACCTACGACAAGGAGACGAACACCCTGAGCGTCTACCTCAACGGCGAGCTGACCTCCTACGGCCTCTACGGCGGCGGCGAATTCAAGCTCGGCAGCGGCCTGACCGACGTGCTCGGCATCGGCCTCAACCCGGCGTACCCCTCCGAATCTCTCGGCGTGGGATGCGAATTCCGGGTGGTCGGCGCGAAGCTGTATCAGACGGCCCTTTCCGACGCGGAAGTGCTGAAAGAATATCAGAACACCGTCGCCCTCGTCACCGGAGCCCCGGAAGAAGAGCCCGCCCAGGCTGAGGAACCCGCTCCCGCCGAAGAGCCCGCTCCCGCGCCGGTGGAGGAGCCCGTGACCGCTCCCGCCCCCGAAGCCCCGGAGACCTCCCCGAACACCTTCGATCCCGCCCTCCTCACCCTGATCGCCTCCGTCCTCTCCCTGACCGGCTTCGCCGCTGTCGGGAAGAAGAGAAGAGGATAAAAGGCCGGGGGGATCCCGAAAACCGAAACAGCGACCGGGGACGCCGGATGAAAATCCCGTCTCCGGTCTCCGCCTTGAAGATTTGTCATACGGAGGCACTATGTTCAAGAAAAGACGCAGCTTATCCGTGATAATGGCGGCAGTATTGCTTTTGCAGACGCTGACCTTCATGACTGCCTGCTCGGAGAGCAAAACCAATACGGATGAACCGACCGCCGATCCCGGGACCGCCGCCGATCCGGTTTCCGCCGGGGACGTTCCCGAGGAGACGGAACCCGAGACCCAGTTCATGCCCGACACCCTCCCCGACCTCGATCTCGGGGGCGAGACCTGCCGGATCTTCTGCTGGGAGTCCTGGGACTTCGGCGAATTTTTCGTCGAGGAGGACACAGGCGAGATCGTGGTCTCCGCCGTGTTCAACCGCAACCTCACCGTGGAAGACCGCCTGAACGTCAAGCTCGAATGGGAGCAGTTCCCCCGTCAGGACGCCGCCTACGGATCCGTCATGAAGAACGCCGTCTCGAAGCAGAACACCTCCGGCGACGGCACCTACGACATCATCGCCAACTACGGCATGAGAGTCGCCTCCTGCGCCACGGACGGGATGCTCATGAACCTCTGGGAGGCCGACCACATCGACCTTTCGAAGCCCTGGTACTACGCTTCCGCCACCAGCGCCGGGACCCTGCACAAGGGCTACACCTACTTCACGGCCGGGGACCTCTCCTACAACGCCCTCGCCCGCATGTCCGGCGTCTTCTTCAATCAGAGCCTGATCACCGATTTCAGCCTCGCGGATCCCTACGAGCTCGTCCTCGAGGGCAGCTGGACCATCGACAAGATGCACGAAATGATCGTCGGCACCTACCGGGATCTGGACGGCGACGGCAAGTGCGGCCCGGGGGACCAGTACGGCGTTATGTGCGCGGGGGACCAGATCAACACCCTCTACTACGGCACGGGCTCCCACTTCATCGAGCACGACGAGGAGGGGAATCCCATCATCTCCCCGGACGTGTACAGCGAGCGGACGCTTTCGATCCTCGAAAAATACCTTTCCCTTTTCGCCGAGGACGCCGCCTATAAGAACCCCCAGACCGACGTCCCCGCCATCTTCGACGAGGGCCGCTCGATCTTCTATATCTACCCCCTCGGCCACGTCGCCGAAGCCGGACTGCGGGAATCCGAGATCCAGTACGGCTTCATCCCCCAGCCGAAGGTCACGGACGACGAGGAGACCTACCACGCCTCCGTCACCAACGCCGTCACCCTTTTCGCCATCCCGCTGGTGATCCAGTCCGTGGAACGGGCCTCCGCCGTTTTCGAATGCCTTGCCTCCGAGGGCTACCGTCAGGTCTCCCCGGTGGTGTTCGAGCAGGCGTACAAGGCCAAGTACAACTACGACGAGAGCTCCCGCCAGACGACGATCTTCGACATGATCCGCGCCAACGCCGTGTTCGATCTGGGCAAGATCTTCTCCGACGACCTCTTCGGCGGCTTCTCCAACGGCGTTCTCGGAAACTTCATCTGGAACGGGAAGGACAACTACGCCTCCTCGATCAAGGGCTACGAGCGCGTGTGGAAGAAGGGCCTCGAGAAGATGGGCAAGCACCTGGATTTCGGGGATTGAGTTTGTCCGCATCGGCTTTTTGTGCGGCTTGATATTGCTGTTTTGAAGGGATGGGAAAGGAATCGGCGTTGGACGCGCGGCCGTTCAGCCGGGAATCCGCCCATCCCCGCGCGCTTGTAGGGAGTGCGGAGTGTACGAGCCGGAACATGACGCCAACCTCGCGCGGTCTGTGTGCGTGCAGCTGAAAAATGCGGAGATTCAGGCGCGCATGGAAGGGGACAACGTGCGGGCGGTCGGGATGATGTTTCACGTGAAACAATTCTCGGGCTTCTCCGTCAGATAGGCCGCCGCATGTCCCATTTCGCCTCCACGTTGTCATTCTGACGCACCGACGCGGTCGTGCGCACCAACGCAGTTGTGCTGTCAGCGAAGAATCTTCGCACTGGAAAGGATAAGCCGTAGTTTGAGTCGAAGAACAGTCTTCATTTCTTTTGCGGGAACCCGCCGACTATAACTGCGGCTGTATGATGAAGAGCAAAGATTCTTCGTCGCAGGCTCCTCAGAATGACAAAGAAAAGCGGAACGCGGGGGTCAGCCGCCCGAATTGAAGAAATGTTTCACGTGAAACAAACCGTCTTTTTCCGCACTCTGTCCCCTTTTCAATGCGCGACTGAATCACCGCCGCAAGGCCGCAGAACTTGTTCTGCGCATGTTTCAGCTGTACGACCGGCGATCAAGCGCGGTTGGCTCCATGTTCAGGCTCGTCCGGCTTGAAACTGATCCGTCCCGCGGGGATCGCTCCATGTTCCGGCTGAAAAACCGCGCGTCCTGTGCCCACTCCTTTTCCATAAACTTAATCCGTCATTTTTCTGCCGAAACAAAATCCCGCCGCGGACAGCCGAACGTCCCCAACCTCCTCAATTCTACCACCACACCAAAGGAAACAACATCATGAACAAAGTTCTCCTCATCCTCGTCGACGGGATGCGTCCCGATTCACTTGACGCCTGCGGACATCCCTTCGTCGGCGAAATGCTCTTCCACAGCACTTACGACCTGGCGGCCCGGACCGTCATGCCCTCCGTCACCCTGCCCTGCCACATGTCCCTCTTCCACAGCGTCGACCCGGAACGCCACGGGATCCTGACCAATACGTATGTCCCCCAGGTCCGGCCGGTGCGGGGGATCTGCGAGGTCCTGCGGGCGGCGGGGAAGAAATGCGCCATGTTCTATAACTGGGAGGAGCTGAAAGACCTCTCCCGCCCCGATTCCCTGACCTACGGATGCTATATCTCCGGCCACGTCTACGGCTACGAGGAGGCCAATCCCCGGCTGACGGCGGAGGCGAAACGGTACATCGCGTCGGACCGCCCGGATTTCGTCTTCCTCTACCTCGGCTGGACCGACGCCGCCGGGCACGGGTACGGCTGGATGGGGGACGAATACCTCCGCTCCGTCCGTGGAAGCTGGGACTGCATCGAGTCGATCTGCCGGGATCTTCCCGAGGATTATCTCGTCGTCGTCACGGCGGACCACGGCGGACACGGACGCTCCCACGGCTCCGATCTGCCCGAGGACATGACGATCCCGATCATCTGCTGGAATCCCGCTCTTCCTTCCAGAAAGGCGGAGGGCTGGCGGATCATCGACATCGCGCCGACCGCCGCGGAACTGCTCGGTGCAGCCCCCGACGGTGACTGGGAAGGAAAGCCCCTGACGCTCTGATACTAATCTCAAGCTAAAAAGGAAACGCGGCTTCTTGAAAGAAGCCTGGCAAGAACTTCAATTGGGGGTAGGACAAGGTTATACCAATTAAGTGGATATATGGCATTCCCACCCCGTCGTTCGCACTCTACGGAGAGCGATCAAAACCCATATAGTTAGCTTTTTAGAACGAGAATAGTATGAATCCCGGAGGTCCCCATGGCAAAGAATCAAAAAACGAAAAGATCCCCGGTCCCGCTCCTGACCCTGCTTGTCCTGCTTCTGCTGGGGACGGCAGGCTGCCGCGGGAACGATCCCGGACCGGCGCCGGATCAGACCGCCGATCCCGCAGAGGACGTCACATCGAACGGCGACGCGGAGGAAGAAGGAGAAACCATGCGCGAAATCGTTCTTTCGGAAAACGGAAAGCCCGTCTATGCCCTGATCCGCCCGGAAAACGCGGACGAGGGATCGGTGAAGGCGGCGGTGGAGTTCCGCAAAACCTTCGAGGAGAAGACGGGGATCGCCCTGAGCTTCGGCACGGACTGGGGCAAACCCGGCTCCGCCCCCGACATGGAGACCCCGGAGATCCTCTTCGGCATCACCAACCGCACGGACGGGGAGACTGCGGATTCCCTCGGGATCCTCGACTGGAGGGTGGAGGAAGAGGCCGGGGGGAAGAAGATCGCTCTCCTCGCCCGTACCCCCGCCGGACTGAACGCCGCGGCCGACGCCTTCTTCTCCGCCCTGACGGCGAATGAAAAGGGGGATTTCGCGCTCTCCGGCCTCCCGCTTTCGGGAAAGGCGGCCCTGGCGGCGGGGGAGGTCCCGGATTTCCCCTTCGGCGAGATCCGCGGGATCTACGAGAGCTCCGGCTCCACCGTGGTGATCCGCGCGGAGAAGACCACGCCCGCGGATTACGAGGCCTACCTCTCCATCCTCGCCGAAGCTGGATTTGAGGTCTACGACGCACACCCCATCGAAAACAACCTCTACGCCACCCTCGTGAACGAATCGACCACCGTCAACGTCTCCCATGTCGGACCTACCGGCACCACCCGGGTCGTGTTCGAGGAGAGGGGGGATCTCTGCCCGCTGGAAGACGAGTATGAGGAGATCGCGGACACCCTGCTCACCGGCATGAAGGGCGAGACCGTCGTGGCCTCGGAGGGCATGGGCTACATCATCCGGCTGGCCGACGGGAGCTTCTGCATCATCGACGGCGGCATGGGCGACCCGGACCACGTGGATTCGAACAAGCTGATGAACATCCTCCGCTCCCAGCTGCCGGAGGAGAAGAAGGGCGAAAAGCCGGTCATCGCGGCGTGGCTCTTCACCCACCTCCATGGGGACCACATCGGGGTGTTCAACTGCTTCTCGCTGGATTTCCACGATCAGGTGGTGATCGAGCGGCTGGTGTTCAATTTCCCGACGGAGGAGGACACGGCGAAATCGGACTCCCCCTATATGCTGGACGACACGATCTACCGCTACACCCAGTTCAAGAAGAACCTCGCCGAATTCTATCCCGACGTGCCGGTTCTGAAGGTCCACACGGGGAACCGCTTCAAGGTCCGCAACGCCGAATTCGAGATCCTCTACACCCTCGAAGACCTGTACCCGAAGACGATCCTCGACGGCGGGATGAACGAGTGCTCGATCTTGTACAAAATGACCCTCGGCGGCCAGACCACCCTCTGGACGGGGGACTTCGCCTTCAACGCGGCGGATCTGGTTTTGAAGGAATTCGATTCCGCTCTCGCCTGCGACATCCTCCAGCTGGCCCACCACGGCATGAACGGCACGGTGGAGCTTTATGCAAAGGTCAACCCGACCTACGCGCTCCTGCCGGTCTGGGCGGGGGGCTACGAGACCATGAAGACCTACGCTCAGAACAAATGGCTGATCGACAGCGAAAAGATGGAGCACATGATCGTCACCGGCATCGGCACCTGGACGATCCGCCTGCCGTACCATCCCGTCCCCGGGACCTTCGACCGCACGCCCACGTGGAAGACGAAGTACCCGGTGTATCCGGATCTTCTCGGAGAGTAGAATCAACATGACGGGAAATCCGCGGCGGAATGGGGTGCGGTACTGGATCTGCGGTTTTGGATGGGAGCGCTCCGCCCGCTACGCTGGGATTCTTGAGACACGCGGTCTTGAAGCCGAAACACGGAGCGATCCCCGCGGGCTTTGACAGATTCAGACGGAAGAGCCTGAACATGGAGCCAACCGGGCTTGATCGCCGGAAGTGCAGCTGAAACATGCGCAGGATAAATCCTGCGGCCTCCGGCAGAGATTCAGGCGCGCATTGGAAGGGGGACAGAGTGCGGTTTTTCGCTCAATGTTTCACGTGAAACAATTCTTAATTCATCATTCGAATTCACTCCTAATTCCTCATTCCTAATTTCGAGAAGACGTTCTACTAGCCACTACCCACTAGCTGCTAGCCACTCCTCCTTCCTCCCTCCTAACTTTTTCTCTGGAAATTTCCCCGCTTCCCTAAAATTAATGATGACAAACCCGGCGGACTGTGGTATAATACAGTCAGCCGAGAACCCCGAACCTGACCGTAACACCGTATTTGCAAGGAGAGAAACAGCATGGACAAGAAAATCTGCGCAAACTGCGGCGCGGCGATGCCTGCCGAGAGCAAATTCTGCACCGAATGCGGTACGCCGTTCCCCGCGGCCGAAAAGAAAGAAGAACAGCCGAAAGCTCCCGAACCTCAGCCCGAGGTGAAGCCGGAAGTCAAGCCCGAGCCGGAACCTCAGCCCGCGCCGACGCCGACTCCGGCACAGACCGCCGCTCCGACGCCGATCCCGACGCCGATCCCGAATCAGGGCCCGACGCCGGTCCAGAACCAGAATCCGAATCCCGCTCAGCCTCAGCCCCAGGGCCAGCCCTATCGCCCGGGTCCGACGCCGCAGCAGGGTCAGCCCTATCAGCCGGCCCAGCCCGTGAATCCGGCTCAGGCCGCGCGTCCGGCACAGCCTGCACAGCCCGTGAATCCGGCTCAGCCTGTACGTCCGGGACAGCCCGCGCAGGCACAGACCGCCGCTCCGATCCCCACCCCGATCCCGAATCCCCAGACCGCCCAGCCCCGTCCCCAGCCCGCGCCGATGGCATACGGCAGAGCCCCGATGGGCGAGCTGACCGCGGACGATGTGGCCGGGACCAAATACGAGCCCGTCAAGAGCATCGGATGGGTCGGGATCGACATCCTCATGGGGATCCCGGTGGTGGGATTCATCCTCACCGTCGTGTGGGCCTGCGGAGGATGCCGGAAGCAGAACAAGCGGACCTTCGCCCGGGGCAAGCTGATCGAAATGGCCATCGCCCTGATCCTCGCCCTCCTCATGGGTCTCGCCCTCCGCGGCGTCGTCGCAAAGGCCGCCGAGAACTACGCCCAGGAAAACGGCATCCAGTACAGCGACGGCACGGTGGTCAAGGACGTCCTCAACAGCTTCCTGAATCAGTTCGGGTACGAGATCGCGGACTGACCTCCCCAAAGCCCGGATAATCAGAAAACAAAACCCGTCAGGGAAACCGGAAACGTAAAGTTCCAACCCTGACGGGAATTTTTGTCCTACGCGGACGGCGGCACGGGGGACCATCTCAGGCCGAAGGCCCCCTGTGCGGGTCCCTTGGCCGTATGGCATAACTGTACAGCTCGTCCCGGAATCGAAAT
>CACZNC010000126.1 GCA_902782445.1 uncultured Ruminococcus sp.
TCGGTGTTATTTTACCACAATGGCTTACCGATGCGCTGAACCTTTTACTTACCGATGCGCTGAACCTTTCAACTTACCGATGCGCTGAACCCGGACATGAGGAATTGGGGTTCCTTGTTTCACGTGAAACTTCCGAACTTTTCTCCGAAACTCCATGCTTCGCCCTGACAGATTTTCGATCGCTCGGCTCTGTCTGCATGTCTGTCTGAATCTGAGCATGTGCGCGACAGTGCAGTTACAATTTCAGCTTCCCGCCCGCGCGTCATTGTGCCCAATGCGCGCCTGAAACGCCGCCGGAGGCCGCAGACTTGTCTGCGCATGTTTCAGCTGCACAAACAGAGACCGCGCGAGGACGTGGGATAAACTGTCGATTCTGGCTGACGGGACGAGCTGTAAGTTTATGCCATACGGCCAACTATTTGCTCCGCAAATTGGACCCGCACAGGGGGCAGAGTTTGCGAAGCAACACTCGTCGGCCTGAGATGGGTCCCCCGCACCGACGCAGTCGTGCTCGCCGCCGTCCGCGCAGGACATTTTTTCCGAAACGCGTAGCGTTTCATTCCTTATTTCCCTTCGAGAAGGGATAAACCAACAGAATCTGCGGCACCGCCGCGAATAACAGGAGGCTGTCATGTCCTATCTTTCCGACATTGAGATCGCCCAGAGATGCGAACTGAAGCCCATCGGCGAGATCGCGAAGATCGCCCGCGTGGACGAGAAATACCTCGAACCCTACGGGAAGAACAAAGCCAAGATCGATCTGTCCCTCCTCGACGAAACCGACCGGCCGGAGGGCAGGCTGATCCTCGTCACCGCCATCACCCCCACCCCCGCCGGCGAAGGGAAGACCACCACCACCATCGGCCTCGCGGACGGTCTGCGCCAGATCGGCAGGGAATCCGTCGTCGCGCTCCGGGAACCCTCCCTCGGCCCGGTGTTCGGACTCAAGGGCGGCGCGGCGGGAGGCGGATACGCGCAGGTCGTCCCGATGGAGGACATCAACCTCCACTTCACGGGGGACTTCCACGCGATCGGCGCGGCGAACAACCTGCTGGCGGCCATGCTCGACAACCACATCCAGCAGGGCAACTCCCTCGGGATCGACGTGAAGAAGATCACCTGGCGGCGGTGCGTGGACATGAACGACCGGCAGCTCAGAAATATCGTGGACGGCCTCGGCGGACGGGCGAACGGCGTGCCGCGGGAAGACGGATTCGACATTACCGTGGCCTCCGAGATCATGGCGGTGCTCTGCCTCTCCACCTCGCTGAAGGACCTCAAGGCGCGGCTCTCCCGGATCATCGTGGGCTACACCTACGACGACAAGCCGGTGACGGCGGGCGAACTCAAGGCGGCAGGCGCGATGACGGCTCTGCTCAAGGACGCCCTGAAACCGAACCTCGTCCAGACCCTCGAAGGCACTCCCGCTTTCGTCCACGGCGGTCCCTTCGCCAACATCGCCCACGGGTGCAACTCCGTCATGGCGACGAAAATGGCCCTCCGCCTCGGCGAATACGCGGTGACGGAAGCCGGATTCGGCGCGGATCTCGGAGCGGAGAAATTCCTCGACATCAAATGCCGCATGGCCGGGCTGAAACCCGACGCCGTGGTGATCGTCGCCACCGTCCGCGCCCTCAAGATGCACGGCGGCAAGGCGAAGGCCGATCTCGCCTCCGAAGACCTCGACGCGCTGGGCCGCGGGATCCCGAACCTGTTGAAGCACGTCTCGAACATCAAGAACGTCTATCACCTGCCCGCGGTGGTGGCCGTCAACCGCTTCCCCACCGACACCGACCGGGAGATCGAATTCATCATCGCGAAGTGCCGGGAGCTCGGCGTCAACACGGTCCTCTCGACGGTCTGGGCGGACGGCGGAAAGGGCGGCATGGAGCTTGCCCGGGAAGTGGTCCGTCTCTGCGAGGAGGAGCAGGGGAACTTCACCTTCTCCTACCCGGACGAATTCTCCCTCACCGAGAAGATCGAGGCCCTCACGAAGAAGATCTACGGCGGCGACGGGGTGAACATCCTGCCCGCGGCGAAGAAGCAGATCGAGCAGATCGAGGCGCTGGGATTCGGGTCCCTGCCGATCTGCGTGGCGAAGACGCAGTACTCCCTGTCGGACGATCCGCTGAAGCTCGGCGCGCCCGAGGGGTTCACCGTCACGGTCAAGGCGGCGAAGGTGTCCGCCGGCGCGGGATTCGTGGTGATCTACACCGGCGATATCCTGACCATGCCCGGTCTGCCGAAGTCCCCCGCGGCCGAGAAGATCGACGTGGACGACGACGGAAAGATCGTCGGGCTGTTCTGAGGAACTGTCCCTGTCTGTTTTGAGCGGAGTGCGGCTCGCTTCGGAATGACGTTTTGGCCGTTCCGGAATGACGTACTGTGCGGGATGAGAGTTTTTTCGGAGGGGAGCGCTTCGCTGGAATGGGAGGGACGCGCGGCTCCGTATCGAAAACCGGTTCCGCATCCCCGCGCGCCTGTACAGATTCAGAGCGGACGAGCCGGAACATGGAGCCAACCCCGCGCGGTCTTCGGCGTACAGCTGAAACATGCGCAGACAAGTCTGCGGCCTTACGGCAGCATTTCAGGCGCGCATTGGGCACAGGACGCGCGACGGGAAGATGAAACCGTTCTCTCGTCTCCGCGCACTGATCGGATTCAAAAATCATAAAGACAAAATCGAAAAAACGAAAACCGTCAGAGTTGAACTCGAAGTTCTTCCCTGACGGTTTTTTGTTTCACGTGAAACAATGCCCCGAAGAGCCATGATATTCTTTATCCGCACGAGGATAGACATCCAGACCTCGTAGCACAGAAACGCGGCAACGCCGAATGCGCGATTGAATCACCGCCGGAGGCCGCAGAACTTGTTCTGCGCACGGGTTCAACCGCACTTCGGCGATCAAGCCGGGTTGTCTCCATGTTCCGGCTCGTTCCGTCTGCAATCCGAAACAACACGCGAAGACCGCTCCATGTTCCGGCTGAAAAACCGCGCGTCTCCCAAAATCCCAGCGAAGCGCTCCCAAATAAAAACCCGAAAATCCCGCACAGCACATCATTCCGGAACGCACAGCACATCAACCCGAAAAAGACAAAATCTCACAATTTCGTCAGATCATACGGCGTGGACTGGTACACAAAATAGTTCAGCCAGTTCGTGTACAGCAGATTCCCGTGGGCGCGCCAGTTGACGATGGGGGGCTTCGACGGATCGTCGTCCTCGTAGTAGTGCTCCGGGACGTGGATCGGCAGTCCGGCGGCGAGATCCCTGCGGTACTCCGCGTCGAGGGTCAGGGGATCGTACTCCGCGTGCCCCATCACGAAGAACCGCCGCTTTTTGTGCGCGTAGACCACGTGGACCCCCGCCCGCTCCGACGACGCGAGGATCTGCAGATCCGGCACCGCCTCGATGTCCTCCCTTGCGACCGTCGTGTGCCGCGAATGGGGGACGTAAAACACGTCGTCGAATCCCCGCAGCAGCATGGACCGCGCGTAGTCGGCCCGGTGGGGATAGACGCCGAAGAGCTTTTCGGAGAGGGGCTTTTTCGGGATCCCGTAGTGGAAGTACAGCCCCGCCTGCGCCCCCCAGCAGATGTGCATCGTCGAGTGGACGTTCGTCTCGCTCCAGCGCATGATATCGCAGAGCTCCTCCCAGTAGTCGACTTCCTCGAATTCCAGCTGTTCCACCGGCGCGCCCGTGATGATGAGCCCGTCGAACCGCTCGTCACGGACCTCGTCGAAGGTCTTGTAGAAGGCGAGCAGATGTTCCTTCGCGGTGTTCGCGGAGAGGTGGGTGGAGGTGCGGATGAGGGTCAGTTCGATCTGGAGGGGGGTGTTGCCGAGCACGCGGGAGAGCTGGGTCTCCGTCTCGATCTTCTTCGGCATGAGATTGAGAAGCAGGATCCTCAGCGGCCGGATATCCTGCGTCATGGCGCGGGTCTCCGTCATGGCGAAAATGTTCTCGTCCGCCAGCGTCTGCACTGCAGGAAGATCGTTCGGAATTTTAATGGGCATGGGAACCTCCGGTGGTTTTGCTTTCCCTTCTCGAAGGGAGAAAAGGTATGAAACGCTCCGCGTTTCGGATTTAATGTCCCTACGCGGGACAGGCGCCGGGAGGGACACCATCTCAGGCCGAAGGTGCCCCTCCCGAGGGTCCCCCTTGGCCATATAGCATAAGATGACAGCCCGTCCCGGTAGCTTGAATCGACAGTGCATCCCACGTCCTCGCGCGGTCTCTGCTTGTGCAGCTGAAACATGCGCAGGACGAGTCCTGCGGCCTTACGGCGGTGATTCAGGCGCGCATTACAAGGGACGCGCGTTCGGGGAACCGAAACTGTTCTTTCTTCATCGCGCACGGTTTGAGATTCAGACAGACATGCATACCGAACGGCGCGAACGAAAATCTGTTTGAGCGAAGTTCCGGGCTTCGAGCGCACGATCAGCGAGAACTTATTTCCCCAGTGCTTGATCGACGTCAGAAATGAGATCCTCGGGATCCTCGAGGCCGCAGGAGAGGCGGACGAGATCGGCGGAGACACCCGCGGCGAGGAGCTCTTCGTCGTTCATCTGCCGGTGGGTGGTCGTCGCGGGATGCAGACAGCAGGAACGGGCGTCCGCCACATGGGTCTCGATGGCCACGAGACGGAGCTTTTCCATGAACGCGCCCGCCGCGGCCCTTCCGCCCTTCACGCCGAAGCTGACGACGCCGCAGGTCCCGTCCGGCATGTACTTCTGCGCCTTCGCGTACTCCTTCGAGGAGGGCAGTCCGGGATAGTTCACCCAGGCGACGCGGCTGTCTTCGGAGAGGAATTTCGCCACGGCGAGGGCGTTCGAGCAGTGCCGCTTCATCCGGACGTGGAGGCTTTCAAGGCCGAGGTTGAGCAGATAGACGGAGAAGGGGGAGGGGGTGACGCCGAGGTCCCGCATGAGCTGGGCCGTGGCCTTGGTGATGAACGCGCCGCCCTGTCCGAATTTCTCGGCGTAGGTGATGCCGTGATAGCTCTCGTCCGGCGTGCAGAGGCCCGGATATTTGTCCGCGTGGGCCATCCAGTCGAACTTGCCGGAATCCACGATCGCGCCGCCGACCGCCGAGCCGTGGCCGTCCATGTATTTGGTGGTGGAGTGGGTGACGATGTCCGCGCCCCATGCGAAGGGCTGGCAGTTGATGGGGGTGGGGAAGGTGTTGTCGACGATCAGCGGGACCCCGTGCCGGTGGGCGGCGGAGGAGAATTTTTCAAAGTCCAGCACGGCGAGGGCGGGATTCGCGATGGATTCGCCGAACACCAGCTTGGTCTCGGGACGGAACGCCGCGTCGAGCTCGTCCTCCGTGCAGTCCGGGGAGACGAAGGTGGTGGCGATCCCCATGCGCTTCATCGTGACGGCGAGGAGATTGTAGGTCCCGCCGTAGATCGCGCTGCACGCCACGACGTGATCCCCCGCGGAGCAGAGGTTGAACACGGCGAGCAGGGACGCCGCCTGGCCGGAGGAGGTCAGCATGCCGGCGGTCCCGCCTTCGAGAGCCGCGATCTTGGCCGCCACCATGTCGCAGGTGGGATTCTGGAGGCGGGAATAGAAGTAACCCGGGGCTTCGAGGTCGAACAGGGCGCCCATCGCGGCTCCGGTGTCGTATTTGAAGGTGGTGCTTTCGATGATCGGGATCTGGCGGGGCTCCCCGTTTTTCGGCTTATAGCCCGCCTGTACGCATTTCGTTCCGATGCCGGACATAAAGACCTCCTGAAAATGATCCGAATGAGAATGAATTGTACTGTATTATAGCACATCCCGGAGGGAAACGCAAGCCTCCCCCCCGGGGGAATTGATGTTTGGTTGGGGAAATGAGGAGTGAGGAGTGGCTAGTGGATAGTGGTTAGTAGAACGTGAAAAATCACCGCATAGGTAAGTCGGGAGTGTCAGCGCATAGGTAAGCCAGTGGTAAGTACGGAAAATTAACATCGAGCAGGGAATAGGGTTTTCCG
>CACZNC010000127.1 GCA_902782445.1 uncultured Ruminococcus sp.
TTCACATTATTGATGTAGCCTGTCCCTATCCATTTCAGAAGTTCTTGCCAGGCTTCTTTCAAGAAGCCGCGTAACCCCTTAGAAGGGATTTAGTATGAATTCAGGCCCGCCGGCGGTTCGCGTGCTTCTCCCGCATCTGCTGCTTCGCGACGCCGATCATGCGGAACACGGAGGAGACCATCATGATGCCCACGGCGAGCAGTCCCGCGATGGCGGCGGTTTGGGTGCCCTGTCTCAGGGACATGGAGGCGTCCTCCTGCAAGAGATACTCCACCGTGTAGTAGACCCCGGCTCCGGGCACGAGGGGCAAAAGAGCGATCACCAGATAGGAGAAGGACGGGAATTTGCGGATCCGCGCCATGATCTCGGCGTAGAGGGAGATCGCCGCCGCCGCGAGAAAATTGCAGAGCAGGCCCGTGGCTCCGAACCGTCCCACCGCGAGATAGACGCCCCATCCGAGAGCTCCGCCCGCCATGCAGATGAACATGCCGAAGGTGCGGATGTTGTACAGCAGGCAGAATCCGAGGCAGGAGAACGCCGCCGCCGTGACCTGGATCCACCAGGGATAGGGCACGTCGAGGCTGATCCCGACGGACGCGGTATGCCAGAGGGCGCGGGAGAGCAGAAGGGCGGTCCCGGTCCCGAGCAGAAGGGCGGCGGTGGTCAGAAAGACCTGCATCAGCTTGTTGACCCCCGAGAGGGTGTCGCCGTAGATGACGTCCCGCATCGAATCCGTGATCTTCATGCCCGGCACCAGCAGCATGAGCGCGCCGATGGCCGTGGCGTCCGCGTAGAGGATCAGGCCGAAATGGGTGAGGGCCTGGCTGTAAATGCCGATGAAGAACGACGCCGTGATGGTCTGGAAGAATGGGTTGACCTGCAGCCGGTCCAGAGCCCGGAGCCACAGACCGGTGAGCACCCCCGCGATCCCCGCAAGCACGCCGCCCGAGATGTTTGCGCCGAAAAAGAAGGCGAAGGCCGAGGCGGCGATGAAATACGCGGCGAAACGCATGGGGAAGGAATAGGTGGCCGAGGTCCGTTTCGTCTCCCGGAGCATGGCGTGGGCTTCCTCCGGCTTCGGCTTTTCGGCGCAGAGACGGCGGGCGAGGGAGTAAAAGCGTTCCACTCCGTCGATGTCCGTGCCGTGGGGTCCGATCCGGCGCATCCGCGTGATGGGTGCGGTGCCGTCCGGGCAGAGGGTCACGATCAGACAGTTCGGGATGGCGAAAACGTCCCCCGTCGTCCCGTAGGCGCGGAGAAGACGCTGGATCGCTTCCTCCACGCGGCTGATTTCCGCCCCGCACATCAGAAGACGGTAGCCCAGCGTGATCGCCACGTCCAGAAGTTCTTCGAGATCGATCCGGTTGTCCATCCTGCTCCTTCCGCGGGTCCGGTGAAAGATCCGCGTTTCAACAATGCGTTCTGTGCGAAGGCAGATCAGCCCTCGTGGGTCCATTCGTCCGTCATGACGACCGGGAGGATCTCCCCGTTTTCATCGAAGTCCATCCGGTCGATGCATAGGAAGCGGGCGTTGCCGTTTTTCAGCCCGTTTTTGTGCCGGTGATAGACCATGAGGACCTCGTCCGTCCCGGGCAGGCAGAGATACCCGTTGTGTCCCGGGCCGTTGGCGATCCTGCCGTCCCCGGTGGAGAGGATGGTGCGGCCTTCCTCGAAGGGACCGAGCGGGGAATCCGACGTCGCCGTGACGACCCGGTAGGTGCCGTCCGTCCAGCCGCCGGAGGACCACATGAAGTGATATTTTCCGTTTCGCCTGAGCATGCAGGGGCCCTCGACGTAGTCTTTGGGCGTGATCTCCCGGAAGGTCTCCCCGTCCTCGAAGGGAATGAATCCCGTCATATCCCCGTTCATTCTGGCGACGTTGCAGTGGCCCCATCCGCCGTAGTAGAGGTACATACTCCCGTCGTCGTCTTTGAACAGATGGGCGTCGATGGGCTGCGCGCCGTTGTGGAATTCCCCGACCAGCGGATGATCGAGCAGAGCCTTGAAGGGACCCGCCGGACTGGCGGAGACTGCGATCTCGAGTCCGCCGACTTTTGAAAGATGGGGGACGTCGTTCGTCGCGAAGATGTAGTAGTATTTTCCGTCCTTCTCCTCGACGGTCGGAGCCCAGACCGCGCCCTTTACCCAGGGGAAGCCGCTCATGTCGATGATGTTTTCGATCTTCGTCCAGTGTTCGAGATCCTCCGATACGAAGCAGGTGTGGTTCTGCTGTTCGAGATAGGGGAGGGAATTGGTGACGTAGATATAGTACCTGCCCTCGTAAAAGCGCGCTTCGGGATCGGCGTACCAGCCTTCGTCGAGGGGATTGCGCACGGTGAATTTCATGGGGGACTCCTTTTCGCTGTCCGTTTTCGTTCTTCCCTGAGTATACCATAACAAAGCCGTTCTGTCAACCGGAGAACGGGAGCGCGGGAGACTTCGGCGGCCTTTCTTTTTGTCATTCCGCCGGGGAAAAAACGGTTCCGTCTTGCATCACGCCCTCCGGTATGCTATAATGAAGCGGATACGGCGGACGGAAGACGAAAAAACGCCGGAAGACGGAGGAAACATGTATTATCTCATCAGAGAATCCCTGACCCCCTGCGGGCCGGAGGAGATCCGGACAGGCGGCGCGCAGTACGTCGCGATCCTCACCGGGGAGGAGTGGAGAGCCCGGCGGGACAGCTTCGACATGGAGATCGACATGGAGATGGAGATAGCCGCGCCCCACGAGACCAAGGCCGTCGTGAATCTCGATTCCCTGACCGGCACCCTCGCGATCCCGGACCGGGAGGACATCAGCGGGGACGGACACTGCTTTTCCTTTGCCCTCGACGAAAAGGGCGTCATTCTGGTGGACGACACCGGATACGCGGAACGCGTCGTCGCCGTGATCCAGAAGAGCAAGAAATGGAAGTTCCCGAGCCTCGAACGCTTCCTTTACGATCTTCTGGAATACACCATCGCCGGAGACCTCAATCTGCTCGAAAACTCGGAGAACCGCCTGAACCGGATCGAAGAGGAGATCCTGCACGGAAAGGTCGAAAGCTATCCGCCCGAGATGAACGAGATCCGCGGCAATCTCCTGGATCTGCGGGTGCACTACGAACAGCTCATCGACCTCAGCCAGGAGCTCGAGGAGAACGAGAACAATTTCTTCCGCGAAGAGAACCTCCGCTATTTTCACATGTTCACCGAGCGCGTGACCCGGCTCCGCGACACCGTCCTCGGACAGCGGGACTACGTCACCCAGCTGAGGGACCTCATGCAGTCCCAGGCGGACGTGAGGCAGAACCGCATCATGACGGTGCTCACGGTCATCACGACGATCTTCATGCCCCTGACTCTCATCGCGGGATGGTACGGGATGAACTTCCGCTATATGCCCGAGTTGGAATGGAAGGGATCCTATCCCATCGTCTGGCTCGTCTCGATCCTCATCGTCGTCGTCTGCCTCGTGTGGTTCAAGAAGAAAAAGTGGATGTGACCCGCAAATTATTGAACCCTGTTTTTCATTAAGAAAACCTTGCAAACCGTTATGGAACATGGTATAATGATCTATCCGAATTCCCATTTCCCGCAGAGGAGGTACCCAATGAAAGCAAGTAAAATCACGGCGTCCGTCCTCGCGCTTCTCATGCTTCTGCCGGCGTTTGCCGCGTGCAGCGAAAGCGGTGAGAACACGGACACACCGGCGGGCGGATCCCAGGTCGCTGCCGAACCTTCCGCCGGAGCGGAGACGGAGCCCGAGACCGAGGATCTGACCGTGAAGACCGCTCTGCCCGAAGACCTCGATTTCGCCGGCGCGGCCTACCGCATCCAGAACATCGACTGCGACTCCTATTACGACACCCTGACAGCCTCGGAGCAGACCGGCGATAAGCTCAACGACGCGATCTTCATGCGCGACGCGAAACTGATGGACACGATGGGCTTCGTCTTCGAGGAGACGGTCGTCCCGAACGATTCCGCGGTGAACAGCATCCGGCAGATCGTGCAGGCGGGCGACGACGCGTTCGATCAGTACGTCTCTGTGGATTGGCGGGGCTACATGCTGGCGCAGGAGGGGCTCGCGCTTCCGATCTCGGCTCTGCCCTACGTGGACGTGACCCGGGAATACTGGGCCCAGTCCATCCACAAGGACATGTCGATCCGGGGGAAGCTCTACTATGCCTTCGGCGACCACAACCTTTCGACCTACGACAGCGTCAACATCCTGCTCTTCAACAAGTCCATGTCCTCCGATCTGGACCTCCCGAACCATTATCAGACGATCCTTGAAGGCGGCTGGACCCTCGACCTCATGCAGCAGAACATGATGCTGGCGACGAACGATACGAACGGCGACGGGAACTGGACCGTGGACGACCGCTACGGCATCACCTCCCATTCAAAGCAGGTCCTTCCGTGCTTCTGGATCGCGGCGGGACTGCGGTGCGTCGACAAGAACGAGGAGGATGTTCCCTACCTCGCTCTGGTCGGCAATGAGAAGTTCGAAAACCTCTACGAGCGGATCCTCGCGATGATGCACAACGACCATCTGCTCTTCATGTCCGACGGATTCCCGGATTACGCCAACAACACGCTGTTCATCTCGGGCGGCTCGCTTTACAACATCGTCCGCGTGGCGTTTCTGCATTTCTACCGCGACATGGACATCGACTACGGCATCATCCCCTACCCGAAGTACGAGGACACCCAAGACACCTATTACAGCCGGACCGAAGGCGCGTACATCCACATCTACCCCATCACCCTGACCCAGTACGATCTTGCGGGAGCTGTGACCGAGGCGATGGCCTGCGCTTCCCTGAACGAAGTCATCCCGGTCTACTACGACGAAGTCCTGAAGAGCAAGTACACCCGGGACGAAAACTCCACGGCTATGCTCGATCTGATCTACGGGAACCGCTTCTACGACCTCGGCGACACGATCTTCTGCTCGGTGATCCGGGACGGCGTGTTCGCGGGCAAGTTCAAGTCGAACGACACGAACCTCCAGAGCACGATCAAAATGCTCTCGAAGATGGCGGACAAGACGATCCAGAAATACGTCGAAGCCTTTGACGCGCTGGATGCCCAGCCGTAAAGGAGAGCGCTTCGGATCCGATCCATAAGAAATAAAGAAAAGCTCTGAAAGCCTTCGCGGGCAATCAGAGCTTTTTCCAGGGATCCGGCGCGGATCGGTGCATCGACCCCAAAAGGAAAAGGAGCCGAACCCGACCCCTTCTCCGGTATGGATTTGACGAAACTTATTTACCCAGTTCCTTCGGAGGGCCGACGCGCTTTGCGGGTTCCATCATGCGGACCGCGATCGCCGCGACTTCGGAACGCTTGATCGTCGAGGTCGGGTTGAAGGTGCCCCTGGAATCCGAACCGTTCACGATCCCGGCGCGGTAGAGGGTGTAGATCTCCTCATAGGCTTCTTCCCGGAAGCTCCAGAATTCCTTTGCCAGACCCGAATGCTTCACGTCCGGAACGGTATCGTCGGGAATCTCGTTGATCCCCGGGAGTGCGCCTTTCGGGAGAGCGTGGGCGAAGATCCAGGCGAATTCCGCCCGCGTGACCGCCTCGTTTGCCCGCGTCATCACGTCGCCGACCGAAATGCCTCCGCCCGACGCGTCTTTCTTCAAAATCCCGTTCTCGCCGCAGTAATCCGCGTAGGGCTTGTACCACGGGTCGCCGTTCGAGAGCGTCACCGTACCGGCCGTGTATTTCTGGTGCATGCATGCCGCCAGTTTCGCGGTCTCGGCAAAGGTGATGTTGCCCGCGGGGTCGAAGTAGTCCTTGCCGTCCTTCTTGCCCTTGCCGTTGATGAGGCCGAGCTTC
>CACZNC010000128.1 GCA_902782445.1 uncultured Ruminococcus sp.
TTCGGTGTTATTTTACCACAATGGCTTACCGATGCGCTGAACCTTTTACTTACCGATGCCCTGAACCTTTCAACTTACCGATGCGCTGAACCCGGACAGTGAGGAATGAGGAATTAGGCTGTGGATGAAGAATACCCCCGGAGGTTTTGGGCTTCCGGGGGAGCTTTGGTTATTTGTCGACATTCAGCAGCTTCAACAGTCCTCCGCCCGAATAGACGCGCGCGGTGTCCAGTTCTCCTCCGTCAAAGAGGAGTTCCGTCGTACTGCCTTTTACTTTTCGGATCTCCTGCGAAATCGGGTTCAGGCACAGGATCTGTTCGCCGCCTTCTTCGGCAAAGCTGATTTCTTTTCTTCTGCGCTGTTCATGAGCATAATCGGCTCCGAGATTCGCGTAGCTTGCCATCGGGAGCATCAGTCTGAGAAGTCCGTTCTTTTTCATATCTTCCGTCTTGCCCCAGCCGAAACCGGGGTTGTTCCATCTGGAGAAAAAATAGACCGGTTTCCAGTGTTTGATCCGTGAAACCTCGTTCATCCCGTTGAACAGGTAGGTGCACGAGGGATCCGTGAGCGAAATGAACTTGATTTGAAGATCTTTATCCGGCGTTTCTATCCGAAGCTCCGGCTTGTATGTCGTTCGGAACACCGAGCTGTAAAGACCCGCCGTTTTGACAAATCCGAACCCGTTCGCCCGGCACGCTTTTTTCAGGCGGCGGACGATGGAATTTCGTTTGAAAAGAGCTCGGAGCAGTCTGATAAGCCGCGGAACGATCAGAATGATCAGAACTATGATGACGACCGCAAAGAGAAGCGTGAGCCAGCTGATAATTCCATCTTTTTCGTATTGTGACATATCGGATCCCCCTTTTCGGTCCGTTTTTCAAAATGCGTTCGTGCGTCTGCGCCTTGTCGGTCAGCCCATCTTCACCATCCCCGTTCCTCTTCGGTTTTACCCCATTATAACACACGTTCCGAAGACAGTCAATAGGTATTCGAAAGAATTTCAGATATTTTTGAATTGAAAAACAATGCGGTCATTTGTCCTGAAAACAAATGCCCCTCCCTCGGCCCGCGTGCTTGCGGAAACCGGTAAGGGAGAGGCTCTTTTTATAGTGAATTCAGGAACCGCGCGAAAACATCATCCGATGCTCTTGTAGGCGGCGATCAGCTTTTCGAGCATCTTGTTGACGACCTTCGCTTTCTTCGCGTAGGCGGAGGCGAAATCGGAGCTCTTGGCCGAAATGACGTCGCGGACCATGTGGCCGATATCGGCCAGGGAACTGGAATGCAGAAGGACGAAGTCGAAGTACACTCCTTCCTTGATGAGGTCGAACACCTGCGCCGTCACCTCGTCCCGGGCGAATTTCTCTTTCAGAAGGGTCTCGAAGTAGACGTCCGTCACGTTCCGGTAGCTCTCGGAGGCGAAGCACTCGAGGAACGCACCGGTCAGATCCGAGCGTTCGGCGTTGGTCACGGGCACGCAGAAGACGGAGACCGAGTCGTGCACTGCCGTGCTGTACGCCTGCTGGGTCTCGTCGTACTTCGGGAGCGGCACGATGGCGTAGTCGGATTCCATGTCGCGCAGTTTCTCCGAGCCGTCCGCGCGGAAGGGAAGGAACATCTGCGTGTCGGTCTTGAATTTCTCGATGGTCTTGTTCTCGCCCTCCACGGACGGAGCCGCGATGTAGCTCCCGATGTTCTCGTAGAGGAGCCGGTAGAGCTTTTCGACGAAGTTGATCGTCCGCTCGTTGTTGATGATGACCACGGGATAGCCCGCCTCGTCGAACTCGGACCACTGCAGATCCGCGCCCGCCACGGTGTAGTCCAGCATGGACAGGGTCGTGGAGCCGTAGCCGTAGATATCGTTGTCGTCCCTCACGCCGTCGCCGTTGACGTCCGTGTAGACGGTTTCGCAGTACCCGGCCATCACGTCGAAGGTCCAGCCGCCCTCGAGGACGGTGGAATACAGGTCGGAGACGCTTCCGAAATACTGGCCGTAGATCGTATTGTTGACGTACATCGTGCCCATGTTTCTGAGCATGGAGAGCGCGGCGTCGCCGGTGAGGAAGTACAGCCGTTCTCCCCCGATGGTGGCGGCGGAGATGAAGTTCGCGGCCCACCAGGGCTTCGTGGTGTCGAGGTAGTTCAGCTCGTTCAGATTGCGCAGAATGCCTTCCGTCGCCATCGCCATGCCGTAATACTGGTAGGCGGCGCAGACGTCGAAGTCGTCGGACATGGCCGCCGCGGCTTTGCGCACGTAGGTCTGGGTGTCGTCCACGGGGATGGATTCGATGGTGAGGCCGAGCCGCTCCTCGACTTTCAGGTTGCGGGCGAAGAGGGCGGAGTCGAGCGCGTCGCCGGTGTCCTCTTCCACGTAGATCTCCTGGGTGGTGTTGGCGCCGCTGCGGTGGGCGACCCGGACGGATTCGCCGTCGAAACGGAGGTCGGCGGGAATGTCGTCGCGGAGCTTGGTTTCGGGGGCTTCCTCGACGGGCTCCTCGCTCACGGCCGACGGGGAGGAGACGTCTTCGGAAGTCTTCGCGCTGTTCTCCGTGCCTTCCGAGCAGGCCGAAAGGAGGGGCAGAAGCAGAAGCGCGGCGAGCGTCAGGGATAGGATCCGTTTCATCAGAGTACCTCCTGTATGGAATTGAATACATTATACCATGAGTCCGACCGGAATGTAAGCCGGAAAAGGGACGCTTTGGGGGCTGTGTTTCAGATTTCCGCGTGTTCGGTCCTGTGGAGGATATCCTCCTGCACCGCCCGGTCGAGGCTGACGAAGTAGGCGGAGAAGCCGGAGACCCGCACGACGAGATCCCGGTAGTTTTCGGGGTGCTCCATCGCGTCGGAGAGGGTTTCCCGGGAGACGCAGTTGATCTGCACCTCCTGCCCGCCCCGGCTGAAATAGACCTTGATCGCCGAGAGCAGGGCTTCGCGCTTCACGGGATCGGTCAGCATGTCGGGGGTGTATTTCTGATTCACCACCGTCCCGCAGGAGACCAGGCGGTAGTCCGGCTTCGAGAGGGAGAGAAAGGCGGAGGTCGGGCCGTCCCGGTCCATGCCGTAGGTCGGGGAGGCGGCGTCGGAAATCGGGGCCCCCGCATGGCGTCCGTCGGGCGTCGCGCCGGTGATCCTGCCGTAATAGACGGAGGCGGTGTTGGAGGCGATCGCCGTGTAGAAGGGTCCGCCGTCCCGGGTCCTGTACTGCGCGAACACCCCGTCCGTGAATTCCACGAACCACACGGCGTATTTATCGGCGAAGGGATCGTTGTTCCCGTATTTCGGCGCGGCTTTCAGTCTGGCTTCGAGGATCTCGTACCCTTTGAAATCGGCGGCCATCGCGTCCCGCAGTTCGGAGAGGGTGCAGGCCCGGTCCGTGTAGACGACCTTTTCCACGGCGGAGAGGGAGTCCGCGACGGTGGCGATGCCCATCATGCAGGCGCCGTGGGCCGAGGGATAGAGCGCGCCCCCCGCGTTGATGTCCATGCCCCGCCCGATGCAGTCCTCGCAGAAGACCGACATCCACGGCTCGGCGTAATTGCGGTAGTTGATCCGGCCGTTCTCGTTGTTGAAGACGGCGACGTATTCCGAAGCGGCGAAGGCGATCTGACGTTCGAAGGCTCCCATGAAGTCCTCCATCGTTTCGAGGTCTTCGAGTGGTCCCGTGTCGAGGCCCAGATAGTTCGGATCGAGGGGATCCCGGCCCCGGTAGAACACCGCTTCGAGGTACTGGGGGATATTGAACCGGTCGTCGGACCAGGCGGGCTGTCTGCCGGGGATGAAGTTCTCGATGCACCCGACGAAGCAGTAGTCCCGGGCGTGGTCCGGGCGGTAGCCGTGGCGGGCGAGGGCGGGGATGTTCACCCTGTCGTTCATCAGGGCGGGATATCCGAGGCCCGTGCCGATCACCTTGAGGCATTCGTCGAGAAATTCGTCGGGCATCCCCTCGTGGAGCCGGGCGGAGAGATTCGGTCCCGGGACGTTGCAGTCGCGGACGGCGTGGAGGATCCGGTAGGACAGGTCGTTGACCCCCTCCTCCCCCTCCGGCGTGACCCCGCCGATGCAGATGTTCACCACGTCGTCCCCGCCGAACCACCGGCTTTCCGTCAGCTTGATGAAGACGGAGGCGAAGAGGTCCTCCGCGTCCTCCGGGGTGAGGATCCCCGCGTCGATATCGTGACGGTAGTAGGGAAGCAGATACTGGTCCAGCCGCCCGAGGGCCATCGCGTATTTGTTCTGGAAGGTAAAGGACAGATGGACGAGCCAGACGAGGTTCAAAGCCTGCCTCAGCGTCACAGGGGGATCGGAGGCCGCGGCGTCGAGATCCCGGGCGAGGGCTTCGAGCTCTTCCCGGTACGCGGGGACGTCGGTTTTCCCCGCAGTCTCCCGGGCGGCTTCGGCATAGCGGCGCACGAAGGTCGAGAACCCCTCCGTCACAAGTCTCTGAGCCGTGAGGAATTCGACCTTTTCGGGCTCGTCCCGGTGGGCTGCGAGGGAGGCGTCGATTTTGGCGAGGGTCCCGCGGACGCCGTCTTTCAGAAACCGTCCGTAAGCCGGAGCGAAGTGGTCGGAATTGGTGTGGAAGGAAAGGGATCCGTAGGAGGCGAGGATCCGGCGCGCGCTGTTCAGCTCCGTGCGGTCCAACTCCTCTTCGGGGACGAAATTGCCCGCCCTGCTTCCGGCGATCCGGTCGCATTCGTACACCGCCGTCGGGAAGGATTCAAACCACGCTTTCTGGGCGAGAGCCTTCGCCATGAGGGGCGTTTTTCCGTAGTTCTCCCGGAACGAGCGGTAGCGGATGAGGTCCGAGGCGCAGTATTCCCCCGCCGGCCTCTCCCGGACTGCCTGTCTGACGGATTCGAGGTGCTTCATGCTTGTCTCCTCCTTCGGGATGGGTCTTCCTTGATTCCACTATATCACATCCCGGGCCGGAAAACAAGTACGGGAAAGAAAAAAAGCGGGATTTTTCACACTCCCGCTTGTCGGCCCGCAGACCGGCGCGCTCACAGATTGTACAGGATCAGAACGGACATCATCGTCACAAACACCGCCTCGCACGCGATCCCCGCGCCGTTGAGGACGGACACCGCTCGGGTTTTGAATACCGCCCGGAGAAAGAGGAAGAGGAGAAACCCGAAGGCGGCCCCCGCGGTGTTCATGATGAGGTCCGTCACGTCGGTCGCGCCGATGGCAAAAAGGAACTGTGCGATCTCGAAAAAGAGACTGACGCCGAACCCGATCCCGAGGACCCGGAGAAACCGGCGGCTCCGCCCTTCGAAAAACGCCGTCAGATACGCCCCGAGGGGGATGAACACGAGAAAGTTGAGGACCGTTTCCCGGATCGTCTCCCGCATCCCGGTCTCCCGCGGCGCGAAGGGAACGAACTCCACCGAACGCTCCGCCCGGAAAAAGGGGATCTTCCAGGGCAGGCTGATTTTGAAGAGGATGATCCACACGAGCAGAAAAATGTAGATCCAGAACACCGTCCAGGCGGTCTTTCTTTGTTTTTCGGTCATGAAGAACCTCCCGGGAGCTTGATTTTTGTCCATTATATCATGTCATGCGGAGGGAGTCAAGGGCGTCCTGTAATTTAATACTATATTCCTTCTATAAAGCTGTCTTCATGGGTTTTGATCGCTCTCCGTAGAATGCGAACGACGGGGTGGGAATACCATTTATCTAAACATGACTTCATCCATCCCACCCCCGAGAATCCCCTTCGGGAATTCTCGCTACCGTCAGCCGTAACATTGAGCTCGCGAAGGATAACCCTGATATGG
>CACZNC010000129.1 GCA_902782445.1 uncultured Ruminococcus sp.
GTTATCCTTCGCGAGCTCAATGTTACGGCTGACGGTAGCGAGAATTCCCGAAGGGGATTCTCGGGGGTGGGATGGATGAAGTCATGTTTGGATAAATGGGATTCCCACCCCGTCGTTCGCATTCTACGGAGAGCGATCAAAACCCATGAAGACAGCTTTATAGAAGGAATATAGTATAAGGTTTTCGTTCCGCGCGGCGGGAACCGTTTCCGGCCATGCGCGGAACGCCTGTCGATTCATGCTTTAACTGTGCTCCGCCAGCCAGATGGACACGCGGGACTGGATCTTTTTCGCGCAGTCTTTCGCATTGTCCACACCGGAGAGGAAGGCGGAGATCTCCTCGGAGATGATCCCGGTGATCTCCGGGTCAAGACGCTCGGTCAGGGGATAGCCCGCGTCGTTGTCGAGGAACGCCTCTAAGCGCGCGAAATCCTCCGCCGTCGGGACGGAGACCCATCCGGGAGAGCCGAGATCGCCGAGGGTAGGGAAATTCCCGTCCGGCGCGCTCCTGCGTTTTGTGGTCCTTCCCCAGCCGCCCGCATCATGGGTGAGTTCGAGCATCATGTGATCCCCCCGCTCGATGCACTCCGCCGCCCTTTCCTCGTAAGTCTGCTTCACGATGGGGAGGAAGACGTCAAACCCTGTCACGAGCGTGCGGATGACGTCCCACGCAAGGGCTTCTTCGGTACAGAAGTCCGTCATGAGGATCGCGGCCTCGCACTGAACGTAGGCCCCGTTGCGTCCCTTGGCAGGGAATCCGATGATCGTCCAGTCCTTCGTGCCGAACTCAGCCTCCATAAGCTCCACCGCCTGGTCCGGCAGTTCGAGGTGACCCGTCTCCAGCGCGACCCGCCCGGTGTAGTAGTATTCCGCTGTGTCCTGCCGCAGCCCGACAAGATCCGGCGTGTTCGAATCCCCCGTCTTCCCGGCCTCCGGGAGGGAAGCGAGAAAGTTCAGCCAGCGCAGAAAATCCGGAGAGTCAAAGGAGGCGGATGCGGATTTCCGGTCGATGAACGCGGCATATCCGTCCGGTCCGAGCAGCCTCTGCGCCGCGGTCTCCCGGAACAGACCGCTGATGAGATACGAACCCTCCGGCATACTATCTGCAAAATCCAAAAGTTCCGTCAGCGTCCATCCCGACGACGACCCGCCCCCGTCCGACCATTTTTCGAGGAGAGAGGTCGGTCCGTAGAGCGTGCTCACCTGAAAAGTCGACGCGATCCCCCACATCCCGCCGTCCTCCGCCGTGAAATACCGCCGCACCGCTCCGAACAGATTTTCCGGGTTCAGCGCGGGGTCGGACTCGAGAAAGGGCGTGAGATCCCGGTACAGTTTGTTCTTCAGCATTTGTTCGATCTCCGCGCCCAGGTCCGGCTCATGATAACTGCGCGGCGAGGCGATGACGATATCCGGCTTGATCTTTCCCGTGACGAGGTCGGTGGTAAGTTTCTGCGTCCCGCCGTACAGGTTCTCGTTCGTGTTGTACTGCGTGTAATCGGTCAGGATGACGCGCGTTTCCGGGTGGGATTTGTTGTATTCCACGATCTGAAAGGAGTAATTCGCCATCGACGCTCCGAATGCGCTGGCCGCGATCTCGATCGTCGGGACGGAGGAAAGGTCGATGTCCCCGAGCGCCATGTAGATCATGAGTCTGCCGTCCGCCTCGGTGAACAGGAGGTTTTCCGCGTCGAGAACGCCCCGGAGACGGGAATTTCCCGCGAGAATCCCCGAATTCTGAAAGTCCATCAGAAGCACGCGCTCCGTGCCGTTCCATCCGAAGACTCCCGCGTCCGTCTCATAGAAGAAATCATAGCCGTCCCCGAACGCGATCCCGGACGGGCGATCCCCGAAGCGCAGAGCGGATTCCCCGCCCGTCTTCCTGTCGAGGATGCGGACGCCGTCGTCTGCGGGGACCCAGACCGATCCGTCCGGCGCGGCGCAGAGAGGCGCATAATACCCCCGCGAGACGAAAGAGGTCACAAACGAAAACTCCGGCGAGAGCACAACGATCTCAAGGGGCGAGCCGAGCCAGATATCCCCGTCCGTATCCACGGCGAGGGAGGTGATCCGAAAGCCCCCGTTCTCCCCCTCCTGCATGTCAACCGTTGAAAAGAAGGCGCGCACATCCTCCCGCATCCGCACCTCCCCGGTCTCAAAATCGCAGAGGTGGAGCGTCTCGCCGGTCGTTCGCCTGTCGGCACGGACCGCGGTCAGGTACGCATAGCAGTTTTCCCCGAACGCGCCTGCGCTCACCGAAGCATCCTCCGGCACGTTCAAAAACAAGTCTCCCGTCACTTCCCCGTCCCCGCTCAGAGTCAGAAGATGCGTCTGTCCGTCGGCGTCACCCGCGCAGAAGGTCACAGAGCCCGCCGCGTCGATCTTCACCGCGCCTTCCGTCGGTCTGAACGTGTCCGGAAGGGGGATTTCTTCCCCGCGGTAAACGCCCGTGAGCACTCCGACCCGCCCCGGATCACCGGAATCCCCTTTGTCCGACGGCGTGATGTGCAGCCCGCCTTGATCCCCGCACCCCGTGAAGAACAAAACTCCCGCGAGAACCAAAGCAAGCCATGTCCGAATACGCATTCCAAAGCCTCCGAATTCCGCAGCGGAATCTTTCCGATCCGGCGCCGTTCTGTACAGCCATTCTTCGTTCTTCACTGATGCTCACTGAGCCAAATCCCCGCGCGGGACTGGATCTTCTTCGCGCAGTCTTCTGCCGACGACGCGCCGCCGAGGAACACCGAGATCTCCTCTTCGACGATCTCCGCGATCTCCGCGGGCACCCCGTTCACGGCCGGCATACCGATCTCATCCAGCATGGTCTTCATCTCCGCCGCGTCCTCCTCCGTGAAGCGGGCGAGGATGCCGGGTTCGCGCAGGTCGCCGGCCGACGGGGGATTTTCCGGGTCGTATGGGAAAGATCCGCCCGATCCGCTGTAATAGCACGCGAACACCGTGTTGTAATAAGACTGCGCATAGCGGTCAAAGGTGGTCTTCAGCGTCGGGAAACCGGAATGCGTCCACCAATCCCAGCCGAACCCGTCCTCCGCGTCGGCAAAGCAGCTGCGGATAAACGCCCATCCCGCGTCGGGATTTTCGCTGAAAGACGGGATCATGAATACGGTGTCCGCTTCGACGGCAGTCCCGCACGGGCCCGCAGTCGGATACCCGATCATCGCGGCCTCCTCCGTTCCGAATACCGCCCGCCGCGCGATGTAGGAATCGACGTCGTTCCAATCCGCACGGGCAAGCGCGACCTTTCCGGTCAGACGCCGCTCGGTGTTCTCGTCGTCAGAGAGCCGACGCATTTTCTCAAAGGTCGGAAGGGACGCCAGGAAATCCAGCCAGCGAATAAAATCCGGGCTGTCAAAGCTGGATATCCCGCGCTCCCGGTCGACAAACTGACCGTAACCCGCCGCGCCGAGCAAGGTGAACTCCGCCCGCTCCACGTTCAGGTTCTCCGCAAGCGACGCGTCTTCGGGCAGACCGGCCGCAAAATCGAGCAGATCGCCGAAGGTCCACGACTCCCGCCCCGCGTAGGGTCCGAGCAACTCCGGCGCGGCAATCAGGGTCGATACCTCATAATACAGCGGCAGAGCGAAGAGCTCCCCTTCTGCCGTGGAATATGTCGTTTTCACACACCCGAACACATTGTCCTCACGGACGCGGTCATCGGATCTCAGATAGGTACGCAGATCCGCGAACGCGCCCTGCCGGAGAAGCCAGAGAACGTCATCCGTCTCCGGATCGCCGACCACCAGATCCGGGCGCGCCGTCCCCGCCGACAGTTCAAACGCGAGCTGCCGCGCACCGCCTCTCGGATCGTCGTTTGTGCTGTATGCCGTATAGTCCTTCACCACGACGCGCATGTCCGGGTTTGCCCTGTTGAATGCCGTGATCGACGAGCGGACGCAGATCGGGAGCGGAGAGGAATGCGCGAGCTCGATCACAGTAACGGCCGAGAGGTCGACGTCCGCAGCGCGCCGGCAGAGAACGGGTCTGTATTCGCCGTTCGCGTCCGGTTCGGAGAGAAAAATGGTATCCCCGTCGGGCATCAGGAGCAGAACGGAATCCGGGTCGATGTCGGAGTTCAGAAAGTCCGCGCTCTTCTCCCCCGTCGGCGTTCCCTTCTTCGGAACGTTCAGGCGGTAGATCCCGTCGCCCGCGATATAGTACAGCGAATCCCCTGCCGCCGTGACCTCCTTCGCGCCGTCGGGCAGGAGGCGGATCTCTCCGAGATTCTGCGTCTCCCGGTCGATTTCGGCGATCCCATAGCCTTCGGCGAAATAGCCCTCGGCCCAGAGCGTCCCGTCCGGTTGGACCGAAAGGCCCCCGAACATCCCTGCCGCCGTGACGGTGAGGAAGGCCCTGAAATCCGCGTCGAATCCCACGATCTTCTCGTCCGTAACGACGTAGATATTCCCCGCGCCGTCCGATGCCGCCGCCTGCACAAGGGTCTGCGTCCCGCGGATCGAATCGGTGATGTCCGCCTGCGCGAGAATGCCGGAGCCGTCCTCCGAGATCCGCAGAACGGAGGTCCGGTCGTCCTCCCCGGACGTCACAAGGATGATTTCGCCGTTCGCAAGCGTTCCCGCGCAGACATTGCCGAATTCCGCGGTATCGCGCATCGACTGCACGCCTTCGGGGGTGAGAACGGCAAGGCACTGACTCCTCACATAAGCGACCGTACCGTCTTCGTTTTCCGTCTCCGTCATTTTCTGCAAAAGACAGATGAACTCGCCGGATTCCGGGTCATAGCGCGGCGTGACATACCGCCCCGGAATCCATCCGTCCGACAGCGGGTACTCCGTCGCGTCGAAAACCCCTGTGAGGATTCCCTCCCGCTCCGGTCCGCTCTCCTTCCCCACGCACCCCGCCAGCGTCAGTACCTCCCAAAACGCCAGAATCAGCGCAAGCACTCTTGTCCTCATGTCACAGACCTCCGACTATTGCAGTTCACATCCCTACAATAGCAGATTTTTATACGCACGTCAAGTTATCTGCGCCGATATTTATAGAATATTTACAAACGGAAAGGAGTTCTTTTCCCCTGCGGGATCTGCCGTCCGCGCGCCGCTGTGTACATCCGGAGCTTTATCCTATTCTCACCGGTCCGGGTCTGCGTTTCCGATAGGGTCGGGAACCGCTCTGCGATCTTCATGTGTCACGGCAGCCTCCCGCCGCGATCTGTCAATAGAATTCCATAGGCAATGATAACATACCCGGCAGACCTTGTCAAGCCTTCATTCTCAGGCTGTTGATCCGATTTCCTAAGCAGAAAGAACGGTCATTCTCATTGGGCAGGTCTTGCGGGTCCGAACGACCGCCCCCGGCAAACGATCCCCTCCCGTCCGAGGAGCATCGGGCTGAGATTGTGAACAATCGGTAACAATTCTGCCGGGGGGCTTGACTCGGTCGGATATGTATGATAAAATATATTTGCATCATACATGAAGAAAGGAGGGGCCATGGAATACGATTATCACGATGCAATGAAGCTTTCCAATCAGCTCTGCTTTCCGCTTTACGCCGCCGCAAGGAATGTGACCGGTCTCTACACGCCCTGGCTGAATGCTCATGTACGGTAAAGAAGCAAGCAACCGAAAACAATAGATAGACCGCCAGCACTACACTATTCCGAACCAAAGACCAAAAGATAAGCATTTTG
>CACZNC010000130.1 GCA_902782445.1 uncultured Ruminococcus sp.
TTCGGTGTTATTTTACCACAATGGCTTACCGATGCGCTGAACCTTTTACTTACCGATGCCCTGAACCTTTCAACTTACCGATGCGCTGAACCCGGACAGGCGTGTTTCACGTGAAACAATCGAGATTTCGGACGGCTGACCCCCGTCGTTTCGCTTCTCGTTGTCATTCTGAGGAGCCTGCGACGAAGAATCTGTGCGCTTCATTCTATGGCTGCGGTCATAGTCGGAGGATTCCCGGCGAGGATCAGGCTGCCCGCCCTCCGATCCGCATTCTCTGGCACTCTGAGGGGCTTGTATTAAACAGTTTTCCGACTAGAACTACGGCTTAACCTTTCCAGTGCGAAGATTCTTCGCTGACAGCACGACTGTGTCGGTGCGCACAACTGCGTCGGTGCGTCAGAATGACAATGTGAAGTCGGAATGGAACGTGCAGCGGCCTGTTTGACGGAGAGGGCTCGAAAAAGCTCCGCCGCACAAAATACCCGCCCGTTCCAAACAAAAAAACCGTTCGGACAGCGGAACCATCCGAACGATTTCCAAAATCTGAATTCTCACAGCCGGAGCAAAAAGTCAAATCAACTCCTAACTCCTAACTCCTCATTCCTCATTTCACTCTGATCCACACCGAAACCCTGTGTCCCTTTTCCTGTCCGGCGCTGGCGTAGTCGACGAGGGCCGCGTAGTTGCCGGGCTTGGCGAGGGGGACGCGGATGCGCTGGCGGCAGGGGACGGGGGAGAGTGCGGGATCGAGGGGGGCGGCTTCTCCGAGGGCGATCCGGGCGGCGTCGATGGGGACGAGGGGATCCGATCCGGGGAGTACCGCGCCGGCGGCTTCCGTTTCGGGATCGTCATCGAGGGCGAAGAAGACGGGGCCCCGGCGGACTGCCAGATAGCGGTCGGCTCCCGGGAGATCGCAGTCCCCGTCGATCCGGGCGGCTTCGGCAGGGGTCACAGCCTCCGCAGGCATGTCGAGGGAGAGAGTGAATTCCTGCTCCCCGGAGACGGTCAGGGCGTAGGAACCGATCCCGTCCCGGACCGAAACGCTGTTCACCGTCAGAGCCGAATGCTTCGCCCATCCGGGGATTCTCAGAACGAGGTCCCGCGTCCCGGAGAAGGACCCGGTGCGGAAGCGGATCACGCCGGTCAGGGGGTAGTCGGTCTCCGCCGTGAGGCTGAAATCGCCGACGGTCAGGGTCCCGTTCCGGTAGAGGTTGACGTAGACCGTGCCCTTCCGGTCGAGGGCGGCGGCGGCGAGGGTGTCGAGGGCGAATCCCGCGGAGGAGATGCAGACGCAGCAGCCGTAGGAGGAGGTCCCCGCCGGATCGAGGGTCTTTTTCCCGCCCACCATCGCGGCGCGGACGTCGTACCGCAGGGGATTGTAGGAATGGACCGGGAGGAGCACGCCCCCGTTTTCCGCAGCGTCGGCGTGACGGCGCAGGGAGGCGGACATGGCGTTGTAAGCGGCCTTTTCCAGGGCGTCGATCCACTTGTTCTCGCCGGTCATGCGCCAGAGCTGCCAGCAGAATTTCATCCACGTCACCGTGACGCAGGTCTCCTGCATGATCCCCGTGCGGCCCGGGTCGAACTGTTCCGCCGCGGACCCGTCGAAGGATTCATAGAGGCATCCGAGGCATCCGATGACCGTCTCCTCTTCTTTTAACACCCGTTCGGCGAAGCGGATCACGGTGTCCCTTGCCTTTTCGTCCCCGGTGACCTTCGCGTATTCCGCCAGGCCTTCGAAGCAGGAGATCATTTCGTAGGCCTTGGTGACGCCGTAGTCCCTGATGGAAACCCGGTCCTCATAGGCGAGCTCGAAGAGATTCTGGTGCAGGGTCCCGCCGAAGGAGACGATGTATTCGGCGAAATCGAAGTACCGCCGCTCGCGGGTGATGTTGTAGAGGAGCATGAAGGGCTCGAGGATGGAGCAGGAGTTCAGCCCGTCCCAGTGGCTGGTGCAGGCGGCGATCACCCGCTTCCCCTCCTCCGGCCGGCCGAGCTTTTCGGTCATGTAGTCGGCGTGCCGTTTCAGGGCTTCGACGATTTCGAGAGCGAGGGCGTCATCCCGGCAGATGTCGAGGAAATAGAGGAAGCCGAGCATGACGTACTTCCGGCCCCAGAGATCCCAGCCCTGAAATTCCGCCCCCACGGAGTAGGTGGAGAAGCGGCCGAGCCCGTCCTGTGCCGTGAGCAGATCCCGGACGGTCTCCTCGAGGACGGAATAGAGGCGTTCGGCCTTTTCGCAGGCGGGCATGGTCTTAAAGAGGAAGCAGGCCCCGCGCATCATCTTGCCCCAGTATTCGCACCGCCAGCCGAGATCCGCGTCGTCCACCCCGGGATTCTTGAAGAGGCGCACGAATTTGGCCCAGAGAGCGGAATCCAGCAGCTGAGCGTCGAGGATCGCGTCTGCCTCGGCGGAGAGGGCGTCGTCGAAGTTGAAGGATCCGGCGGGGAGCTCGAAGCGGACGTCGGAATAGTACAGGTGGTCCTTCGCCCGGCGGATGGCCTCCCGGCACACGGCGGCTGCGGGATCGGCGAGAGAGGAGATGGGTTCAGGCTCCGGGATTTCCTCGGGTTCGGGCTGGATCTCCGGCTCCGGTTCCGGTTCGATTTTCGGTTCGGGTTCAGGCTCGGGTTCGGGCTGGATTTCCGGCTCGGGCTCCGGTTCTGCCTCCGGTTCCGGTTCGAATTCGGGTTCTGCCTCCGGTTCAGGGATCGGCTCCGGTTCGGCGGCAGGCTCGGGTTCGGTCTCCGATTCCGGCTCGGGCAGGACGACGGGCTCCGGCTCAGTGAAGAGGATCGGCGCGGTTTCCGGCTTCGGCTCGCGGGCGGAGGTCAGGATGAGTTCGGGGACGGTCTCCTGTTTCGGCCCGGCTTCCGAGGTCAGGATCAGTTCGGGGACCGCTTCGGGCTTCGGCTCGGGCTTCGGCTCGGGTTCCGTTTCCGCTTCGGTCTCCTCCGCTTTCCCGGAAAGGACGGCGGCGAAGGGATCGGAGGGGGTGATGAGCTTTGCGGAGGCCCAGGCGCAGAAGGCCATTCCGCCGATATCGGCCCGGGGACGGAACACCTCGTCGCTGGCCCGGAGCAGTTCGTCCGATAAAGCGTGCTCGTCGGGGAATTTCAGCTTGACGGCGGCGTTCGAGAGCAGGAGGGCGTAGGCTTCCTCGTAACTCCGGTTTTCCGCGAGCATGGCGTAAACGAGGGCGGCGACGTCGGCTCCTTCCCCGTCGGCCGGGATCTTGGCGTCCGGCGTCAGAACGGTCGGATCGGGGGCGGCGGGCGGCTCGGCGTCGAAGGGACCGGGGGCGGATTTCGGTTCGGCCTCGGCGGCTGCTTTGGCCTTGCGGCGGGCCTCCGAGGCGAGGTGGGCGGAGAGATCCGCGCCGCAGGACGTGCAGAAGCGCATCTGTTCTTTGAGCGGCGCGCCGCATTCGGGACAGAATTTCATTTTGACCTCCTGTTTTTGGTTGGTGTTGGAGGGGGATTGTTTGAGGGGATTCAGTCAACCGGGCATGTTTGCTGTACTTTTCTCCTTTATCGAGGAGCCGGTTCAACAAGCTGAACGCGCGTATCAAAAGAGGAACTCTCTTGAAGTCATGGGGTTCCGATGTCTGCGGATTTCGGGTCACAACCTGCGCGCTTTTTGAAATAAGGTGGGTCAAAAACCAAACCGGCGACGATCGTTTTTACCTGTGAAACAGTCTCTTGCTCTCGTACACCGGTTCGCAGGTGAGGTTGACGCCCAGTTTGCGGAGGGCTTCGGCATCGATGGAGGAGACAATGACGCTGGAATGGGCCTCGCATCCGCGCAGACGGCTGAGCATGGCGTATGCGGCCTCGGCGTTCGGATCGGTGACGGCGGAAATCGACAGGGCGATCAGGACCTCGTTGACGTGCAGACGCGGGTTGCGGGATCCGAGGGCGCCTGTCTTCAGGCGGCAGATCGGTTCGAGGACGGAGGGGCTGATGAGGCGGATCTCATCGGGGATCCCAGCCAGGATCTTGAGGGCGTTGAGCAGCGCGGCGGAGCAGGCTCCGAGGAGCTCGCTGGTGCGGCCGGTGGCGACGGATCCGTCTTCCAGCTCGAAGGCGGCGGCGGGACCGTCGGTCTGAGCGGCCTTGTCCAGCGCGGCGCGGACGGTGGGGCGGTCGTCGACGGAGATCTTGGCCCGGTTCATGATGAGCTCCGCCTTATAGACCTCCTCGCTGTCGCACAGCCCCTTGCGCTTCTTGACGAGGCAGCCGTAGTACCGCCGGATGATCTCGGCCCGGGAGGCGTCGCACACGGCCTCGTCGTCGTAGATGCAGAATCCGACCATGTTGACGCCCATATCGGTGGGGCTCTTGTAGGGGCATTCGCCGTAGATCCCTTCGAAGAGGCGGCGCAGGACGGGGAAGACCTCCACGTCGCGGTTGTAGTTGACGGTGGTCTTGCCATAGGCCTCCAGATGGAAGGGGTCGATCATGTTGACGTCCGCCAGGTCGACGGTGGCGGCTTCGTAGGCGAGGTTGACGGGGTGGGTGAGGGGGAGGTTCCAGACCGGGAAGGTCTCGAATTTGGCGTAGCCGGACTTGATCCCCCGCTTGCTGTCATGGTAGAGCTGGGAGAGGCAGGTGGCCATCTTTCCGCTTCCGGGCCCGGGGGCGGTGACGACGACGAGCTGTCGGGTGGTCTCGATGTATTCGTTCTTGCCGTAGCCCTCGTCGCTGACCACGTGTTTGACGTTGGTGGGGTATCCCTCGATGGGGTAGTGCCGGAAGACCCGGACTCCCAGGTTGGAGAGCCGCTTGATGAACGCGTCCGCGGCGGGCTGGGCGGCGTAATGGGTGACGACGACGCTCCCGACGTAGAGTCCCCGGTCCCGGAACGCGTCGATTAGGCGCAGGGCGTCCATGTCGTAGGTGATGCCGAGGTCGGCGCGGATCTTGTTCTGTTCGATGGCCGCCGCCGACACGACGATGACGATCTCCGCCTTTTCCTTCAGCTGAAGGAGCATATTGATCTTGCTGTCGGGGCGGAATCCGGGCAGGACGCGCGAGGCGTGGTAGTCGTCGAAGAGTTTCCCGCCGAATTCAAGGTAGAGTTTCCCGCCGAACTGGGCGAGCCGTTCGCGGATCTTCTCCGTCTGCAGGGTCAGATACCGCGCGTTGTCGAAGCCTTCTCTGTACATGGTGAATCTCCCGTTTCTGTAATCACGCTTATTATAATATAAAATGAGGGAAAAGGCAAGGCGGGAGAGAAAAAAAGAGGAAAATCCGGGACAGGATTCTCTTTTGTGGAATCTGCCGGAAGAGCTTCCATAGCGATCGGCCGCGCTTTGTCCGGAACGCCGAAACGACGGAAACCCCCGAAAAACTTCGGAAAAAGGGTTGACAAGTGGGAAAAGAAGTGCTAGAATAGCGGGGCTGTCACGGAGGGGACGTGAGTACGGGACGGGCAGAAAAAAGTTGAAAAAACTTTTGGAAACCCCCTTGACAAACGGATTTCTTTGTGATAAGATAAACAAGCTGTCACGCAAACGGAAGTGAGCGAGTGCAGCGGATGGCTCATTGAAAATTGAACAACAACGATGTACGAAAGACTCTGAAAATTCTTTTGAATTTAATGATGCTCTGAGTAATTAGAGCGAAAGAT
>CACZNC010000131.1 GCA_902782445.1 uncultured Ruminococcus sp.
AAACCTTGGCACACCAATATAGCTATCCAACCGTATCAGAGTTATCATTCGTGAGCTCACAATCATAGATTGTTCGCACTCTACGGAGAGCGATCAAAAACCATATAGTTAGCTTTTTAGAGCGAGAATAGTCTGATCCTCCGCGAATATCCGAAAAAAACGACCCGGCGTGTGCTCTCATGAAAGAGACCGCGTCGGGCCGAAGTTTTTAACCGTACCGATTCATGCGTCCTGCCCGGACCAGCAGGTGGATCCCCGCCCAGAGGACGACGAGGAATACCGCCATCCCCAGGCAGGCAGTCATGACGGTGAAAAAGCGGGTGTCCGTTCCGCCGCTGTCCACGCTGGCGATCATGGTGCGTTCCAGGGTCAGCATGGCCATGGAGGAATCGGCCAGAGCCGTACACCGCAAAACGCTTTCCCGGGCGGAGCGGCCCTGTCTTTTCCGCGCCAGCCTGACGACGGCGAAGATCATTTTGTAAAAGGTGAAGGCGGCAGTGCCGATGACGGGGATCAGACCCTTCACGTCGGCGATCCTCTCCCGGATGCTCAGCACATTGGTCCCGGCGACCACGACGCTCAACAGGACCAGCAGAATCCCGGAGGCTCTCACCAGCCCGATCCCGCCCTCCCCGGATCCGATCCGGGATATTCTGTCGGCAAGCGTGCGAACAAAGGGCTGACCGGCGGCCTTTCCGCTGCCCGGCTCCGTGTCTGCGTCTTCCTCCCGCTTTTTCACGGAGAAGGAGGCGGCGGTGCGGATCCCGCCCAAGAGACCGTGCCAGACGCCGGCGGTCAGATACCACCACGAGCCGTACACCAGCGCCAGGATCAGATTCCAGACGGCGAAGGCCAGATTCCGCGCGACCTTGTACAGAAGGGACACTGTCCCGAAAAGACCTGGGCGGGCGGCAAGGAAAGCGCGGATTTTACGGATCATGGCATCCTCCGGGCCGGGTGTTATTTATCCAGCGCGTAGAACCCGTGGTTCTTGTCACCCTCGGGCCGGTGCGTCCACATGCCGCGGGTGAAGTCGGGGATGTCCACCGGCGCGCCGCCCAGCTGGATGGAGGTCTCGGACAGGGGGGTGATCGCCATCCAGGCCGCCGTGTCGAAGGTGTCGATGGGCGGGACTTCGCCGTCTCTCAGGGCTCCGAAATACGCGTCGAAGACCAGCCAGTCCATGCCGCCGTGACCGCCCTTTACGCCCTCCTCCTCGAACTTCCGCCAGACGGGGTGCTCCCAGTCCTTCCGGTATTCGGGGATATTGCCGTAGAAGCTGTGGTCCCATTCGGATCCCTTGCCTTCGAGGAAGATCCCGTCGCAGGTTTCGCTGAAATAGCCGTTCGTGCCGCGGACCGTGAAGTTCCGGGAGTAGTTGCGGGCCAGCGTGGTGTCGAGGGTGAGGGTGATGAGCTCGCCCCGGGCGCACTTGATGTTGGTCTTGACGATGTCGCCCTGACGGAAGGGATAGGTTTTGAGGGCCGGATTGACCTTTTCGTTCTTCTTCGCGTAGTCGTTCAGACCGAAAGCGCCGGAGGCCATCGAGGAGAGGGAGAGCATCCGGTTGCCGCGGTTGATGTCGAGGATCTTCGCGATCGGGCCGAGCTCATGGGTCGGATAGTTCTCGCAGTTGCGGTTCTGATAGTTGCGCAGGCGGTAGTGGCGGTTTTCCGCGCCGAAGGAGATCTCCTCACGCAGATCGTGCTGATAGCCGCCCTCGCAGTGGACGATCGTGCCGAAGAGCCCTTCCCGGACCATGCGCATGACCATCATTTCGTTCCGGTCGTAGCAGCAGTTTTCGAGCATCATGCAGTGGATGCGGGTGCGCTCGTAGGTTTCGACGAGGGACCAGCAGTCCTCGAGGGAATACGCGCCGCCCACCTCCGTGCAGACCTGCTTGCCGCAGTTCATGGCGTAAATGGCCGCGGGGATGTGGTTTTCCCAGGCGGAGAAGATGCAGACCACGTCCACGTCGTCCCGCTCGATGAGGGCGCGGTAGTCCGTCGTGACCGCCACGTCCCAGTTCTTCTTGTCCTTGCAGACCTTCGCGGCCTTTGCGCAGCGGTCCTCGTAGGTGTCGCAGACCGCGGTGACGACCGTATCGTCCCGTTCGGTGAGAATGCCGTGCAGATGCCCCATGCCGCGCCCGCCGAGACCGACGACGCCGACTCTGAATTCAGCCATGATGAATACCTCTTTTTTCCGTATCGGAGGATGTGGATCCATGTCCGAGACCATTATACCCGAGCGGGTCCGGTCTGTCAAGGGGGCGGCGCGAAAACGGGGGAATGGAGGGGGAAGAGAGAACACCGGTTTTTTCCTCCCCGTTCTTGACAAAGCCAGCCGGGAACGGTATAATGGAGAAAAAAGGAAGACTGCCGGAGAAGCCTTCCTGCAAACAAGGAGGAGTGAATTCCATGAAAAAGATTCTCGCGGTCCTTTTGTGCCTCGCGATGCTTCTGCCCCTCGCGGCCTGCTCCGAGACGGCGGAAAACACCGACGGTCCCGCGGCCCAGAGCGGAGGGGACAGCGTTTCGCCCGCCGACGCGGAGACGGAAGATCCCACCGCCGCCCTTTACGCCGACGTTCCCGCGGGGAGCTACGGAGGCTATACCTTCTCGTTCCTCAACAACATCTCGAACTTCGCCTATACCCTCATGACGGCGGAAGAACTGACCGGCGAGGGCATCAACGACGCGATCTTCAACCGGAATCAGAAGGTGGAAGACCTGCTCGACATCGTGATCGACGAGCACCTCGAAAACTACGGGGACGTCACGAACCAGATCACCGCCGCCATCGCCGCCGCGGACGACACCTATTCCTGCTTCTGGAACGAGGCCGGATTCGTCGCCCCCATCGCCATGAAGGGCAATCTTCTGAACGTCAACGAGATCTCCTCCCTCAACCTTTCGAAGCCCTGGTGGGAGGGGAAGGCCATGAGCGAGGTCCAGATCCTCGACAAGCTCTTCTTCCTCGTCGGCGACATCCACCTGATGTTCAAGGAATCCTTCTGGATGAACGGCTACAACCGCTCCATCCTCGTTGACAACCAGCTGGAAAATCCCTATGATCTCGTGAAGGAAGGCCGCTGGACCATCGACGTCATGAAGTCCGAAATGCAGACCGTGGCTAAAGATCTGAACGGCGACGGCACGATGGACGGCAACGACCTCTTCGGCGTCACCTGTTATTCCGGCTGCGTCCATCCCTTCTACATGGCCGCGGACGAAGTCCTCATGACCCGGAACGCGGAGGGCATCCCGGAAAACGTCATCCTCGGCGACCGGTTCTACTCCGTCTTCGCAAAGATCGTGGACACCATGTTCAGCGCGGACGCGTTGAATACCTACGTCTGCATGTCCGGCGTCACGAAGAACATCTCCCAGTATCAGGACGAATGGCACGGAGTCTTCCTCTCCGGCCACGCGCTCTTCTATCTCGAACCCATCGGATCCCTCAAGAAGCTCCGCGAAATGGAGAACGAGTTCGGCATCGTCCCGTTCCCGAAGTATGAGGAGTCCCAGAGCAACTATGTCACCTACATCGCCAACTACGCCGCCATGTGCGGGATCCCGATCACCGCATCCGACGCGGAGAGGACGGGCACGGTCCTCGAAAACCTCTGCGCCTACTCCTACGGCGATCTCAGAGAGGCCTACGTCGACACGACACTGAACTTTAAGTACATCCGGGACGAGGAGAGCAAGGAAATGCTCAACCTCATCCTCTCCTCCGGTCGATTCAACCTCTGCGATATCATGAGCGTCAGCGCGGTCAAGGACGCCCTCGGATCGGCGGCAGGCGCGGGCAATCCCGACGTCGCCTCCAACATCGCGAAGGTCATGAAGGTCGCGGAAAAGATGCTCTCGAAGAACCTCGAAACCTTCGTCGGAAACTGAGCGTGACCCCCTGTCCGGCTTCCCTCTCTCTTTCTCCTCGGCGTTTTTCGGGGGGAGGCCGGATCCCAGATGAAATGAAAACCGTCCGGATCGGAGCGAAAAGGTCTCCGCCGGACGGTTTTTCGGCGTTTTTCCGCCCGATCCGCGGACGCCGGATTTCGTTCCGCTCTTGCTTTTTCCCCCGATCTGTGGTATAATAATCCGATTCCATATTCTGAGCAAAGAAGGTTCGAAACTCTGAAAACCACCGAACGCAAAGGCTCCTTTCTCGAGGGGGCGTTCATCCTGACCGTATCCACCGCCTTCGTCAAGCTGGCGGGCCTGCTCTTCACCTTTCCGATTGCCGGGATCCTCGGCGACGGGGGGATGGGAGTGTTTTACAGCGCCTACAATGTCTACAACCTCTTCGCCGTCCTCGCCTCCGCCGGACTTCCCGTGGCGGTGTCCCGGATGATCTCGGAAACGCTGGTGCGCGGGAACCGGGACGAGGCGGAGCGCATCTACAAGGTCTCCCTCAGACTGTTCGCGGCCATCGGAGCCGTCGTCGCCCTGTGCATGTTCGCGTTCGGCGACCTTCTGGCCCTGCTGATCCACAACCCCGACGCCGGTTTCTCCATCCGGGTCCTCGCCGTCACCGCGTTCTGCGCCTTTCTCATGTCCGGGATGCGGGGGTATTTTCAGGGCCACTCCGTGATGATCTACACGGCGGTCTCCCAGGTGATCGAGGCGGTCGTCAAGCTCGGGCTCGGCATCGCGCTGGCCGTCGTCGTGGTGAAGGCCGGAGCCGGGGATTCCTCTTCCTCCGCCGCCGCCATTTCGGGCGTGTCCCTCGGAGCCGTCCTCGCCGTGCTCTTTCTGCTGGTCAGCAAGAAGCGGTTCAGCAGATCGACGGTTCTCACGGGCATGGAAGTCCGCACCGACGGGCAGATCGTGAAGGAGCTCTTCCGCATCGCCATTCCCGTCTCCCTCGGCGCCTCCGTCATGAGCGTGGTGAACGTCATCGACGACGTCATCATCATGGGTCTGCTCCAGGACGGACTTCGGGTGGGCCCGGTCTTCCTTTCCGGCCTCGACTTCGGCTATCCGGCGGCGAAGGCCCTGAACGGCGTGTTCGGCAACGCGAAGAAGGTCTTCAATTTCCCCTCCGCGTTCATCGTCCCCTTCACCGTGAGCATCCTGCCCGTCCTCACCGCCGCGTGGACCGCCCGGGACGAGGAGGGCGTGAAGAAAAACATGACGAACTGCTTCAAATACTCCCTGATGCTGGCTCTGCCCTCGGGGATCGGCATGTTCGTCCTCTCCGAGCCGATCTTCCGCATCCTCTATCCCCGGGGCGACGTGGAGAACGGCTCCGTCATGCTGGCGACCTTCGGCATCGCCGTGATCCTCTACGCCGTCGTGTCCATCACCGGCGCGATTTTACAGGCCTTCGGGCGGGTCAATCTGCCCCTCGTGAGCCTGACGGTGGGCGGGATCATCAAGTGCATCCTCACGACCGTCCTCGTCAGCATCCCCGAACTCAACATCAAGGGCGCGCCCATCGCCACCTGCGTCTGCTACGTGGTGATGATCGCGATGAATCTCTGTTTCCTGCGCGTCTACATGAAGGGCTGCGCGAAGCCGATCCTTTTCAACGTGGCGAAGACTGCCGCGGCGG
>CACZNC010000132.1 GCA_902782445.1 uncultured Ruminococcus sp.
CATATCAGAGTTATCGTTCGTGAGCTCATGATCAGAGATCATTCGCACTCTACGGAGAGCGATCAAAACCCATGAAGATAGCTCCATAGAAGGAAAACAATATCACCTCATATCCGCCCGAATGTTTCACGTGAAACAATTCTTAATTCCTCATTCTGAATTCTGAATTTCATTCCTCATTCACAATTCAAACCGCGGCATACAGCAGCGCGCCCTTCACGACTTCCGCTTCCACGGTTCTGTCCTCTCCCGTCGGAAAGACCTCCCCGTCGAGGCAGAAGGTTTCCGGGCCGCGGACGGTCATTTTGGAGCAGCGGAAGAAGCGCAGGATATCCCGGTAGCGTTCCTTCGGGATCCCGTTTTCGTCGAGGTAGGTCCCCGCCCGGTAGCCGCCGACCAGGGAGACGAAGGTCCTCCGGCTGACGTCGTTCACCGCGAGAACGTCGAGAACCCCGTCCGACAGGTCGGCAAGGGGGAGGGCGTTGAATCCGCCGCCGCAGTGGGAGCCGTTGCCCGCCGCGGTGAAGAGGATCTTCTGCTTCAGTACCCGGACGGGATCCGCGAGAGGTGTCCCGTCGGCGGGATCCACGCAGTTTTCGAGGACGATCTCGGCGTCCACGGTCTTCTTGCGGACGAGCTCCTTCACGACCCCGGCGATGTAGGCGGCGGGTCCGCGGAGGAGGGGATTCGAGCGGAACCGCAGGGTGGACTGCACGACGGAGCAGTCGAAGCCGATGTTCATCATGTTGACGAAATACCGCTCCTTCCCGCCCGAGAGGGTCCGCACGGCGTCGATGGGGGTGAGCTCGTATTTTTCCAGTTTCCCGGAGTCGTTGACGTGGGTCGAGAAATCGTTGCCGCTGCCCGCCGGGATCACCGAGAAGGAGACGGTTTTGTTCTTCCCCGAGGCCATGATCCCGTTGACCGCCTCGAACACGGTCCCGTCGCCGCCGTAGACGACGAAATGGGCGTAGGGATCCCGCTCGGCCCGTTCCCGGATGATTTCGGCGAGGTGGCCGGGGTGTTTGCTTTCCACAAGGGTCCCGCCGGTTCTTTCGACGGCGTCCCGGGCGGTTTTGAGGTGGCGTCCCCCTCCCGCCGCGGGATTGACGACGTGGAGGAAGGCCCGTTCGCTGAGGGGAGGAAGGGCGGGGGAGAGTCGGATGTTCATGACGCACCTCGGAGGGAAGTTGTTAGTGGAAAGTTGTTAGTGGCTAGCAGAACGAGTTAGGAGTGAGGAATGAATTCAGAATTCAGAATTAAGAATTCAGAATGATGGATGCGGAATTGGGATTTGTTTCACGTGAAACATTCCTACACCGCTTCACGGTCGATTTCGGCTGACGGCTCTACTAGCCACTAGCCACTATCCGCTTAATTCTGCTTCCGCACTGTCTTGTATTCGTCGTAGTAGCGGTAATACGGGCAGGTCCGGCGGGGGTCGGAGCGTTCGCGGCAGGCTTCGTCTTCGTCGACGTCGACGGTGCAGCCTTCGGCGCCGGATTCGTCGAGGACGTCGTAATAAAGGCAGGTCTCGCAGGGGCCGGAAGGGGCGGAGTCTGCCTTGCGTTGGGCCTTTTTCTTTTTGGCGGGGAGGAGATCGGGTTCCGGGAAGTCGGCGGGCGTCATGGGTCAGCCTCCGTTTCGGGTTCGGCCGGTCGGCGGAGTGCGCGGGCGCGGCTCAGCAGGGCGGATCTTTCGTTGGGGAGCCTCTCTTCGAGGACCTCGTCCAAGAGGAGCCGGAGAGTCTCGCCGATCGCGGGTCCCGAAAATCCTTCCGCGGCGAGGTCCCGGCCGTCGACCTTGAGCTGGGATGTCCGGCGGCAGGCGTCGGTGGTGAGGATCTTTTCGGCCTCCGCGTCGAGCAGGGCGGCAAAATCTTCCGCCGCGCGTCCGGTGAGGCGGAGGGTCCGGGCCAGATCGGAGGGGAAGCCGTCGCCGCAGTCCCGCATGAGGCGGAGGGTTTTGAGGCGCATGGGCAGATCCGGTCCGGCGTCCGGGAATCCGCGGTTTTCGAGGAGGCGGAGGACGGCGCGTTTTTCCTCCCGGGAGGGCTTGAGGGAGTCGAGGATCCGGGAGGCGTCGTCCGCGGTCCTGCCGTCCAGGAGAAGGGCCAGACGAACGGGGGCGGAGCCGGTGTCCTCCGGAGCGCGGTCCCGGAAAAATGCGGCGGCGTTCGAAATCTCTTCGGCCGTCAGGGGCGGCAGGACGGAGGCGAGGACGGGGGCGAATCCCTCGAGGACCGCGGAGGTGTTCTGCCCGGCGAGGAGCTTGGTCAGTTCCGCGTGGATCCGTTCCCGGGAGACGCAGTCCAGCATCGGGGCGAGGGCGAAGACGGCTTCGGCGCATTCCGGATCCAGCGAAAAGCCCAGGGTCGACGCGAAGCGCAGGGCTCTGAGGATCCGCAGTCCGTCCTCCGAAAAGCGGTCCCGGGCGCGTCCGACGCAGCGAATCACCTTCTTGCCGAGGTCTTCCCGGCCGCCGTAGAGATCCACGAGCCCGTCCTCGGGGGACCAGGCCATCGCGTTGACGGTGAAGTCCCGGCGGCAGAGGTCGTCGGCGAGCCGGTCGGAAAAGGCGACGCTGTCGGGCCGGCGTCCGTCGGAATAGGTCCCGTCGATCCGGTAGGTGGTGACTTCGACGTTCATGCCGTCGAGGACCACCGTCAGGGTCCCGTGTTTGAGTCCGGTTTCGACGACGCGGCAGTCCGAAAAAACCCGGAGCATGTCGTCCGGGCGGGCGGCCGTGGTGACGTCGTAATCCCCCGGCGCGCGGCCCATCAGCCAATCCCGGACGCAGCCCCCCACCGCGTAGGCAGGAAACCCGCAGTCCCGGAGCCGGGCAAGGACAAAGGAAACGGGAGAAGGAAGAAACATTTTTTTAGTTGTTAGTGGTTAGTGGGGAGAAGTTAGTAGAGACGAGTGAGGAGTTAGGAGTGAGGAATGAATTTCAGAATTCAGAATTAAGAATTATGAATTGTTTCACGTGAAACATTGATCGGGAAGCCGCACGTTGTCCCTTCCGATGCGCACCTGAATCTCTGCCGCAAGGCCACCGCACTGGCATGTCATTAAGCTGATTTTTTCGTGCGTCCTGCCAATGCTAAAGACTGCGCGAGGTTGACTTCCTGTTCCGGCTCTTCCGGCCCGGATCTGAATGAACGCGCGGGGATGGCGGAACGGTTTCCGCTGACGGAGAGCGCGTCCCTTCCATCCCCTTCCCATCCAAATCAAGCCGAAGATTTCAGCGGAACTTCATCCCGCCGCGGATTAACTTTTACTCTTCCTCTTCATCTCCCAAGTCGAGAACGCGGATGTCGAGGGCTTCGTCGTCGAGTTCGAGGTCGTCTTCCTCCTCGTCGCCTTCGCGTTCCATATCGGGGGCGGTGGCTTTGGCCTTGATCTGCTCTTCGATCTCGGCGGCGAGGCTGGGGTCGTTTTCGATGGCGATGCGGGCGTTGTCGCGGCCCTGGGCCAGACGGCTGCCGTCGTAGTAGAACCACGCGCCGCTCTTTTCGATGACGCCGAGCTCCGTGCCCATTTCCACGATCTCGCTGGCCTTCGAAATGCCCGTGCCGTAGAGGATGTCGAATTCCGCGGTCTTGAAGGGCGGGGCGACCTTGTTCTTCACGACCTTGCAGCGGGTGCGGTTGCCGTAGACCTCGGAGCCGTTCTTGAGGGATTCCGTCTTGCGGATCTCGATGCGGACGGAGGCGTAGAACTTGAGGGCGCGGCCGCCGGTGGTGGTCTCGGGATTGCCGTACATGACGCCGACTTTCTCCCGGAGCTGGTTGATGAAGATCACGATGCAGTTGGTCTTCGAGATCGTGCCGGAGAGCTTCCGCAGGGCCTGGGACATGAGCCGCGCCTGAAGGCCCACGTGGGACGCACCCATGTCGCCGTCGATCTCCTGCTGGGGCACGAGAGCCGCCACGGAGTCGATGACCACGATGTCGATCGCGCCGGACCGCACGAGGGCGTCGGTGATTTCGAGGGCCTGTTCGCCGGAGTCGGGCTGGGAGACGAGGAGGTTGTCGATATCCACGCCGAGGTTCTTCGCGTAGACCGGATCGAGGGCGTGTTCCGCGTCGATGAAGGCGGCGGTGCCCCCGAGTTTCTGGACTTCGGCGATGGCGTGGAGGGTGAGGGTGGTCTTACCGGAGGATTCGGGGCCGTAGACCTCGACGATCCTTCCCCGGGGGAGACCGCCGATGCCGAGGGCGATATCGAGGGAGATCGAACCCGTCGAGACCGCGGAGACGTTCATTTTCGGATTCTCGCCCATCTTGATGACCGTCCCCTTGCCGAAGCTCTTTTCCAGCTGGCTGATGGCGGTTTCCAGGGCTTTCTTCTTCTCTTCGGGAGTCTTGTCGGCGGGTTCTGCGGCCGCCTTGCGCGCGGAGGTTCTGGGAGCCATACTAAAATCATTCCTTTCGTTCATTCATGAGAACATATTTTCGATGCCTCTATTATAATACACCCGCCGGGAAAGTGCAAGGGATAGGGAAGAAAATTCACAAAGTGTTCTTCGCAGAGTGAGGAGTGAGGAGTGAGGAGTGACAAAATGAGGAATGAGGAATGAAATTCAGAATTATGAATTAAGAATTGTTTCACGTGAAACATCATCCCGACCACCCGCACTTTGTCCCTCTTCCAATGCGCGCTTGAAACGCTGCCGAAGGCCGAGGAGCTTGCTCCGAGCATGGGTTTGACTGCACGCCGAAGACCGCGCGGGGTTAACGCCATGTTCGAATCTTCAAATCCGGACTCCGACCAGGCGCGCGGGGATGGGGGGACGGCCTTCGATGCGGAAACGCGCGTCCCCTTCCATCCTTATCCATCCAAAAAAACTCATACTATATTCCTTCTATAAAGCTGTCTTCATGGGTTTTGATCGCTCTCCGTAGAATGCGAACGGCCTTGCCGTGAGCTCGCGAAGGATAACCCTGTTCAAGAAGCCGCGTAACCCCTTAGAAGGGATTTAGTATCAGATCCCAGACCGGAACGAAGCCCCGAAGCGGAAAACCGAAAACCTCAGATCTCCGGGATCTCGATCTTGATCTCGCACTTCTCTTTTGCGGAGCGGACCATCGCGTCGATGATGGCCTGGTTGTAGATGATCTGGGAGGTCGGGATCGGGGCGGTGCCGCCTTTTTCGACCTGATCCACGAAATCGCGGACCTTCATGTAGAAGATGTCCCCCCGGGTCTGTTCCAGCGAGAGGGGCGTCGTCACGGGCTCCCCGCATTCGTCGTGCATCAGATAGAGTCCGGCGATATCCCCGCTGATGATGGATCCCCACAGCGGATTCGGCGTCGGAGCCGTGGCTTTCAGGCCCGCGTCCGTCCCGAGGATCACGAAGTCCGAGCAGATATCCATGTGCATCGCCCAGGCCATGCGGTAGTCGAGGATGATGTCCCCCTCCAGCCGGATGAAGGCCGCCGAGAAATCGTCCACTGAGAAGCGGTCCGCCTCGGAGTAGTACTTCGGGTTCTTCCCGAAATAGTCGCTGGTGTAGGCCGAGACGGTGAGAGGCTTCGGATAGCCGATGGAGTTGAGGGAGAGGTCGAGGGAATAGCATCCCAGGTCCCCGATGGCTCCGAAGACCGCCTTTTCCTTCTCGATGAAGGTGCTCCCCGGGATGCCCCGCCGCCGGGATCCGCCGATCTGGACGTAGTAGACCTTCCCGAGGGCGCCGCTCTCCACGATCCGCTTGATCTTCCTGCAGTTGTTGTTGTACCGGGGCTGGAACCCGACGGTGAGGATCTTGCCGCTCTTCTTCTCCGCGCGCATGATGGCGAGGCCTTCCTCGAGGGTCACGCACATGGGCTTTTCGAGCAGGACATGCTTGCCGGATTCCAGCGCGGCGATGGCGCAGACGGCGTGCTGGCTGTTGTAGGTGCAGACGGAGACCGCGTCGATGTCGTCCCGCTTGCAGAGCTCCTCGTGGGATTCGTAGGCCGCGGCGTCGGTCCAGCCGAATTCGTCGAGGAATTTCCGGGCCTTGCCGGGGATGATATCCGCGCCGGCGACGACCTCCACGTCGGGCATCCGTTTGTAGGAATTCGCGTGGGCATGAGCGATCCCGCCCGTGCCGATGATACCGATGCGAAGTTTTTCTGCCATGGTGAACCTCCCGTTGGGAAATATTTTTTATATTGTGCTGCGCACTGTTATGAAACGAACGAATCCGCTTATGGAGCAGGGTGCGGGATTTGCGTTTTTGGGATGGGAGCGCTCCGCTGGAATGGAAGGGACGCGCGGTCTTGAAGCTGGAACACGGAGCGATCCCCGCGGGCTGATTCAGATTCAGACGGACGAGCCGGAGAATGAAGCCAACCGCGCTTGATCGCCGGCCGTGCAGCTGAAACATGCGCAGGACAAGTCCTGCGGCCTCCGGCGGCGTTTCAGGCGCGCATTGGAAAGGGGACAGTGTGCGGGCGGTTGGGATGATGTTTCACGTGAAACAATCGTGATTTCGTTCTGTTTTCCTGAAACGATTCTTCATTCAGGCCGGAAACCCGTCCGCCGCCGCTTTACTGTGTCATTCTGAGGAGCCTGCGACGAAGAATCTCCGCACTTGGAGAATGGGTTGGCCTTGAAGTTGGGAGATTCTTCGCTGACAGCACGACCGCGTCGGTGCGTCAGAATGACAAGCTGGAGGCGGAACGGGACGTGCAGCAGCCGAAATTCCGGAAAAAAGTTTCACGTGAAACAATTCCTAATTCCTCATTCCTAATTGTCCGTGTCTACTAGCCACTAACCACTACCCTCTAACCACTTCCATTGTATCATTTGCCTTTCGAAAAGTCAAGCGGGGGGAAAACTTTATGCGGTTTGCCGAAAGAGCTTGCCAAAATCCGCCGGGTGTGATACAATGAAAGCAGCGAAAAACGCGAAGGAGGGCGGCATGGACTATCGAACGAAGCTCTTTCTCTGGTCCGATCCCTACGACACGGCGGGGACCGAGGATCTCTTCCTCTCCGCCCTGCGGGAAAACGCGGAATTCCAGTACGCCCACTGTCCCGCATACCGGGCGGTCCTCGACGAATTCGGCTTCCGGCCAAAGGAGCTGAAGACCCCCGCCGATCTTTCCCGCCTGCCCTTTCTGCCCACCGCTTTTCTGAAAAAGCACCGGATGTTCTCCATGCCGAAGGTCCGGCGTCTCGTCACGGCCTCCTCCTCGGGGACCGGCGGGAGCGGACGGAGCGAGATCGGTCTGGAAGCCGGAGCCCTCGGCGCGGGAGCCGTGATGGTGAAAAAGGTCTTCGGATCCCGGGGCATCCTCTCCCCGAAGCCCTGTCACTACGTCGTCTTCGGCTACGATCCCCGGCGGGGCGGGGGAAACGACGCCGGACCCGCGATGGCCGCCGCCATGACCGCCTACGGGTACACCTTCCTCGCCCCGGCCCTGAGCCGCACCTTCGCCCTCCGCCGCGTGAAGGGGGAGGACGGGACATACGCCTACAAGCCGGACCTGGACGGGGTGATCTCCGCCCTCGCGAAGCACGAAAGATCCCCCTTTCCCACCCGCCTCATGGGATTCCCGGCATACGTCTGGTTCGCCCTCGGCCGGATGGAGGAGCGCGGGATCCGTCTGCGCCTCCCGGAGGGATCCTCCGTCATGTTCGGCGGCGGCTGGAAGCAGCACTACCGGGAGGCCGTCGATAAGGAGGAGATGGTCCGCCGGATCGAGAAGGTCCTCGGCATCCCCGGATCCCGGGTTTTCGAGTGCTACGGCGCGGCGGAACATCCGATCCTCTACTGCGCCTGCCCGGCCCGCCGGTTCCACATCCCCGTCTATTCCCGGGTCCTCATCCGGGATCCCCGGACCTTCGACCCCGTTCCCGCCGGTACGCCCGGGCTCGTCAACCTCATCACCCCCATGATCCGCGCCACCCCGGTGCTGAGCGTCCTCACCGACGACCTCGGCATCCTCCACACCGCCGAGACCGATCCCCCCTGCCCCTGCGGATGCAAGTCCCCCTGGCTCGAGATCCTCGGCCGCGTCGGCATGACCGAAATCAAAACCTGCGCGGCAGGAGCGGAAGAAGCGATAAGAGAGGCTAGTGGGTAGTGGCTAGTAGAACGAGTGAGGAGTGAGGAGTTAGAAGTGAATGAGGAATTAGGAATGAGGAATTGATTTTGTTTCACGTGAAACATTTACTTGCCGAAACTCCATGTTTCGCCCGGACAGATTTTCGATCGCGCGGCTCGGTCTGCACGCAGATCTGAATCTGAGCATGTGCGCGAGGATGCAGAATATCCACTGACTTCCCGTCCGCGCGTCCTTGTGCCCAATGCGCGCCTGAATCTCTGCCGTAAGGCCGCAGGACTTGTCCTGCGCATGTTTCGGCTATACGAACACAGACCGCGCGAGAACCGTGGGATGCGCAGTCGATTTTCGATTTCGGGACGAGCGGTACAGTTATGCCATACGGCCAAGGGACCCGCACAGGGGGCCTTCGGCCTGAGATGGTCCCCCGTGCCGCCGTCCCGCGTAGGGACATTAAAATCCGAAACGCGGAGCGTTTCATACCTTATATACCTTCGATGAAGGTATGCTTTTCTCCGCGACGGATCATAGATCCGTCATGCTGGTTTCGAAAGGCGGAGTCTTTCGTTCGATTTTGAAAGGGGTGAAAACCGTATGATTTTCGCCAAAGGCCGTCTCTGGCCCTCTTCCCGGCAGGACGAGATCCTCTCGGGGCTCGAAGCATACATCAACCGCGTGCGGGCGACGAAGACCCTTTCCCGCGAGACCGTGATCCGCGCGCTCTCCGCCCTCGGGGACCGGATCTCCCGGGGGGAATTCGACGGCCGGATCGCATCCCTCGCCGCCGGGGAGGACGCCGCGCGGTACAAAAAACTCGCCGTCTCCGCCCTGAACCGGGAGAACATCGAACTGCGCCTCGCCCGGGAACTGGGATCGGGTCCCATGCCCTCCGCCCCCGGGATCCGCACCGAATTCCGGCCCCTCGGCACCCTCTTCCACATCGCCGCGGGGAATATGGACGGTCTCCCGGCCCTCAGCGCGGCGGAAGGTCTGCTCACCGGGAACTTCAACATCCTGAAACTCCCCCAGGCCGATTCCGGGCTCACCGTGGAGATCCTTTCGGAGCTCTGCCGCGCGGAACCGGAGATCGCCGATTTCGTCGCGGTCTTCGACACCCCCTCCTCCGACGTCGCCGCCATGAAAAAAATGGCCGGGATGGCCGACGGGATCGTGCTCTGGGGCGGGGAAGAAGCCGAGCGGGCCGTCCGGAAGCTGGCTCCCGCCGGGGCGAAGCTCATCGAATGGGGCCACCGCCTCGGATTCTGCTATGTGAAGACCGATTTCGAAGCCCTCTGCGCCGGACGGACCGATCCCCGGCTGATCTCCGACCTCTCAGGACTTGCCGAGCACATCGCCCTCACCGGCCAGCTGCTGTGCTCCTCCTGCCAGACCGTCTTTCTCGACACCGCCCGCCGGGAGGACATGGAGGCCTTCGCCCGGATCTTCCTCCCCCTGCTCGAAGAGGCCGTGAAGAAGCATCCCCCGGCGGAGATCGGGGTCCTCGCCGCCCGTTCGATCCGCCAGAGGATGATCCGCATGGAGCGGGCCCTCGAAAAAAACGGGATCGACACCCCTGCCGAAGACCGCGGGAGCCCGGAGAAGGACCGCGCGATCCTCGAGGGTCGGGAGTGCTCCCTGATCCTCTGCCGGGACAGCAGCCTCGAACTCTCCCCCCTCTGCATGAGCGTCCCCGTCAAGCGCCTGCCGGAGAAGAATCTCCTTCCCACCCTCCGCCGTGGCGAATCCAAAGGCCGCCTCCAGACCGCGGGACTGATCTGCCCGGACGAGGACAGGGGCCGCCTCACCGATCTCCTCCTCCGCGCCGGTCTCACCCGCGTCACCGCCCCCGCCCGCATGTCCGAGCCCTTCCCCGGAGAATCCCACGACGGAGAGTACCCGTTGAGGCGGTACGTTCGGGCGGCGGATGTGGAGGAGGGAGGAGCGGTTAGTGGCTAGTGGTTAGTGGCTAGTAGAGCGCCTTCGGTAAATTAGGAATGAGGAATGATTCGAAATTCAGAATTCAGAATTATGAATTAAGAATTGTTTCACGTGAAACAAAAATGCCGTCAGGGTAGAACTTGATGTTCCGCTCTGACGGTTTTTGATCGCATGGTTCGGGCTGTATGCGGTTCTGAATCTGAACATGTGCGCGAGGATAGAGAAAAAGTCTCAGCTTCCCGATGGCGCGTCCCGTGTAATGCGCGCCTGAAATGCTGGCGGAGCCCACGGAACTTGTTCCGTGCACGGGTTCAGCTGCACGAACACAGACCGCGCGAGGACGTGGGATGCAAGATCGAATTTCGATTCCGGGACGAGCTGTACAGTTATGCCATACGGCCAAGGGACCCGCACAGGGGGCCTTCGGCCTGAGATGGTCCCCCGTGCCGCCGTCCTTTCATTCCTTATATACCTTCCGTGAAGGTATGAACAAAACTTCCTCCGCCGACGGACAAGAATGTCCGTCGTGGCTGATTTCGGGAGGCTTGTGACCGGCGGAAGATTTACAGAAAAAGAAAAAGGAGACAGGATCAAATCGCTGTCTCCAAGCGGATTACGGGGCTCGGACCCGCCACCTCAACCTTGGCAAGGTTGCGCTCTACCAAATGAGCTAAATCCGCGTATGCCTCCGGTCTGCCGGGAACCAGAAGATTGAAAGGCACGACCCGGACGAGACTCGAACTCGTGACCTCTAGCGTGACAGGCTAGCGTTCTAACCAACTGAACTACCGGGCCGTTTCGCCGTGCTGCGGCTGTTTCCCGCACCGACGTCATGTATTATATCATATCGCCTCCGTCGTGTCAAGGGGTTTTTGAAAAATAGTTCCCCCGTTTTGAGCCGTTTTTCGCCCGTTTTTCTCCCCCGCCGGATTTCGGAAAAAACGCCTTTTCTTTTTTCCCCGCTTATGGTATAATGTCTTCGAACACGGAGACCGCTCCGATCAAAGACGAACCGGAGGAAACCATGAAATTCACAAAAGGCTACTGGATGAACCGGGAGGGCGTGGAGGCGGCGGACGTCATGCAGATCCGCGAGGCCCGCTTCGAAAAACGGACGGACGGCGCGGGGGATCTTTTGCGTCTCTACTGCGTGAACTACGGCCACGACGCACGGGCCATGGGCGGCCCCGTGCTCTTTCTGACCGTCTCCTCCCCCGGAAAGGACATGATCCGCCTCGAGGCCGTCCACTTTGCCGGGAGCAGGAAGAAGGAGCCGAAATTCGATCTGAATCTCGCCCCCTGCCCGCTGGAGGTGACGGAGGGAGAGGACGGCACGATCACCGTGAAAAGCGGGGATTCCTCCCTCGTCGTCACGAAAAATCCCGCGTCCTTTACCTTCTATTATAAAGATCGGAAGCTCACGGCCGTCGGCGAGCGGTACGGTCACGCCATGATCTCCTGGATGAAGACCCCGGAGGGCAGCTTCATGCGCGGCCAGCTGGACCTCGACATCGGGGAGCGGGTCTACGGCTTCGGCGAGCGGTTCACGCCCTTCGTCAAGAACGGACAGGTGATCGACTGCTGGAACGAGGACGGCGGGACCTGCACGGAGATCTCCTACAAGAACATCCCCTTCTATCTCACGAACCGCGGCTACGGCGTGCTCGTCAATTCCCCGGACGCCGTGTCCTTCGAGGTCGCCTCGGAAATGGTGACCCGGGTGCAGTTCTCCCTCCCCGGCGAAAAGCTCGACTTCACGGTGATCGGCGGGGAGGACCTGAAAGGCGTGCTCTCCCGCTACACCGCGCTGACCGGACGTCCCGCACTGCCCCCCGCCTGGTCCTTCGGGCTCTGGCTCACCTCCTCCTTCACCACCTCCTACGACGAAAAGACCGTCCTTTCGATGGTGGACGGGATGATCGAGAGAAAGATCCCGCTCTCCGTCTTCCACTTCGACTGCTACTGGATGAAGGAAAACGAGTGGTGCGGATTCGACTGGGACGAGCGGGTCTTCCCGGACGTGCGGGGGCTGATCGCGAAGCTCCACGACCGGGGCCTGAAGGTCTGCGTCTGGATCAATCCCTACATCGGACAGAAGTCCCCGGCGTTCGCGGAGGCGATGGAGGGGCGGTACCTGCTCGAGACCCCGGAGGGCGACGTCTGGCAGACCGATCTTTGGCAGGCGGGGATGGGCGTCGTCGACTTCACCAATCCCGCTGCCTGCGCCTGGTATCAGTCCAAGCTGCGGGGGCTTTTGGAGGACGGCGTCGACTGCTTCAAGACCGACTTCGGCGAGCGGATCCCCACGGACGTCCGGTACTTCGACGGCAGCGACCCCGTGAAGATGCACAACTATTACAGCTACCTCTACAATAAATGCGTCTTCGATCTGCTGGAGGAGGAGAGAGGGGTGGGGGAGGCCGTCCTTTTCGCCCGGAGCGCCACCGTCGGCGGACAGAAATTCCCGGTCCACTGGGGCGGGGACTGCAATTCCAACTACCTCTCCATGCACGAATCCCTCCGCGCGGGCCTTTCGCTCACCCTCTCGGGCTTCGGATTCTGGTCCCACGATATTTCCGGCTTCGAGGGCACGGCTCCCGCGGACGTCTACAAGCGCTGGTCGGCGTTCGGCCTGCTCTCCACCCACTCCCGCCTCCACGGATCCGGGTCCTACCGGGTGCCGTGGCTCTTCGGGGAGGAGGCCGTGGACGTCCTGCGCCGGTTTGCGAAGCTGAAAGAGGCCCTCATGCCCTATCTCTGGGCCGAGGCTCTCCATACCCACGAGACGGGAGTCCCCATGATGCGGGCCATGCCCCTCGAATTCCCGGGGGACCGGATCGCGGCGGACCTCGACACGCAGTACATGCTGGGGGGATCCCTCCTCGTCGCCCCCGTCTTCTCGGCGGAAGGGGACACGGAGTTCTACCTCCCCGCGGGCCGCTGGACGAACATCCTCGACGGCCATGAGACCGAGGGCGGCCGGTTCGCGCGGGAGACCCACGACTTCTTCTCCCTCCCCCTGATGGCCCGGGAGAACACCCTTCTGCCCATGCGGAACGAGGACGGCTCCCTCACCGTCAGGCTCTACGCCCTCACCGACGAGGCGGAGTGCGCAGTCCGGCAGACCGAAGCCCCCTACGCCGAGATCCTGACCGTGACCGCCGGCCGCATCGGACGCACCGTGATCCTCCGCATCCGCGGCAGGGAAGAAGCCCGCCGGAATCTGAAAATCCTCCTCGTCAACGTAAAATCCCCCGCGGAAGTCACCGGCGGAAAGGCCGAAGAGACCGCGGAAGGCGTGCTGATTGACGTTGAAAACGAGACTGTGACGGTAAGGGAAGAGTGATTAGTTGGGAGTGGCTAGAATTAGGAGTTAGTAGTCGAAAGCGGCTAGCAGCCAGAAGAACCGTTCTCCGTTGTTTCACGTGAAACAATCGTGATTTCGGACGGCTGACCCCCGTCGTTTCGCTTTTCTTTGTCATTCTGAGGAGCCTGCGACGAAGAATCTCCGCACGTGGAGGATGGGTTGGCCTTGAAGCTGGGAGATTCTTCACTTCGTTCAGAATGACAACGTGAGGGCGAAACGGGACGTGCGGCGGCCGATCTGACGGAAAAGGGCTCGTGAAGGCTCGGCAGAATCAAAGGAACGCATGTTTCACGTGAAACAATCGGCAGAAAAACTGCACATCGTCCCTTTCCAATGCGCGACTGAATCACCGCCGCAAGGCCGCAGACTTGTCTGCGCATGTTTCAGCTGCACGTGCAAAGACCGCGCGAGGTTGCCTCCATGTTCCGGCTCGTTCAGTCTGCAATCTGCATAAGCGCGCGAAGAGAGTGAACCGGTTTTCGATACAAGCCCGCGCGTCCCTTCCATTCCAGCGAAGCGCTCCCATCCAAAAAACTCTCATCCCAAACCGCACCTCATCCCGTATAGGACAAATCAAGAAAGACCATCAATCTACGGAGGAACATCATCATGATCGACTATTCCGTCATTCCTCATCCCCCCCTCGACGCGCGGTTCGCCGCAGACCGGCATACCGACACCGTTTTTCCGATCCGGCGGTTCTCCTCCCGCGAAGAGGTCGACGCCCGGCGGGAAGAACTCCGCTTCAATCTCCGCATGGCGGCGGGACTGGTCCCCTGGCCCGAAAAGACCCCGCTGAACGCGCGCCGCGAGCCCGCCGGATCCTTCGAGGGCTTCACGGTCGAAAAGATCATGTTCGAGACCCGGCCCGGATTCTGGTCCACCGGGAATCTCTTCCTGCCCGACCCCCTGCCCGAAAAGGCCCCCGCCATCCTCAACGTCATCGGGCACTGGGAACCCCAGCGGCTCACCCGGAACGAGACGGCGGACTACCCGCAGCAGATCGCCAATTTCGCCCGGATGGGATTTATCTGCCTCGTCACCGACATGATCGGCATGGTGGACAGCCGCCAGATCTCCCACCGCTACGGCGGATTCTCCGGGGATCCCGCGAAGGACCTCTGGCTCTCGAACGGCCTCGGGGTGCAGCTCTGGAACAACATCCGCGCGCTGGACCTGCTCTGCTCCATGCCGGAGGTGGATCCCGAAAATATCGGCATGACCGGCGCGTCCGGCGGGGGATCCCAGACCCTCTTCCTCGCCCTCCTCGACGAGCGGGTGAAGGCCGCGGCTCCCATCAACATGATCTCCCTCCTCATGCAGGGGGGATGCGACTGCGAGAACGCCCCGGGCCTGCGCCGCCGCACCGAAAACGCCGAAATGTGCGCCATGATCGCCCCCCGTCCCCTCTTCCTCGCCGGATCCACGGGGGACTGGACCCGGGAGCAGGAAACCCGCGAGGTCCCGGCGGTGCTCGAAGCCTACCGGCAGTACGGCGCACAGGACTTGGTGGAGCACTACTACCAGATCGCGGCCCACCAGTACAACGGGAAGACGCGGGCCCGGGTCTACTCCTTCTTCGCCCGGCACCTGATGGGGAAGGACCCCGGATGGACCGAACAGCCCGTGGATTTCGGGGATCTCGACGGTCTCACCTGGTTCCGGGGAGAGGCCGGAAAGCACGCCCCGGGGATCGAAGGGGACGCGGCGTTCTTTGCGTACGACTGCCGGGACCGCATCAACCGGGCGGCGGGTCTCGGGGACGGGGAGCGGAAGCGGATGCTCGCCTGGATCACCGGGATCGAAGGGCAGAACGCCGTGACCTCCGCCGACGGGGACTTTTTCCGGGAAGAGGGATTCACCCTCGAAAAGAACGCCGCGCTGTCCGAACGGGGGGCGCAGATCCCCTTTGTCCGGCTGGTCCCGGATAACTGGGACGGAAAGCGGGCGGTCCTCTGCCTCAGCGGGCGGGGGAAGGACTGCGTCTCGGATCCGCGGGTGATAAAATTCCTCGAAGACGGGATCGCCGTGGTCAGCGGGGACCTCTTCGGGACCGGGGAGACCGCGGGACGGGAGGTGAATATCCTCGGCGGGGATCAGGCGAGAAAGTATTACACCTGCTTCCACGACACCCCCGAAGCCTGCCGCGTCCAGGACGTGCGCCTGCTGTGGAAGACCGCCGTCCTCGGCCTGTTCGAGGGGAATAAGAACGGACAGCCCGGCGAGATCCCGACCCTGACCCTCTGGGCCGAAGGCTCCGCCGCGATATCCGCCGCCCTGGCCCTCCCCTTCCTCGACGGGCTCTCGGAAGCCGCCCTCGAAGCGGAAGCCCTGGATCTCAAAACCGACGCGGATTACCTGGAAAAGTGCTTCCTCCCCGGCATCCGCGCCGTCGGAGGGATCGAAGGAGCGCTCGGGATCGCGGCGGGAAGAGTGGTCAGGTTTTAGGATGAGCGGGGAGTAAATGAGGAGTGAGGAGTTAGGAGTGAGGAGTGAATTCAGAATGATGAATTAAGAATTGTTTCACGTGAAACAAAAATCGTTCGGCAGATCGCAATGATCCATCCGAACGATTTCGTTTTTTCCCTGTCAGAGCCGGAGCCGGTCTGCTGAGCACCACTCGTTCTACCAGCCACCAGCCGCTCCGCACTCCTAATACTATATTCCTTCTATAAAGCTGTCTTCATGGGTTTTGATCGCTCTCCGTAGAATGCGAACGACGGGGTGGGAATACCATTTATCCAAACATG
>CACZNC010000133.1 GCA_902782445.1 uncultured Ruminococcus sp.
TTATCCAGAAAATGCATCTGTTCATCCGTATGGAACCAGTGTTCTCCGCCGTCCATCACGTTTAATTCAGCGCCATGCTTCTTTGCAAACGCGGCTATCAAACATTGTTACTTCACCCCATAGGTCGCAATAAAGTGCCTGCTGAACGCTTCGATTTTCCCTATCGCATCTTCCGTTTTCTCCGGCTCCCGGTCGCACAGGTGAATCAGCGCCGAGATCGGCGTGACGTAAGCGAAGGCCAGCATGGCGGGATCGTCGCGGCAGATCAGGCCTTTGTCCATCATTCCGGCGAAGATTTGCCTGAACATCTCCGCAAGCCCGGTCAGAAAGTGTTTCGTTGCCAGCTCCCTGGCGCGATCGTCCCGAAACTGCTCCAGCGTGAGTACCTTCCTCGTTTTTACAATTTGCTCATCGTGAATCGTGAGCTCCACCATTCGCATGGTCATGGCGATGAATTCTTCCGTAGAATCCGGCACGGGCGGCAGATGTTCCGAAGAACCGAAGCGCTCCCCATAATAGGCAATCATCCTGTCAAGCAGGGCATCCCAAATGGCTTCCTTGCTTTCAAAATGCTTGTAAATACCCGACTTGACCAGCCCGAGGGATGTACTCAATTCACGGATGTTGGTCCCCTCATACCCTTTCTGTGAGAACAGATCGAGCGCCGCTGTCAGGATTTTCTCTTTCGTGTCTTTTGCCATATGAACCTCCGCTTGATGCAAAGTGACCCCTCGTTCACTTATTATAGTGATCGAAAGGTCACTTGTCAAGGCCTTGCGTTATTGTTTACATTCCGTTCTTATCCGAGACCGGTTTCGATGTGTTGACAATCAGGAAAGACCGTGATATAATGGTTCAGATCATCGGAGGGCAGTACGCCGCAGCGTAGGGGATCGTAAAGCGTGTTTCGGCTCGCTTTGCAGGCCGCCTGCCGGATAAGATGACGAGTGCGCTCGCAGCAGTTTTTGCCGCGGGCATTTTTTCTTGGAGGCAATTATGATCGCAAAAAACATCACCCTCACACCCCTCACGGAAGACGACCGTGAACAGTTCATTTTGGACAACCAATTCGCCTTCAAATTCGGCGCAATGCAGGAGTTCGGACAGCGCGACGATCACTTTGAGGAGGAGGGCGAAATCATCTCCCGCTCTACCATCGAGAACAGCATCGACGGGGGCACCGCTTACCGCATCCGCGAAAACGGACAGATTGTCGGCGGGGTTGTTTTGCACATCGACGAAGAGACGCGGCGGGGAGATCTGGAGCTTTTGTTTGTCAACCCGACCGCGCACAGCAAAGGGATCGGTCAGGCCGCGTGGTGCGAGGTGGAACAGCTCTATCCCGACGTTGCTGTCTGGGAGACCTGCACACCGTATTTCGAGACGCGCAACATCCATTTCTACATCAACAAATGCGGGTTCCATGCCGTGGAATTCTTCAACCGCTTTCATCCCGATCCGCACGACCCGGAGACCGGAGAAGAAAACACGTATGAAGGGGGTGACGGCTTCGACGGGATGTTCCGCTTCGAGAAACGGATGAGGTGACGCTCGCGATTGAATCGTCTTCTTCCTGATAAAAGAGTAAAGATCTGAGTCCTTGATTTTGCCAAAGCATTCTTGACATAAGTCCGGAATTGTGCTATACTGATTCCTGACATATGACAGCAAAGGGGGGCGGAACAATGCCGAGAAAACCGCGCTGCCGCAGGATCGGCGGATACCCGGACTGCTGGGTCTTCTCACCGGAGGAGCGTTCACAGAGCGATCCGGTTGTTCTGACGCTCGACGAGTTTGAAACCGTCCGGCTGCTCGACCGGGAGGGATTGACGCAGGAAGAGTGCGCCGCACGGATGGACGTGGCGCGAACCACCGTCACAGCCATTTACGAAAACGCCCGCCGCAAGATCGCCGAAGCCCTTGTTGACGGCAGGGAGCTTCGCATCCGGGGCGGGAGCTACGCGCTGGAAAATCAGATTACGGATCAGATTCCGGAGAAAGGAAAGAATACCATGAGAATCGCGGTCACCTATGAAAACGGAGAAATCTTTCAGCATTTCGGACATACGGAGCAGTTCAAGCTCTACGACGTGTCGGACGGAAAAATCGTCGGGGAACGGATCGTCCCGACGAACGGAAGCGGTCACGGCGCGCTGGCGGGCTTTCTGAAAGCGGCGCAGGTCGATGCCCTCATCTGCGGCGGCATCGGTATGGGCGCGCAGAACGCGCTGGCAGAAGCGGGGATCGCGCTCTACGGCGGCGTGACGGGATCGGCGGACGCGGCCGCAAAGGCGCTGGCGGAGGGAGTTCTCCGATTCGATCCCGACGCGAAATGCGATCACCATGGGCACGGTCACGAACACGGAGAAGGTCACGCGTGCGGACATCACAGCGGCGACTGCGGTCACGGGCAATGCACGGATCATCACTGTGAGGGAAACTGAATGGCTGCATACAAGTTTTACGGGTGGGAAAGCGCCGACATCAAGGATGAACGCGGTCTGACGCCGCGAGAGTATTACGATCTGCTCTCCGAAATCTGGTGTGCGGAGACCTGCGCGCCGCGAATGCGCTCCGACTGGTCGCCGGAGAACAAAACGCTCGGTCAGTGCTCGATCACTGCGTTTTTGTTGCAGGATCTCTACGGCGGAAAGGTTTTCGGCGTACCGCTCGATGACGGCAATTATCATTGCTTCAACGTTGTCGGGGATTGCGTGTTCGATCTGACGAGCGAGCAGTTCGGAGACAAAAAGCTAAATTACGCGGATTGTCCCGAGCAGTTCCGGGAGACGCATTTCGCCAAAGAGGAAAAGCGGCATAGATACGAACTCCTGAAAGCCAGGCTCTTCGCCCGGCTGCCGGGTATTGCCGAAACCGAATTACAGAGAGGAGAATGCGGATGAACGACGAATGCCTGATCTGCGGCTCCCCGCTTGAATATCTGGAAGCGGATCAGCCGATGGAGTGCGCGGTCTGTCACAGGAAAGAGAACAGCAAGACCCGCTGTGTCCGGGGCCATTATGTGTGCGGCGCGTGTCACACCGCCGGGATGGACGCGATTGTCGGTCTGTGCCTCGGCGAGACCTCGAAGGATCCCGTCCTGATCCTCGAAAAGATGATGGCGCTCCCGTTCTGCCACATGCACGGGCCGGAGCACCACGTCATGGTCGGCGCGGCACTTCTGACGGCATACCGGAACGCGGGAGGGGAGATCGATCTCGAAAAGGCTCTTTCCGAGATGATGAACCGCGGGAAAAACGTGCCGGGCGGCGCGTGCGGCTTCTGGGGAGCCTGCGGCGCGGGGATCTCTTCCGGCATGTTTGTATCGATCATCTCCGGTTCCACACCCCTGAGCGTTGAGCCGTTCGCGCTGTCACACAAAATGACGGCAAAGTCGCTCGGCGCCATTGGCGAGGTCGGCGGTCCGCGCTGCTGCAAGCGGGATTCGTACCTGTCGATTCTGGAAGCCGTCGACTTCATAAAAGAATACTTCGGCGTGGAGATGGAGAAGCCGGAGGTCGTCTGTACCCATTCCGCGAAGAACAATCAGTGCATCGGGAACCGCTGTCCGTTTGCGAAGTCCGATCACTGACCCGGAGGATGGGATGCTGCTCGATCTTTTTCTGACCTTTGCCCAAATAGGGCTCTTCACCTTCGGCGGCGGGTACGCCATGATCTCCCTGATCGAAAACGCCTGCGTGGAGCGAAAGCGCTGGATCACCCACGACGACATGATGAACATCACGGTGATCGCCGAATCGACGCCCGGCCCCATCGCCGTCAACTGCGCTACCTTTGTGGGCTATCGCCAAAATGGCCTTTTTGGTGCGCTGGCGGCTACGCTGGGGCTGATCCTGCCTTCCTTCGTCATCATTTATGCGGTCTCCGTGTTTCTGGATTCCTTTCTCGAGATAACGTGGATCGCGAGCGCGTTCAGGGGCATCCGGATCGCGGTGGGGGTTTTGATCGTGGACGCAGCGGTGAACATGATCCGGAAGATGAAGAAAAAGCCGCTTCCGTGCGTGATCCTCGTGGGTTCCTGTGCGGCGATGCTGTGCGTCAACGCGTTTTCCCTGAAGTTCTCCTCTGTCAGCCTGATGCTTTTAGCCGGGGCTGTCAGCCTGACCGTCTTTCTGATTCGCAGTGCCTCGTCCGGGAAAGGCGGTGAGAAGCCGTGATCTACCTGGATCTTTTGATCGGGTTTCTGAAAGTCGGATGCTTTGCGTTCGGCGGGGCGTACGGCGCGATTCCGCTCATCCGGGATGTAGTTCTCTCCTACGGTTGGCTGAGCGACGAGCGGTTGACGGACATGATCGCGGTCAGCGAAAGCTCGCCCGGACCGATCATGGTCAATCTGGCGACCTATGTGGGCAGCAGTCAGGCAGGGCTCTCCGGCGCGCTGATCGCAACGCTGGCCGTGGTGACGCCGTCCTTCCTCATCATTCTGCTCCTGACGATCCTGCTCAAAACCGCGCTGAAAAACAAATATGCTGCGGCGGTCCTCAGCGGGCTCAATCCTTGCGTCATCGGGATCGTTCTGGCGACCGGATGTGTCATGGTGTTCCGGCAGGGCGTTTTTCCCCTGCTGAACGAAGGCGGGGATTTCCGCCCGCCGATCCTGACGGCGGGGCTGGCGCTGGTGTATTTCGGATCGAGAAAGATCTTGAAGAAGGGACTGCGTCGTCCTGATCCTGATTTCCGCCTGTGCGGGGATCGTGATGTACGGCGTGTGAGAAACAGCGATGCCATCCGGTTTTCCAGGCGCGGGTATCGCAAGGATGGGGTGATCACGAATATAGGTCGCCGATCACGCCTGCTCAAAAATCAGGATTCTCAAAGGCTGTCACGCCTCCTCCCGTTTTAGCAGCCGGATCCACTTTCTCTGTCTGTGTGCATAGAAAGCATTCGCCCACAGCCAGATGAAAACGGTCTTCCAGCCCACGTGGATCTCCACCCGATCCGTATACTGGGTGTGATTTTCATCCTTCTCGATCAGCTGAATATCATGATTCTACACCGGCACATGCTCGTTCCCCTTGTGGCTGCTGACACCGTCCGGGGCGAAGCGCAGGATATGGATTGTGTGCGTTCCGAAAGGGATCACGCCGCAGAGCCGGAATCGGAAAGAAGACGTACTGCCCAATGTCCATATATGCACGCCATTGCTCACCGGTTCAAAGGCGGCAAAGGGCCTGGCGATAAATTGAAGCGTTTCCAACTGCTGCAATTTCTGAAATAAGTGAATTCCCAAAGTAAATTCCACAGTGGAATTTGAGGTGGAATTTACCGTGGGAAGGAAAAAGGGGTAGAATTTAGTCTGGGAAAGGAGGCCCGGAC
>CACZNC010000134.1 GCA_902782445.1 uncultured Ruminococcus sp.
ATGTTTGGATATATGGCATTCCCACCCCGTCGTTCGCATTCTACGGAGAGCGATCAAAACCCATGAAGACAGCTTTATAGAAGGAATATAGTATAAAAAAGACAGAAAGAGGGGGAGAACCGGGCTCACAGTGGGGTCCGATTCTCCCCTTTTGTTCTGTTTTCTGTCAGCTTCCGGAACAGCGGAGCCTGTCCCGCGAAATGATGCGCCGACGCCCGGAATGAAGGCACCGGGACGGAACGCGGCGGAATGGCGGATGCCTTATCCCTCTTTTATCACAAGGCTTTCCCGCTCCGGTCCGACGGAGATGTACTTCACCGGACAGCCCGCGGCCTCTTCCAGCATTTCCACATACTTCCGCGCCGCACCGGGCAGATCTTCCCATTTCCGGGCCGCCGAGAGATCGCATCCCCAGCCGGGAACGGTCTCGATCACGGGCTTCGCGTGGGCGAGATCCGCGGGGAAGGGGAAGCGGTCCGTGATTTTTCCGCCGATCTCATAGCCGACGCAGACCGGGATCTTCTCCATATAGCAGAGCACGTCGAGCTTGGTGAGGGCTAAGCAGGTCGCACCCTGCATGTCCACGCCGCAGCGGGTGGCGACGAGATCCAGCGGTCCCACGCGGCGGGGTCTTCCGGTCTTCGCGCCGTATTCCGCACCGGCTTCCCGCAGTTTTTCCGCCTCTTCCCCGAACATCTCGCAGACGAAGGGACCCTCCCCGACGCAGGTGGAATAGGCCTTCACCACGCCCACGACCTCCCCGATCTTCAAAGTCGGCAGGCCGGATCCGATCGGCGCGTAGGAGGCGAGGGTGTTCGACGAGGTGGTGTAGGGGACGATGCCGTAGTCCACGTCCCGGAGGGCTCCGAGCTGGGCTTCGAAGAGGATTCGCTTTCCACTCTCCGCGGCGTCCCGCAGGATCCGTCCCGTGTCCCGGACGAAGGGCTTGAGCGGTTCGCAATAGTCCCGGATCCACGCGTCGAGTTCTTCCATGGTGACCGGTTCCGCCCCGTAGACCCCCTTCAGCGTGAGGTTTTTCCACTCCGCGAGCTCCGCGAGGCGTTCCCTCAGTTCCTCCGGGTGGAAGAGATCCCCCGCGAGGACGGTCTTTTTCGCGGCTTTGTCGGCGTAGAAGGGGGCGATCCCCTGCTTCGTGGAGCCGTATTTTTTATCCGCAAGCCGCGCCTCTTCCAGCCCGTCCAGGAGCCGGTGCCAGGGCAGGAGCAGGGACGCCCGCTCGCTGACGGCCAGATTCTCCGGTGTGACGGCGACGCCCGCGTCCCGGAGGGTCCCGATCTCCGCCATGAGGTTTTCGGGATCCAGCGCGACGCCGTTCCCGAGGATGTTCATGACCCATTCCCGGAACACCCCGGACGGGAGCAGATGCAGGGCGAACTTCCCGCGTTCGTTGACGACGGTGTGCCCCGCGTTTCCGCCCCCCTGATACCGGACGACGACGTCGTAGTCCTCGGCCAGCAGATCGACCATTCTTCCTTTGCCTTCGTCGCCCCAGTTGATCCCGACGACCGCGCATGTTTTCATGTTGACACCTCAGAACAGGATTCTTTCTTCCAAAAGAGAAAACGCGCCCACTCCTGCCAGTCTCGGAATGAACGCCCTTGCTCATTTCGGTATTATTATACACGGTTCCGATTCCTGTGTCAAGGGGTGGAACGCCTGAAAACCGTTGAAATCGGAGGCTTTCTCCGCCGTGTATTTATGCAATTCGGCGAATGGGGATCCCCGGCAGAAGAAGGGCGGAGAGGCCCCGTCCCCGCTGCTTGACGGAGGCGGTTTTTCATGCTATAATGACCCCGGAGACCCGGAAAACGGCGCGTGACGGCGGGCGGTCCGGGGCGGCAATTCGAGATCCGGGGTTTCGGCCATGCACTTTACGGACGCAAAAGGGATCCTCACCGGCGGCGGCGGATCCTGCGGGATGAATATCTACCGGGGATGCACCCACGGCTGTATCTACTGCGACAGCCGGAGTCTGTGCTACCGGTTCACGCATCCCTTCGAGGACGTCGAAGTGAAGCGCAACGCGCCGGAGCTCCTCGAAAAGGCTCTGCGGTCGAAGCGGAAGACCTGCATGATCGGCACGGGGGCCATGTCCGATCCGTACATGCACTGCGAAGAGGAACTCGGGCTGACCCGGAAATGCCTCGAAATTATTCTGAAATACGGCTTCGGTGCGGCGGTCCAGACGAAATCCGACCGTATCCTGCGCGACATCGACCTGCTCTCCGAGATCAACCGGACGGCGAAATGCGTGGTGCAGATGACCCTGACGACCTGGGACGACGACCTCTGCCGGATCCTCGAACCGCACGTCTGCGGCACGAAGCGGCGGGTCGAAGTCCTCTCGGAGATGCGTGAGCGGGGGATCCCGACGATCGTCTGGATGACGCCGATCCTGCCGTTCATCAACGACACGGCGGAGAACGTGACGGCGATCCTCGAAGCCTGCGTCCGGGCGGGGGTGAAGGGCGTGATCGACTTCGGCATGGGGCTGACCCTCCGCGACGGGGACCGGGAATACTACTACGCGGCCCTCGACCGGCATTTCCCGGGGATGAAGGAACGGTACATCCGGCGGTACGGGAACGCCTACGAACTGCCGAGCCCGAACGCCGGGGAGCTGACGGCCCTCTTTCGGAAGATCTGCCGGGAAAACGGGATGCTCTCGACCCCGGAGGAGTGCTTCGCCTTCCTGCGGGAGCTCCCGGAGAGGAATCCGCAGATCGGGATGTTCGAGGCGTAAAAAAATCGGCGACGGCCTTTCTTTATTTCAACCGCTCTTCATCACCTTCCCGAAGGCGGCCGGTGAGCGGAGGGCGTACCACATCAGCGTCGCCTCCCATCGGATCTGACGGACGGCGCAGATTTTCGGGAAGAGGTATTTCACGCGGGAGACCGAGCGGATGAACGCCTCCCCGAGTCCGAGCTCCGTGAGCAGCCGCGCTGTCCCGCCGTCCATGCCGTATTTCTCATAGCGGCCCCGGCGGGCGTTTTCCATGACCTCCCGGGCCAGTCCGTCGTCCGCGATCCCGCGATCAACCAGCTTTTCGCGAACCGCTTCGTAGACGTCCTCCCGGAACGAGACGAGGGAGGAGAGAGGTTCCCCGGCCGCCGCCCGTTCTTCCCCGTTCCCGCGCCATGTTCCGGTCCCGTGCATCAGTCCGGCGAGGGAAATGAGGTCCGCCCATGTCCGCGCTTCTGCCTTTTCCATCGCCTGCTTTACGGGAGAGAGGGAGAGAAACGGCAGAAATTCAGTGCCCGGCGCGCCTCGGAGAAGGGCTTCGAGGACTTCCGGCGCGGAAAACGGGACCCGTTCCGCCGGCATTCCGGTCGCTTCCTCGAGGAGGCGCAGTTTTCTCATGAGACCGCTGTCCGCGAGACAGAAGAGCGGGTATGCCTCGAATCTGCCGAAATACTCCTCCGTCGGCAATACCCTGTCTTCCGGTCTTCTCGTCTCCCATCCGCCGGGGAGCATATACCGCGCCTCCTCCGGCAAAACGGCGATCCGCACCGTCGGACAGTCGGGACCTTCCCCCCGTCTCCGGAACGCAGTCCACAGACAGTCCCCGAGCAGATCCGCGAGGCATTTCACGGGATCCCGCATCCCGGTCAGATCGATCCTGATATCCGCAAGCGGTCTGTATGCCGCCGCGCCGAAAGAGAGATCCTGACCGTCCCGGATCATCGGTTTTCCGCACTTCCGGCATCGGATTGCGGGAAGATCCCACCCGGAACGGACCCGGGTCCCCTCCGCGGATCGGACGAATTCGACATGACGGCAGGAGGGGCAGAATGCGTGGGGAGGCAGGGGATCGACATCCGACGCCCCGAGAAGGAAGGCGGACCATTCGGCTCCCGCGGGCAGGAACAGGGAAGCGCGGCATCCCCGTTCCCGGAGCTTTCCGAAGAATGCCGCCGTTGTGTCGAGCAGGAAAAGCCGGCCCGGAAGACCGGAGTTCCCCGTCCCGGCGCGGAGGAGCTGTTCTTCTGCAAACAGACGGCTGACTGCCTCGGGAGGCGGATTTCCCCCGAAAATGTCCTCCATCCGGTCCCGGCACTTCGCCCGAAGCGCTTTTTCCCGCTCCGCCGCTCTGTTCGGTCTTCCCGCTTCTTCCCCCTGCCGGTCCGCAAGCCGGGTAGCCAGAAGATCGTCCGCCGTGACGCCGAGCAGTTCGCTGAGCCGCGCCAGGATCCGGCTGTCGGGCATCGCGCGGGCGTTTTCCCATTTGCTGACCGCTTTGTCCGTTACCCCGAGGAGCGCGCCGAGCTGAGCCTGGGACAACCCCCGCAATTTCCTCAGTTCCGTCAGATGATTCCCGAATCTGATCCCCTCGTCCATCTTTCCGCCTCCGCATCCCCGATCTTTGTTTCCATTGTATCACAGTTCTCCCGCTCCCCGCAAGAAGAAAACGGAAACCTGCGGTAGAATTCCACGGGGAGAACGGAGCCCGGGGCAGCCGGACCGGAGGCTGCGGAGACGCGGTCCCCCGGAGAATTTCCCGAAAACCCGGCAGAACGGCGGAAAATGTGCTATAATGGGGAGAGGAACACAGCCGGAATCCGGGAAAGGGGGCAAAAAGATGATCTGCCTGACTTACGGGAACACCAATACGTTTCTGCTCGGCGGAAAAGGCGCGTATCTTCTGATCGACACGGATTTCGCCGGGACCCTGCCCGCGTTTTACAGAGCCCTCAAATCCGCCGGAGCCGGCGTGCGGGATATCGCGTATGTCCTCGCCACCCATTATCACCCGGACCACGTGGGGCTGATTCCGGATCTGATGAAACAGGGGGTGAAGCTGATCCTCATGGACACCCAGACGCAGGACGTGCATTTCCCTGACGCGATCTTCGCCCGTCAGCCGGATCTGCGCTGGGAGCCCATCGACGAGAGCGGGGCCGTCCTCCTCCCCTGTGCCGAAAGCCGGGCGTTCCTTTCGGACCTCGGGATCGCGGGCGGGATCGTCCCCACGCCGAGCCACAGCCGGGACAGCGTGTCCGTTCTGCTGGACTGCGGGGACTGCTTCGTCGGGGATCTCGAACGGAGAGCGGTCCTTCCGGCCTACGGCGAAGACGCCCCGGTGCACCGCGACTGGGAGAAGGTTATGCGCGCGAAGCCGAAGAGGATCTTTTACGCCCACGGTAAGGTTCATACTATTCTCGCTCTAAAAAGCTAACTATATGGGTTTTGATCGCTCTCCGTAGAGTGCGAACAATCTATGATTGTGAGCTCACGAACGATAACTC
>CACZNC010000135.1 GCA_902782445.1 uncultured Ruminococcus sp.
AGTTATCGCACGTGAGCTCACAATCATAGATTGTTCGCACTCTACGGAGAGCGATCAAAACCCATATAGTTAGCTTTTTAGAACGAGAATAGTATGAAAAGTCCCGGCCCCGGGATGAAAACCGGAGTCGGGATGTTTTTCTGTTCTGCGGAAATGACGTTTATTCGCCCTGTCTCGGGGGACGCTCTCCGTTCCGCGGGTGCCTTCCATCCGGGGTAGGCAGGCGGTTCGGATCCGCGCCGGGTCCCATGCCTTCCGGGAGCCCGTCGGGTCTTTTGCCGTCCCCCGCCGCTTTCTGCGAGAGGAACTTGCTGATGTTCTCGTCTTCGCTCATGAATTCCTCCGCGGAGACGCCGTCGATGGGGGTGATGTACCGCTTGGCCTGGGTGGTGAAGAGCTCGTAGTAGACGCCGCGCTTCTTCATCAGTTCCGCGTGGTTGCCGGTCTCGATCAGGGCTCCGTTCTCGAGGACGATGATCTTGTTCGCCACGGTGGCCGAGGACAGCCGGTGGGAGACGAAGATGCAGGTCTTGTCCTTGCGCAGGCGGTCGAACTGGTTGTAGATGTCCTGTTCGGCGATGGCGTCGAGGGAGGCCGTCGGCTCGTCGAGGATGATGACGTCGGAATCGGAGTAGAACGCCCGGGCGATGGACAGCTTCTGCCACTGGCCGATGGAGAGCTCGATGCCGTTCTCCTCGAAATACCGCATCAGGGGCGTTTCGTAGCCGTCCGGGAGCCGTTCGATGAACTGGCTTGCGGTGGACTGTACGGCCGCTTCCTCAATCTGCGCGTCCCCGGCGTCCCGGTCGACCTGTCCGAAGCGGATGTTCTCCTTGACGGAGACGGCGTATTTTCCGAAATCCTGGAAGATGATGCCGAACATGGCGTAGAGATCGTTGACGTCGTATTCCTTGATATCGTAGCCGTCCAGCAGGATCACGCCCTCCGTGGGGTCGTAGAGCCGGGTGAGGAGCTTGATGAGCGTCGTCTTCCCCGCGCCGTTCAGGCCCACGAGGACGCAGGTGTCGCCCGGTTCGAGCTTCAGGCTGACGTTGTCGATCACCTTCCGCTCCGTGCCGGGATAGGAGAAGGACACGTTTCTGAATTCGATCGTGTGTCCCGTGCCGTGGGCGACCTTGCGGGGCTCGGGCAGAGCGGGGACGACCGTGCGTTTTTCGTTCATGAAGAGGATCAGGTTGTCGATGAACAAAGTCCCCTCGTAGATCGAGGCCGTGGTGCCGATGATGGTGCCGATCCCGCCCGAGATGGACCCGAGCGCGCCGGTGTAGAGCGAATAGTCGCCCACCGCGTACCGCCCCTCCGCGACGCCCTTCGCGATATAGAGGAAGAGCAGGCAGTTGACCGCAGTCGTCAGCAGATTGATCCCGATGTTCCAGAGACCTTCGCCGACGAAGAGCTTTTTCAGTCCGCCGAAATACCGGAGGAAGGTCTCCTGATACCGCCCGATGAAGAGGTCGGAGAGGTGGAAGAGGCGGATCTCCTTTACCATGTCCTTGTTGGTCATGAGGTCGGAGTAGTAGCTCATCTGACGGCGATCCTTCGAGTGCCAGCGCACGTACCAGAAGTTCTTCTTGCGGTACGCGAAGCTGATGATGGCCGTCGGCGCGCTGATGATGACGATGGCAATGGGGGCCCACCACGCGATCCCGGCGAGGATCACTACGAAGGACACCATGCTGATAACCGTGGAGATGATCGTGAAATTGTTGTTGAGAATATTGATCGGACGGGAACCCGCTTCGCGCTTGGCGTTCTCAAAGCGTTCGTAGAATTCCGGGTCGTCGAAGGAGGCGAGATCCACCTCCCGGGCCTTGCGCATGATTTTCAGATTGACGTGGTTGACGACCAGCTCGCCCGCGATGTTGTTGAGGATGCTCGAGATCCGCCCCACCATGCTCGTGAGGAAGTTGAATCCGAAACGCAGCAGGAGCAGGAAGACCACGCTGTCGAACATCATCTCCCCGCCCGAGGTGACGGACATATAGGCCGTGGCCAGTCCGTTGAGCAGGGCCGCTCCGATGTACGCGCTGATCACGGGCGTCACGCCGTTCCACACCGCCATGAAGACCATGAAGAGCAGGATCCACGGTTTCGTATCCCACACCAGCCGGAAGATATAGAACAGGCGGTAGAAGAATTTCGACACCACCCGCCACACAAATCCCGGGACTTCGCGCAGGGATTGGGGTTTCGGTTCCTTTAATTTATCCATCATCTGTTCGCGGCGTCCTCTGTATCCGCCTCCGGGTCCCATCTTATCGCTCACTCCTTCCCGTGTCTCCGTCGGAGTTCACCGCTCCGTCCGGCTTCTCTTCCCGATCGTCCTCCGCGCCGCCGTCCTTTTCCCGGGGACCGGTCAGCCGGGCGAGCAGGGAGGCAAACATCTTTCTTTCCTCTATGGAGAGCGGCGCGAGAAACTCCTCCGCGTGCCGTCTCTGAAATTCCCGGAACGCTTCCACCCGCGCGACCCCCGCCTCTGTCAGCGAGACGATGGTCTGCCGCCTGTCCTCCTCGGACTGCCGCCGCGTCACGATCCCGTCGCTCTCCATCTTGCAGATCACTTCGGACAGCGATTGGGGGCGGATGTCCAGGTATTCCGCCAGCTTCGCCTGACTCATGGGTCCCCGGTCGGCGAGGATCCCCATGCTCCGGCCCCGTCCGTGCTCCCGCCGCGCTTCCCCTTCCGGGACCTCCGGTCTTCCCCGGCGGCTCATGGCGTTCAGCTTTCTCAGTTCTCTTACGATCTCTTCGTTCAGTCTGTCCAGTTCGGTCAATCTGTTCTCCTTTCGCTCTCTTCCGCGTTTTTTAATCGCGGCATTTATCAGGTACCTTATCATCGCCGCCCATTATACCAAATTTCTAAATTTTTGTCAAGGACTTTGCATAAATTTCCCCGAAAAAATCTTCCCACCCTCTTGACAGGGGGGAAAAACGGTGGTATAATCTCAATGCAATATCAAAATGATATCACTTCAATCCGCGCCACGGAAAAAGGAGGCTGCTTATGGCAAAGTTCATGGAAAACAAGTACAAGAACGTGGAGGAGAAGATCTACCACGCGTCGAACGGCTGGGGGATGCTCCTCTTCTCCATCCTGCTCTACATCGCGGCTATCGTCGGCACGGTTTTCGGCGGGATCGGCATGGACCGCGGTTCGAAGCCCGCCATCGCCCTGTTCGTCGTCAGCACGGTCTGGCTGTGCGTCGGCTGGATCCTCTGGTGCGGATTCAAGGTCGTCCGTCCGAACGAAGCCCTGGTGCTCACCCTCTTCGGCCGGTATGTGGGGACCCTGAAAAACGACGGATTCTTCTTCGTCAACCCCTTCTGCGCGTCCTTCAACCCCGCGGCGAAGACAAAGCTGAACCAGTCCGGCGACGTCAAGCCCGACGGCCCGGTGTTCGCGGGGATGCAGGTCAACGCGGGAACTTCGGCGGAGCTCGTGAGCAACAAGATCTCCCTCAAGGTCATGACCCTGAACAACAACCGCCAGAAGATCAACGACTGCCTCGGCAACCCGGTGGAGATCGGGATCGCCGTGATGTGGCGGGTGGTCGACACCGCGAAGGCCGTCTTCAACGTCGACAACTACAAGGAATATCTCTCCCTCCAGTGCGACAGCGCCCTCCGCGAGATCGTGCGGATCTACCCCTACGACGTGGCTCCGGGCGTCGATACCACGGGCGACGGCGTGGCGGACGAAGGTTCCCTGCGGGGCTCTTCGGATCTCGTGGCGTCCCGCATCCGCGACAAGATCCAAGAGAAGGTCGAATTCGCGGGTCTCGAAGCGGTCGAAGCGCGGATCACCTATCTCGCCTACGCCCCCGAAATCGCCGCGGTCATGCTCCAGCGTCAGCAGGCGTCCGCCATCATCGACGCGCGGAAGATGATCGTCGACGGCGCGGTCGGCATGGTGCAGATGGCGCTGGACAAGATCAATCACGAGGAAATCTGCGATCTTGACGACGAACGCAAGGCCCAGATGGTCGCCAACCTCCTCGTGGTGCTGTGCGGGAACCGCGACGCGCAGCCCATCGTCAACACCGGCTCGATCTATTAAGCCGTGACGGAAAAGGACAAGAAACAGATCCCTCTCCGGCTTTCAAAATCCCTGTACGACGAGTTGGCGCGCTGGGCGGAGGATGATTTCCGCTCCCTCAACGGTCAGATCGAATATCTGCTGACGGAAGCGGTGCGGAAAAGGCGGAAGCCGGAGGAAAAAGAAGATAAAGAGGACGGGGAGGAGTGATTCTCCCCCTGTTCCGTCAAAAGGGTAAAAACATGAACAAGGAAACGATTCTCCGAATCATAGACGAAAAAAGCGGCGAGCTGGCGGAGGCGATCGGCGGGGACGATATCGAAGCGATCCGGCAGAAAGCCCTCGAAGTCCACGCCCTGGTCCACCCCGCCGAGGTGTCGGGAGCCCCGGAAAGGACGATCGCCGATTATGTGTTCGACTACATGGCGGACGGACGTCAGAATGTTCCGGTCCCGCGTCAGGACGGGGACGTGGATCTGAAATACGCCGGGACGAATACGGTTCCGCTCTGCTGGCATTTCTGGCACACCTGCCGGATCGAAGACCTCGTCTCCAATATCCTGATGGCGAACGGAAAGCAGATCTTCGACGCGGAGTGGCAGAGGGAGATCGGCGCGTCCATTACCGACACGGGGAACGCGCTGGAGGAGGACGAGGCGGCGGAATTCGGGGCAAAGCTCAATATAGAAGCCCTGCGCCGGTACATGATCGCCGTCGGGAAAAACACCCGGAAGATCATCGAAAGCCTGACTCTCGATCAGGTGAAGGCAAAGGTCCCGGAGGAATGGGTCATGCGGATCCTCGAGGAGGGCGGCGTGACCACGGATTTCCGTTCGGTCTGGCTTCTGGTGTTCTGGGGCAGGCTGACCGTCGGCGGAATGCTCCTCATCCCGATCACGGACCACCACATGATGCACCTCTCCCCCTGCGTGAACAATCTTCCGATCTTCGCGGAGTGATACTAATCTCAAGCTAAAAAGGAAACGCGGCTTCTTGAAAGAAGCCTGGCAAGAACTTCAATTGGGGGTAGGACAAGGTTATACCAATTGAGTGCGGTTGAACCCTTGCACACCAATATAGCCATCCAACCTTATCAGAGTTATCGCACGTGAGCTCACAATCATAGATTGTTCGCACTCTACGGAGAG
>CACZNC010000136.1:0-7987 GCA_902782445.1 uncultured Ruminococcus sp.
CAGAGTTATCGTTCGTGAGCTCACGGCGGGGCCGTTCGCTGTCTACGTGACGCGATCAAACCCCATGAAGACAGCTTCATAGAAGGAAAACAGTATGAGAAACTCCCGTCCCCTGCTCAGTTTTTCCGGGAGAACGCGCCTAAAATGAAAAAAGGCATTTACTTTCCCGACCGGAGGACTTATAATGAAAGGGACGGCTCCCCCGGATGAGGGACCCGCGGCAGGATCGGGATCATCCGCGAAAGCCGCGCGGGCGGATCCGAAACACGCGCCCGATCAGGGAAGAGATATTCATTTCATTCCCGCTATAAAAGCTAACTAAATGGGTTTTGATCGCTCTCCGTAGAATGCGAACAATCTATGATTGTGAGCTCACGAACGATAACTCTGATAAGGTTGGATAGCTAAATTGGTGTGCCAAGGTTTCGACGATACGTTATTGGTATATCCTGTCCCTATCCATTTCAGAAGTTCTTGCCGCTGAACTTGTTCAGCAGGGCTTCATTTCAAGAAGCCGCGTTTCCCTTTTAATTTGAGATTATTATAAGGCAGTCCGAAAGGAGATTTTCACATGACTCTTGAAAAAACGACGGTCCGGATCGGGCTGGAAAAACCGGTCCGGTTGCTGCACGTCACCGACTCCCACCTCGATCTCGCGGACGAGCGGGACGACGAGGGGAAGCGCAGACTGGCCGGCAGGATGGGCAACCCGTCCGAGAAGCGGTATCTGGAGGAGCAGATCGCCTACGCGGAGGAGAACTGCGATCTTCTCGTGCACACGGGGGACCTCATCGACTTCGTGTCCGTTCCGAACGTGGAGCGCGCGCGGGAGGTCGTGAAAAACAGGCGCGTCTTTTTCATCGCCGGGAACCACGACTATTCCCAGTACGTGGGGGAGGCATGGGAGGACGGCGCGTACCGCATGAACAGCTACATGAAGATGGGCTACGGCTTCGGCGTCCCGATGTTCTTCAATTCGCGGATCGTCGGCGGCGTGAACGTCGTCGGGATCGACAACAGCTACTACCTCTTCGAAGACTGGCATCTCTGGCGTCTGAAGAAGGAGGCCGAGAAAGGACTGCCCATCGTCCTCGCCTTCCACGATCCCCTGTTCGAGGAGAGCCTGTACCGGGAGCACATGCGGCGGGTGCCGAACAGCTGCACCTATCTCGTGGGCTGCGACGAGGAGCACCTTCTCCCCTACGACGAGTTCCGGGCGGTCCAGCAGAGGCCGGACGGACCGACACTCCGCATGATCGACTATATCAAAAGCGAGCCCCTCATCCGCGTCATCCTCACGGGGCATCTGCATTTCAATTTCGAGAGCAATATCACCCCGACTCTCGTCCAGCTCGTCACCGGCGGCGGCTATCTGAACGTCGCCCGGGAAGTCACCATCGAGTGAGGAGGAGCGGGGAAGATAAGCCTCGGAAACTCCGCGTCCGTACCCCCGTCCCGTCGGATCCCCCTCCGGCGGGCGTTTTTGGAAGAAGTCATAATATTTTCTTAATAATCTAACTATATGGGTTTTAATCGCTCTCCGTAGAATGCGAACGACGGGGTGGGAATACAATTTTTCCAAACATGACACGGGCCATCCCACCCCCGAGAATCCCCTTTGGGAATTCTCGTCTGATAAGGTTGGATAGCTAAATTGGTGTGCCAAGGTTTCAACGACACGTTATTGGTATAACCTGTCCCTATCCATTTCAGAAGTTCTTGCCGCTGAACTTGTTCAGCAGGGCTTCATTTCGGGGAAGCCGCGTTTCCTTTTTCATATCAATCTGAAATTGAAAAAAACTCTCTCCGCGGGAGGTGGACAGACGGCCGGATCCGTGGTATCATGCAGATACGGACAGCGTGCGGCCGCCGCGTCTGAAATTCCGATTAACGGGAGGGAACGAAAATGAACACTGGCGACGTGATCCGGTCGTGCAGGCGGGAACAGAATCTGACGCAGGAGAGTCTGGCGGAACTGCTCTCCGTGTCCCCGCAGGCCGTGAGCCGATGGGAGACGGGGCTCGCCATGCCGGATATATCCCTTGTGCCGCGGATCTGCGGGCTTTTCGGCATTTCGGCGGACCGCCTGCTCTGCATCGACATCCAGAAGAAGGAAAGCGCGATCCGGGAGATCTCCGAAAAGGCGAGGGAAAAGGCGTCGGACGGGTACGGGGCGGAGGCCGTGCGGATCCTGCGGGCGGGGCTCCTCGACTATCCGAATTCGTGGAAGCTGACGGCGGATCTGGCGGACGCGCTCTTCTGCGAAGGGGAGTTCGAAGAAAGCCTGACTCTTGCCCGGCGCGTGATGGAGCACGCCTCCGATATGGAGATCCACGCCCAGGCGGTCTTCACGGCAAGCTGCGTCCTCGACCGGACGGGGAGACACGGGGAAGCGGTCAGCCTCGCCAATACCGTCCCCGAGACCGGACGCCACGATCTGCTCCGCCATCTTCTCACCGGGGAGGAACAAATCGGGGAGCTGAAACACATCGCGCTCATCGACGCGGGATCCGCATTTCTGGCCGTCTGGCAGCTCTGCCACGCGAAGGACGACGGAGGCCGCCGCGCGTTCGGCGAGGAGGAGCGGGAGCGGATGCTCGAGGGCCTGCTCGAACTGTACCGGACCTTTTTCGCGGACGGAGATCTGTTCTTTTACGCTCAGTTCCCCGAAAAGATCCACAGGGAGCTGGCGAAACTGGCGGCGGCCCGGGGAGAGCGTGAAAAGGCGCGCGGCCATCTGCGGGAATCCGTCCGGTACGGGCTGGAATTCGCGGACTACGACCCCGGCGCGCCCCACACGACCCTCTGGATCCGCGGAGAGATCGACGGCGGCTGGGTCAAAGGATCCCCCGCATTCGACTATCGGGCCGAAATGCGGAAGGAACTCGAAGATCCCGCGTTTGACGTCCTGCGGGAAGACGGGAGCATGGAGGAGGTCTTCGCTCTGATCGGCGGGCAGGGCTGAGAGAGATAGAGATATGATACCATTTTCAACCTATGAAGCTAACTATCTGGGTTTCAATCGCAAAGTGTAGAAGGCGAACGACGGGGTGGGAATACCATTTATCCAAACATGACTTCATCCATCCCACCCCCGAGAATCCCCTTCGGGAATTCTCGCTACCGTCAAGCTCGCGAAGGATAACCCTGATATGGTTGGATGGCTATATTGGTGTGCCGAGGTTTCGACAGTACGTTATTGGTCTAACCTATCCCTTTTCCATTTCGGAAGTTCTTGCCGCTGAACTTGTTCAGCAGGGCTTCATTTCAAGAAGCCGCGTCTTCCCTTTTTGACTGAGATTAGTTTAACACAGCGGAGGCGGACCCACCCGTCCTCCGTTTTTTCCGTCCCCCGGCTCCCTTCGGGAAAATTCCCGAAAAACCTCCCGCCAAACCGCGGATTTTTATTGTTTTTTCCCGGGAAATACGGTATAATGATACCCGGAAGACACCCGAACCCCGGATCCCCTCCCCACCCGGCCGCGGAAGAGAGAGACCGGATCAAAAAGGAGTACCGAGACCATGAAAAAAACGCTGACCGCCCTTCTGCTTCTCTCCGCCCTCCTGTTCTGCGCCTGCTCCGAGACCGCGGAAAATCCGGAGGACCCCGGGACCGTTCAGTCCAACACGACCGAGGACGGTTCCCCCGCCGCAGAGACCGCCCCGCCCGAGACCGAGATCGACGCCGCCGACCGGGTGCCCGAAATGAAATTCGAGAAGGAAATGCACTTCCTCCTTCCCGACGTCAGCTGGCTCACCCGGGACATCATCACCGACGAGATCACCGGCGAACGGGTCAACGACGCCCAGAACTCCATGAAGCTCGCGATGGAGGAACGCTTCGGGACCACGCTCTCCGAGACCTTCACCGGCGATATCTGGAGCACCAATTACATCACCCGCCTCGTCAGCTCCGGGGACGACTCCTTCGACGTCTGCTATTCCCTCGACCTCTACGCCCCCGGCTATATCGTCGCCGACGTCGTCACGCCCTATACCGACGTGGAATACATCGACCTCAGCCGCGTGTACTGGGATCAGAGCATCTTAAAGTGCATGACCGTCAACGGCACCCCCTATTTCGCGTTCGGCGCCTACGACCTCTCCTACTACGACTTCACCCACAGCATCGTCTTCAACAAGGACCTCGTGGCGGATTACGGCCTCGAGAATCCCTATGTCCTCGTCCGGGACGGAAGCTGGAACGTCGACAAATTCTTCACCCTCGCCAAAACCGTCCTCTCCGATCTGGACGGCGACGGGCAGATGAAGAGGAAAACCGACTCCTGGGGCTTCATGAGCGAACCGAAACAGGTCCTGCCCTGCTTCTGGATCTCCTCCGGCGAGCTCAGCATCAACAAGGACGAAAAGGATCTGCCCTACCTCAACATCGTCGGCAACGACCGGTTCTATTCCGTCTTCGACAAGGTCTACAACATCATGTGGGACGGCGGGATCTGGTGCAGCGACCAGGCCGGTATCGACTACTGGAAGGAGACCGCCGCCATGTTCGGGGAGAGCAGGGTCCTGTTCGTGGACGAGATCTTTTACAGGCTGAATGAGCTCCGGGACGTGGAGGTCGACTTCGGCATCGTCCCCTATCCGCTGTTCGACGACACCCAGGCGGAGTATTACAGCCGCGTCGAGGCGGGGGCCCGGATCGGCATGATCCCGATCACCAACAAGCACCCCGAGTACGCCGGAGCCCTCCTCGAGGCCATGGCGTCCTACGGGTATCAGAACCTTATCCCCGAGTATTACGAGGTCGCCCTGAAACGCCGCACCTCCCGGGATTCCGAATCCTCCGAAATGCTGGACCTCATTTTCGCCACGAGGCGGTACGATCTCGGCGACACCTGGTGGTGCAACGAGCTCCGGGACGGTCTGTTCAAGAACATGTTCGCCGAGGACGATCGGGACCTCGCCTCCGGGATCGCCTCGAAGGAGAAGATCATCAACAAGACTTTGAGCAAAGTCATCGAAAAGCTGTCGCAGTAATTCCTTCTCGAAGGAATATAAGGAATGAAACGCTGCGCGTTTCGGATTTAATGTCCTGCGCGGACGGCGGCGAGCACGACTGCGTCGGTGCGGGGGACCATCTCATGGCCGACGAGTGTTGCTTCGCAAACTCTGCCCCCTGTGCGGGTCCCTTGGCCGGAGAGCATAACCTGCCCTCTCACATCGGAATCGAAATTCGATTTTGCATCCCACGTCCTCGCGCGGTCTCTGTTCGTGCAGTTTAACTCGTGCACGGAACAAGTTCCGTGGGCTCCGCCAGTGTTTCAGGCGCGCATTGGGCACAGGACGCGTGGACGAAATGTTGAAACTGTTTCTCTATCCTCGCGCACGGTTTGAGATTCAGACAGACGTGCAGCTCGAACCGCGCGATCAAAAATCTGTTTGGGCTAGACATGGAGTTTTGCCGGCGAATGTTTCACGTGAAACAATTCTTAATTCATAATTCTGAATTCATTCCTCATTCCTCATTCCTAATTCCTCATTCACTCCTAACTCCTCACTCGTCCCTTACCGTTTTCCGCACAAAATACAGGAGAATCCATCATGCAGAATCTGACTTCCATTCCCTTCGGCGAGCGGACCCTTGCCGTCCGCTTTTACGGCAGCCGGACCGTCCGCGTCACCTACGGACCCGGAGATGTGCTCCCGGATTCCTTCTCCGTCACGGCTCCCTGCCCGGATGCGGCGGAGTTTGACGCCCGGACCGACCCCGAGACCGGAAAGATCACCCTCGAAACCGGCAGTCTCGCCGTCACCCTCGACCCCAAATCCGAAACCGTCGCCTTCCGTTCTCCCGACGCCCTCCTCTCCTCCGCCGGCGGATTCCGCCTCGAAGAATACGACGTCCGCCGCGCAACGGGAGGACGCACGGAGACCCGCCAGACCGTGGACGGCGTCCGCGCGACAATAAAGGATGCGGAGAGCGAATTCGTCCGCAGGTCCTTCCACGGAGCCGTGACCTTCGGATTCACGGAGGAGGAGACCCTCTTCGGCCTCGGGAGCCATGAGGAGGGATATCCGAACCTCCGCGGGCAGTTCGTCCCCCTGTATCAGGAGAACATGCGCATCGCGGTCCCCGTCTTCGTCTCCTCCAAGGGGTACGCCGTCCTCGTCAACTGCGCCTCCGTCATGACCTTCGACGCCACGGACCACCGGCGCGGACAATTCTTCCTCGATTCCGCCGACGCCGTGGACTTCTGGTTCCTCTTCGGGGGGGATTTCCGGGGCGTCTGCCGGGAGATCAAAAGGCTCACCGGCCCCACCCCCATGCTCCCGAAATGGGCCTTCGGCTACGTCCAGTCGAAGGAGCGGTACGGCTCCCAGGAAGAACTGCTCTCCGTCGGCCGCCGGTACCGGGAGGAAAAGATCCCCGTCGACGTCCTCGTGCAGGACTGGCTCTACTGGGACGACGGCATGTGGGGGAACAAGCATTTCAACAAGGACCGCTATCCCGACCCGCAGGCCCTGACCGACGAACTGCACCGGATGGATCTGAACCTCATGATCTCCATCTGGCCGAACCTCTCCGGCGAGAGCGAGGACCGGATCGAAATGCGGGAGGCCGGATTCCTCCTCGGCGACGGCTCCACGGTCAACGCCTTCGACGAAAACGCCCGGGCCCTGTACTGGAAACAGGCTTACGAAGGTCTGTTCCGGTACGGCATCGACGGCTGGTGGTGCGACTCCTCCGAACCCTTCGACGCCGTCTGGGGAGGGAAGGAGAGAGGACCCCTGCCCGAGAGAATGGCAAAGTCCGTCGGGGAATTCAAAAAATATCTGGACGACGGGGTCCTCAACGTCTATTCCCTCCACCATTCGAGGGGGATGTACGAGAATCAGCGGAAGTGCTCCGAAAAGCGCGTCGTCAACCTCACCCGCTCGGGCTTCTCCGGCCAGCACCGGTACGGCACCGTCGTCTGGTCCGGCGACTGCTCGGCCAACTGGGAAACTCTGCGCAAACAGGTGCGGATCGTGCAGAACTACGTCGCGACCGGCGAGGCGTACTGGAATTCCGACATCGGCTCCTTCTTCTCTTCGGGCGGGTACGAATGGTTCCGGGACGGCGACTATCCCCGGGGATGCGAAGACGAGGGCTACCGGGAACTCTATGCCCGCTGGCTCCAGTTCGCCGCCTTCACGCCCATGATGCGCTCCCACGGGACCAACACCCCCCGGGAGGTCTGGCGGTTCGGAGAGCGGGGGACGCCTTACCGCGACGCCATCGAGAAGGCCATCCGCCTGCGGTACGCCCTCCTGCCCTATCTCTACTCCGTCCACGCCGCCGTCACCTTCGACGGGACCATGCCGATCACCCCCCTCGCGCTGGCGTACCCGAAGGACCGGGAAGCGGCGAAGGCCTCCGGCGAATACCTCTACGGCCCCTCCCTCCTCGTCTGCCCGGTCACGGACCCGAAAGCCGAAGACATGACGGTCTATCTCCCCGCGGGGGGCTGGTACGACTACGAAACCGAGGCCTATTTCGAGGGCGGCCGGTACGTGAAGATCCCCGTGTCGATTGATAAAATCCCGCTCTTCGTCAAAGCCGGATCGATCCTCCCGATTGCCCCGCCCGTGCAGTCCACCAAGGAACTCTCCGGCAAAGAGTACGAGCTGAGAGTCTACGCGGGAGAGGGCGGGACCTTCACCCTCTACGACGACGGCGGTCTCGACTACGCCTACGAAAAAGGGGAGTATTCCGCCGTGACCTATACCTACGAAAACGGCGTCCTTTCCGAGACTTCGGAGGGGAAGGCGGACTGGAAGCATCCCGTGAAGATCCGCGTGATCGGATAAGAACGGCGCGGTTTCAATTCGTTTACAAAAAATTCACAGTGAGGACCGGGAAAATTCGCGGAACGGCGGGACAATTGCCGGTCCTTATATGGTATGATATCCTCAGCGCAAAATCGGACCCGTCTGCATGAAGCAGGCAGAGAAAGGAAAAACTCACCCATGAAAAAAGCAGCAG
>CACZNC010000136.1:8017-17771 GCA_902782445.1 uncultured Ruminococcus sp.
ATGCTCTCCCTCCTCGTTCTCCCCGCGGGCGCGGCGGACGACGGCAACCCTGAGGGTATCGCGGTGAAGGGAACTCCCGTGATCGACGGTCAGATCGAAGATCTCTGGGCTTCCGTTCCCGCTTATCCGGTCGACAAGCTCAAGGACGGCAGGGACACCGGCATCACCTCCCAGTTCCGCGTGATGTGGACGGAAGACGCCCTCTACGTCCTCGTGGAAGTCAAAGACAAGGACCACTCCTTTAACGGCGGTCCCTCCGTCGGCGACGGCATGGAGATCTACTTCGACCTCAACAACCTCAAGACCGGGGGCTTCGAGGACGATCTTCAGGCGTATTTCGCCATGTGCGCGGACGACGAGACCTACCTGACCTACGACGGTTCCTCTTACGGCCAGGTCTGCCTCCAGGACGCCGCAACGGTCGCCCTGAACACCACCGACGACGGGTACACCTACGAGGCCCAGATCCTGATGGAGCCCATGGAGACCAAGCTCGCGGCGAATCAGGTCATCGGCTTCGACGTGCAGGTCAACGATCAGGTTTCCGGCGACACCGAGCGTTCCGGCGCATACGGCTGGGGCGACGACGTCAACAACGCATGGCAGGGCACGATGCTCTACGGCAATATCACCCTGACCGGAGAGGGCGGCGCTTCCTCCCCCGCGGCCGGTCTCACCGAGATCCAGGCCTTCGACTACAAGGAATGCGGCGACAATACCAACGAAGAGCTCCAGTACAGCCACGAAGATCCCAACATCAAGACCGCGCTTTCCCTCAAGCCCCTTGACGCCGTGGATCCCGTCGGGACCTGGTACGACTTCGACGTCACCGTGGAAGAGGGCGATGTGGAATTCACCTTCCTCTACGCCGCGAAGGAAGACCGGTACATGGACGTCACCTTCAACGGCGAGACGAAGCAGGTCACCTGCCCTAATACCGGCGATTTCCAGACCTTCGACAAAGTCTCCGTGACCTTCTCGGGCGTCAAGGCCGGGGCCCAGACCCTCCGGATCGGAGCTCCCTCGGATTACGCCGACGATCACAAGACTCCGAACATCGACGTCATCTGGTACGGCGCGCCCGGTGCTTCCGCTTCCTCCGGCGCATCGGCTTCCGCGGGCGGCATCGTCACGGACGGCCTCGTCGCCTGGTACGACGGCGCGAACAATCAGAACGGCTCCCAGGACAAGAACGCGACGGTCTGGAAGGACTGCTCCGGCAGCGGCCTCGATTTTGAGGTCGAACTGAACGAGACCAACTACTGGACCGACAGCGCCTTCCACATCGACGCCACCCGCAACTACCTCCCCGATCCGATCGTGGACCTGGTGAACGGCGACACCTACACCGTGGAATTCGCGGCGGGCGAGCTCGTCTTCCCGGCCACCGACTGGGTCTCCCTCCTCATCTCCGACAACGACCACTTCTCCCTGTTCATCCGCGTTTCCAACGACAATCTGGAATACAAGTACAACGACGCCAACAAGGACAGACCGATGGCTGAGGAAGGCGCGGATCTGGTGAACAACTCCACCGTCGCCCTGACCTTCGACATCAACTCCCAGGACTGCCTGATGTACGTGGACGGCGTGCTGGTGTCCGAGAACGTGCCGGTCGAAACCAACATCGCCGACACTCTCATGCTCGGCCACGAAGACCCGAAACGCATGTGGTCCGGCGACGTCTACGGGATGCGCTTCTACAACAGAGTGCTGAGCCCCGAGGAGATCGCTCAGAACGCCGCGGCGGACAACGCGAAGTACAGAGGCGGCGCTCCCCTTCCGGCTCCGACCGAAACGCCTGCCAAGACCGACGCTCCGGCTGAGGAATCCCGCGGATTCAAGAAGCTCGCAGACGCGGCGGCCGCTGTCGGCATGACCCCGATCACCGGCTACGAATGGGAAGACGGCACCTCCGGCAACGCGAACGAAGGCCCTGAAAACCTCTGGGACGGCAGCGTCTCCACCAAGTTCTGCACCAGCTCCTTCCCGCTCGAATCCACCGCCTCCCTGGACGCCACCTATAAAGTGACGGGCTTCACGATGGCCACCGCCAACGACAACGCCGAATACAACGGCAGAAGCCCCAGCGCGTGGACCATCTCCGTCTCCGCGGACGGCGAGAACTGGACCGAACTGGCCTCCGGCGACGACACCTTCTTCGAAGAGAAGAACCTCACCTACTACAACGGCGAAGGGACCGCCGAGAACGTCGCGTTCGTCATGTTCGAAGCGGAAGGCGCAAGCTCCGGCTGCTTCCAGGTCTCCGAACTGACCCTCTACGGCGAGAAGACCGGCGAGAAGCCCGAACCCAAGCCCGCTCCCGAACCGGAACCCGCTCCCGAACCCGAGCCGGAACCCGAACCCGCTCCGGAACCGGAACCCGAACCCGCCCCCGAACCGGCCGCCGACACGCCCGCACCGGCTCCCGCGGCTGAAACGCCCGCCCAGACCGAACCCGCGAAGAAATCCGGATGCGGCTCCTTCATCGGCGGCGGTCTCATCGTCCTCGTCACCCTCTTCGGCTCCGCGTGGATCGCCCGGAAGCACTGAGAAGAAGACGGACATAACCCGATAATACCCGCATGGGGGAGCGCGGCCGAGATAAGATCGCGCTTCCCCGATTTTCCAGAAATCGCAGCAGTTCCCGGAGATCCGGGACCCACAACAGAAAGGAGCGGACATGAAGGAATTGACCGTCAAAGCGGAAACCGCGCTGCTGGACGAGGTGACGGATTTCGTGAACGCGGAGCTCGACGAGCTCGGATGCCCCATGAAAGCCGTCATGCAGATCGACCTCGCAGTGGAGGAGATCTTCGTCAACATCGCAAGCTACGCCTATCGGTCGGCGGACGACCCCGACAAAAACGGCGGCGCCGTGATCCGGGTGGAATCCGCGGAACCCGGGACCGGGGATCCGAACAGCCGCTCGGTCCGCATCACCTTCGAGGACCGGGGGATCCCCTTCGACCCGACGGCCAGGGCGGATCCCGACAGAACGACATCCGCGGAGGACAGACCCATCGGCGGCCTCGGCATCTTCCTCACGAAGAAGATCATGGACGAGGTCCGCTACGAATACCGGTGCGGAAAGAACATCCTCTCCGTGCGGAAGGATTTCCCCGTTCTGTGAGAGCCCGGACAAAACGCATAATTCAGAAACAAAGAGGTAAGATATGAAATCCGACGTGATTCACGTGACAAACGAAGGCGCGGGGTTTGACGAAGCCCTCGATCAGGCCGAAGCTGTCGCCCGCTACCGCGCCCTCGACCGCAAGAGCGCCATTCAGCTGCGCCTGCTCACCGAAGAAATGATGGGCATGATGCGCGCCCTGACCGGCGAAAGAGAAGCCGATTTCTGGATCGACGACGAAGACCGCGGGAGCATCCTCGGACTGCATCTGAAGGTCCAGACCCCCATGAACGGCGATATGCGGAAAAAGCTGCTCGCCGCCTCCACCACCGGGGAGAACTCCGCGGCGAAGGGCGTGACCGGCAAGATCCGCGACCTCTTCGAACGCTTCCTCGAACCGGAGAACGGAACCATCGCGGGCGACCTCGCCATCGGCATGGATTACGCCTACTCCGGTCGCCGCCGCGGGACTCTGGTCCATGAACCGGTACAAAGCCGCCGTGAAGGACGGACGCGCCCCGGAGGAAGACTGGGACGAGCTTGAAAAATCCATCGTCGCCAACATCGCGGACGACGTTCAGATCGGGATCGCCGGACAGGACGTCGAAATGGTCATTATCAAGAAATTCTAAAAAAGGAGAACACAGACATGACGATCAACAAAACCAAAGACGGGAAGGCGCTGACCCTCGCGGTCGAAGGCAGACTGGATACCATCACCGCGCCGGATCTGGAAGCGGTCCTCAAGGAAGAGCTGGACGACGTCGGGGAACTGACCTTTGATTTCTCCTCTCTCGAATACATCTCGTCCGCCGGTCTGCGCGTCCTTCTCTCCGCCCAGAAGCGCATGAACGCCCAGGGAAGCATGAAGGTCACCGGCGTCAGCGAGATCATCATGGAGATCTTCGAAGTCACCGGATTCAGCGATATCCTCACAATCGAATAATCAAACCGAACGCCGCCCGCCCCTTTGTGCGCTGTAAACTCAGCCGAAACGGGCGGCGGCTGTTCTGTCCGGGAGGAAAGGGCTTATGATTTACGACCGCCTCAACGACGTGCTGACCGGAAAAGAGGACAACTACATGCTCCCCTTCTACTGGCAGCACGGAGACCACACCGCGTCCATCCCCGAAGAGGTGGAGCGGATCTGTCAGAGCGGCGCGCGGGCGTTCTGCGTGGAGTCCCGGCCCCATCGGGATTTCTGCGGGGAGGGCTGGTGGCGCGACATGGACATCATCCTCGCCGAAGCCGAAAAGCGCGGGATGAAGGTCTGGATCCTCGACGACGACCATTTTCCCACCGGTCACGCCGCGGGGAAGATCAAGGAACACCCCGAGCTCCGCAACTGGCAGCTCGCCGAGCGTCACGTGGACGTCATGGGACCCCTTGACGACGCCCTCCTCATCGCGGAGAAGACCGACGGGGACCACCGGCTGCTCGACGTCTGGGCCTGCCGCCGCGTTCCGTCCTCCGAAAGCCGGATCCTCGAGGACTGCGCCGACGACTGCATCCGGCTGACCGACGGCGTGAAGGACGGCTTTCTGCGCTTTTCGATCCCCGCGGGCTGCTGGCGCGTGTTCTTCTTCTACAAGACCCGCCGCGGCACGAGCCATCCGGATTACATCGACATGATCTCCGGGGAGAGCGTCCGGGTGCTGATCGACGCGGTCTACGAGCCCCATTTCGCCCGGTACGGCCGGTATTTCGGCAATACCCTCGCCGGATTCTTCTCGGACGAGCCCTCCTTCGGAAACAACTGGTCCGGCGCGCACTCCGTAGACCGGGGGATGTACGACCGCCGCGTCGGAATGCCCGGCCTCGCCCTCCCCTGGAACGACCGGATCCCCGGCATGATGGAAAAGGCCCTCGGATTCGACCCCGCGCCGTACCTCTCCGCCCTCTGGTTCGGACTCGGCGGCACAGAGCTGACCGGCCGGATCCGCCACGCCTACATGGACGCCGTCACCAAGCTCTACCGGGACTGCTTCACCCGTCAGCTCGGGGACTGGTGCGAGGCCCACGGGGTCATGTACATCGGCCACATCATCGAGGACATGAACGCCCACGCCCGCCTCGGGTGCAGCGGAGGACACTATTTCCGCTCCCTCGACGGCCAGCACATGAGCGGCATCGACATCGTCCTGCACCAGATCATGCCCGGCATGTCGGACTACATCCACACCTGCACCGCCTCCGGGAACAACGCCGACCCCGCGTTCTTCGACTACGTCCTCGCCAAGCTGGCCTCCTCCTTCGCCCATATCGGGACCCAGACGGAGGGCAGGGCGATGTGCGAGGTCTTCGGGGCCTACGGATGGGCGGAAGGCGGACCCGCGATGAAATGGCTCCTCGACTACCTGCTGGTCCGGGGCGTCAACCGCTTCGTCCCCCACGCCTTTTCCCCCGCCTTCCCGGACCCGGACTGCCCGCCCCACTTCGGCGCCAACGGCCATGACCCCCAGTTCGGAGCCTTCTCCGCGCTCATGACCTACGGCAACCGGGCGGCCCACCTGCTCTCCGGCGGCGTTCACCGGGCGGACTGCGCCATCCTCTACCACGCCGACGCTGAGTGGATGAACAAAGACGGGGACGCCATGCTGACCGAAGTCCCCGCGAAGACCCTGTACGACGCCCACATCGACTTCGACATCCTCCCCGCCGACTGCTTCACCGGCACGGGCGGAAGCCGCGTATTCCCCGCCGGGGCCGAAAACGGACTCCTCAAGGTCGGCCCGGAGCGGTATCAGTGCCTCGTCGTCCCGGCGGCTGCGATCCTTCCCTCCGAACTGGAAGCGGCCCTCGGGAAGCTCGAAGAACAGGGCGTCCCCGTGATCCGCATGAAGAAGGACACGGCCCCGGAAGATCTGCTCACAGCGCTCGGCGGATTCCTGAAGCGCGATATCGAGGTGGAGGCGGATTTCCCGAAGCTGCGGATCTGCCATTACACCGCCGGATCCTGTGAGATCTATATGTTCGTCAACGAATCCGTCTCCGATCCCGTGAAGACCTCCGTGAAGCTCGCGGGTCTGGAAGAGGTCCGGGAGGGCGTGTGGCTGGATCTTCTGCACGGGGAAGAAGTCCGGGTTCCGATGGAAAACGGACGTCTCAGCATCGAGCTCGCGCCGTATCAGTCGGCCATTGCCGTGTTCGAGAGGACCGGAGAGATCCCCGCTCTGCCCGCGAAAAAGCGCTGGAACCGCTCGGAGCCCGCGGATCTGACCTTTAAGATCGAAAAGGCCCTCTGGACCGATCTTTCGTCCTATGAACCCGTCGCGGACAAGGTTTCCCCGGACGCCCTGTTCAGCCTCACCGCCGCGGACCGGGATCCCGGGTTCTCCGGCAGGATCCGGTATACCGCTCGGTTCGAAGGAAAACGGGAGTCCCTCGCCCTCGATCTCGGAGAGGTGGGACAGACCGCCCGCCTGATCTTAAACGGAAAGGACCTCGGCGAACGCGTCTGCCCGCCCTTCCGGTACGACCTCACCGAAGCCCTCCGGGACGGGGAAAACGAGCTCGTCGTCGAGGTCTCGAACACCCTCGCGAACGCGGTCCGCGACAATTTCTCCATGCTCATGGCCATCCCCGCCTCCGGTCTCATCGGCCCCGTTTCCTGGCTGAGAGAAGAATAAACGAAACCGAAATTCATCCCTTTCAAAGGAGCATCAACATGAAAAGAAGAACCTTTACCGTCCTCGCGGCCATCCTCATGATCGCCGTTCTCGTCCTACCCGCCGCCGCCGTGGGACCCATCGTCCCGAATCCCGACGCCGTCGCCGACCGTTCGGTCGTGATCGAAGCCCTTTACGAACGCGCCGGAAGCCCCGCCGTCACCGAACGGAACGACTTCCCGGACACTGAAGTCCAGTGGTACGCCGACGCCGCCTCCTGGGGCAGGACCGCCGGGATCGTCTTCGGATGCGGGGACGGCAATTTCCACGGCGAAAAGCCCGTGACCCGCGCGGAACTCGCCGTCATGCTCTGCCGGTACGCCCAGTACAAAGGCACGGACGTCTCCGAGGGCGAGGACACCAATATTCTCGACTACGAAGACGTGTTCGACTGCCCCGAATGGAGCATTCCGGCGTTCCAGTGGTCCGTCACCGTCCCGATCTGGGAAGAGGGCGGCAAGCTCCTGCCGAACGAGACCCTGACCTGCTCCGAACTGACCCACATCCTCGAAAACTTCGTCCACGGGACCGCGCTCCCCCATTGGACCGCCTCCTCTCCGATGAAGCAGAAGCTCATCCCCTACGTCATCGCCGCCACGGATCCCAGCGAACCCACCTTCATTCCGGTGGAGGACCGCATCGCCGTGTTCGACTTCGACGGGACCCTCTTCTGCGAGACCGACCCGAACTACTTCGACTACACCCTTCTGAAATACCGGGTCCTCGAGGATCCCGACTACAAGGACAAGGCCTCCGATTTCGAAAAGGAAGTCGCGAACAAGATCAAGGAACAGAACGAGACCGGCGCGTCCTTCTCAGGGCTTGAGACCGATCACGGCAGGGCCGTAGCCTCCGCCTTCACCGGCATGACTCTCGAAGAGTTCAACGCCTACATCCAGGAATTCAAGAAGCAGGATATGCCCTCCTACGACGGCATGAAGCGGGGCGACGGCTTCTATCTCCCCATGCTGGAAGTGGTGGACTACCTCGAACAGAACCAGTTCACGGTCTATGTAATCAGCGGCACCGACCGCCTGATCGTCCGCGGGATTTTTGACGGCAACGTCCTCGACATTCCGAACAGCCGCCTGATCGGTTCCGACGAGATCATCGTCTCGGACAACCAGAACGGCGCGGACGGCCTGAAATACACCTTCGTGGACGGCGACCGTCTGATCCTCGGCGGCGAATTCATCATCAAGAACCTCCAGATGAACAAGGTCTCCGCCATCATGAAGGAGATCGGACAGCAGCCGGTTCTCTCCTTCGGCAACTCCACGGGCGACTCCAGCATGGCGAATTACACCATCACGGACAACCCCTACGAAAGCCTCGCCTTCATGCTCTGCTGCGACGACCTGGAGCGGGAGAACGGCAACGAAGCGAAGGCCCAGAAGATGTACGACCTCTGCGACGAATACGGATGGAACCCCGTCTCCATGAAGAACGACTGGACGACGATCTACGCCGACGGCGTGGTGAAGAAATAAGCCTGTCTCAAACAAAAGGGGAAACACGGCTTCCCCGAAATGAAGCCCTGCTGAACAAGTTCAGCGGCAAGAACTTCTGAAATGGATAGGGACAGGATATACCAATAACGTATGGTCGAAACCTTGGCATACCAATATAGCTGTCCAACCTTATCAGAGTTATCGTTCGTGAGCTCAATGTTACGGCTGACGGTAGCGAGAATTCCCGAAGGGGATTCTCGGGGGTGGGATGGCCCGTGTCATGTTTGGATATATGGCATTCCCAAGCTCAATGTTACGGCTGACGGTAGCGAGAATTCCCGAAGGGGATTCTCGGGGGTGGGATGGCCCGTGTCATGTTTGGATATATGGCATTCCCATAGCGAGAATTCCCGAAGGGGATTCTCGGGGGTGGGATGGCCCGAGTTATGTTTGGATATATGGTATTCCCACCCCGTCATTCGCACTCTGCGGGGAGCGATCAAAACCCATATAGTTAGCCTTTTAAGCGAGAATAGTATAAGCCCCTATGCCCGCACACCCCGCGGAAGCTGACGGGAGAGCATACGGGAGCGCGAAAATCCTCTTGCTTTTTCGGCGCAGACAGAGTATAATATAAGCGGAAAGAAAGGGAGGTGTTCGGTCATGGCTCTGGAAACTCTCCTGAGAGAAGCCCTGGGAGCGTCCGACGAGATCCTGTCGGAAGTGATCCTGTATCTGCGGGAACTGAAAAAGAACGAAAGCAAAAAGAAGGAATCCGACAGGAAAAACCTTTACGGCATGTTCAAAGGACAAATCGCGGTCTCCGACGACTTCGATGCCCCGCTGGACGATTTTAAGGAGTATATGGAATGATGCTGCTGGACACGCACGTATTTCTGTGGTATGTGCTTGCCGATCCCGGGCTGAGTGAAAGCGCTCTCTGCAAAATCCAGACATCCGACAGAGTATTTGTCAGCATCGCCTCTTTTTGGGAAATGGCTATAAAGTCCAGTCTGGGAAAGCTCAAACTCCCCGTATCCGTTCCCGAACTGATGGAACTCTGCGTTTCGGGAGGCTTCGAAATCCTTCAGATCCGCCCGTCCCACCTTCAGACGCTTGAAGAACTCCCGTGGATCCATCGGGACCCGTTTGACAGGCTGATTGTCGCGCAGGCCCGGGCGGAGGGATTGGAACTCGCAACGGAGGATTCCTGCGTCCGGCGGTATGATGTGAAGACAGCAGAACTGTAAAACCCGAAAGCCGGGACGATTTTCGAATTTCGAGGATCCGTCCCGGCCCGTTTTTTCCCCGCCCTCCCGTCCCGCCCGGAAGTTTCGGCTCCGAGCGGGCTTTTTCCGTCCGCTCATACTAAATCCCTTCTAAGGGGATACGCGGCTTCCCCGAAGAAGCCTGGCAAGAACTTCTGAAAAGGATAGGGACAGGCTACATCAATAATGTGAAGTTGATGCCTTGACACACCAATATAGTCATCCAACCATATC
>CACZNC010000137.1 GCA_902782445.1 uncultured Ruminococcus sp.
CAGGGTTATCCTTCGCGAGCTCACGGCAAGGCCGTTCGCATTCTACGGAGAGCGATCAAAACCCATGAAGACAGCTTTATAGAAGGAATATAGTATCAGCTTTGAAAATCCGAACGCACAGGGAGGTCTCCACCCATGTCCGATGTGACGAGAACCTATACGCTTGACGAATACATCCGTCCGATCTGGGAAGGAAATACGGTCGCCCACGAGACGGTCCTGTTCCGGGAGGACGAACACGCCGCGCTCCTCTCCTTCCCCGCCGACGAGATCCTGGCGGTCCTCTCCGTCGACCTCGGGACGGAATACGAGGAGGGGGTCGACTACGCCCTCGAATACGGCGCGCTGGTCCGCCTGCCCGGATCGAGAATGCCCTTCATCCCCATGAGCCGCTTTTATCCCGCCGAACACCGGGACGGGGAGGATTTCGGCTGTACGGAACCCGGGCATCCCTTCCTCGGATTCGGGGAGGGCGACGCCATGATCCGGTACATGGTCGACGTCACCTACAAACACTCCGCTGAATGGATGGGTCCGAAGGTCAAGCCCCAGACGGATAAGCTCGTCCGGTTTCTCGGAAAGCTTGAGCGCGGGGAGGAGGCGGTGATCGTCTTCTACGGGGACAGCATCTCCGTCGGCGGGAATTCTTCCGGGTTTGTGGGGATCCCGCCCTACGCGCCGATCTTCGCGGAAATGACGGCCGAAGCCCTCGCCCAGAAATACGGTTATGAAGTCTCCTTCGATGTGAAGCCCGGCGGTCCCCTGGATCCCGTGAAAAAGACGGGCGGGAAGATTTTGCACTATGTCAACACCTCGGTGGGGGGCATGGACTCCCGCTGGGGCCTCGATCACGTGGGGGAACGCGCGATCGCCTACGAGCCGGATCTTGTGGTCCTCGGCTTCGGCATGAACGACGGCTGGCGGACCCGGGCTCAGTTCATGGAGCTGACGGAGGGGATCGTCTCGGCGATTCAGAAAGAGGTCCCCGGGGCGGACATCCTCCTGCTCTCGAGCATCCTGCCCCACTGGCGGGCCGCGGGATTCTTCGGGCATCAGATCGAATACGAGACGGGGCTCTCCATGCTCGCGGACCGGGAAGAACACGTCGGTCTCGCCCCCATGACCTCCGTCCACCGGCATCTGCTCGGCAGAAAACAGTATTATCACGCCACCGGAAACAACGTCAACCACCCGAGCGACTTCATGGCCCGCGTCTACGCGATGGTCCTTCTCGCCGCGCTGGGCGTGTGAACAAACATCTCCTTCGGAAAAGGACGGAACATGAACTACACGGAAGAAGAACTGAAAACCCTGATCGCCGGGATCGGAAAACCGGACCCCCGGGCGATGGACGAAGCGCGGAAGCGTCAGGCGGAGCTCGCCAAACCTCCGGGAAGCCTCGGACGGCTGGAATGGCTTGGGATCCGGCTCGCGGGGATCACGGGACGGGTGCGCAATACCCTCGAAAAGCGGGATCTTCTCGTCTTCTGCGCGGACAACGGCGTCGTGGAGGAGGGCGTATCCAGCGCGCCGAAATCCGTGACCCTGGCGCAGACGGTGAATCTGTCCCGGGGAAAGACGGGGGGCGCGGTGCTGGCGAGGCGGTTCGGATGCCGTCTCCGGGTCTGCGACGTGGGAGTGGACGCCGAGATCCGGGAACCGGGGGTGATCCCGCGCAAGATCGCACGCGGTACCCGAAATCTGGCGAAAGAACCTGCCATGACGAGGGAGGAAGCCGTCCGGGCGATCCTCACGGGGGCGGAACTTGTCCGGGAATCCGTTCGGGACGGGGCGAAGGCCGTCGGCATCGGGGAAATGGGGATCGGCAACACGACGACCTCCTCCGCTGTGCTCTCCGTTCTGACGGGACTGGACGCGGAACTTCTGACCGGCCGGGGCGGGGGGCTCACGGACGCGGGATTTGAGAAAAAGATCTCCGTGATCCGGGAAGCGATCGCGCGGATGAAGCCGGATCCCGACGACGTGCCGGACGTGCTCTCGAAGGTCGGGGGGCTCGATCTCTGCGCCATGACGGGGGCCTTCCTCGGGGCGGCGCATGAGAGGATCCCCGCGGTGATCGACGGGTTCATCTCGGTGGTTGCGGCCCTCTGCGCTTTCCGGATGTGCTCCGACGCGGGAGCTTACATGATCCCGTCCCACGCCTCCCGGGAAATCGGATACAGGATCGCATCGGAGGAGCTCGGACTGCCACCCCTCTTCGATCTCGAAATGCGGCTCGGAGAAGGGAGCGGAGTCCCCGTCGCCATGACGATCCTCGACGCGGCCTGCGCCGTCATGAATGAAATGGCAACCTTCCCGGAAGCGGGGATCGACGACGGATACCTGGACCCGATCCGGGCGGATCCGCGCAGTCTGGGCGAAGAAACGGAGGGCGGACGATGAAGGTGCTTCTCTCCGGCGGATGCAAAAACGGCAAGACCGGGACCGCCGCCGATCTCGCGCTCAGGCTCGCGGGGACGGACGGACGGCGGATCTACGCCGCCACGATGATCCCCTACGACGACGAGGACCGGGCCCGGGTCTCCCGCCACATCGAAGAGCGGGCCGGGATGGGATTCGAGACGCTGGAGATCGGCCGGAACATCGCCTCCGCTCTCGACGCGGGACCGGACGCCGTCTATCTCGTCGACAGCGTGACCGCCCTTCTGCTCAACGAAATGTTCTCCGATCCCGAGAGCGCGGAGGCCGATCCCCATGCCGTTGACCGGTGCCGCGAAGGACTTCTCCGGCTGGCGGCGGGAGCGAAACACGCGATCTTCGTCACCGACTACATCTATTCCGACGCGGAGCGGTACGACAGTTTCACCGAGACCTACCGCAAGAACCTCGCCTCCCTCGACCGCGCTCTCGCCTCCGTATGCGACATCGTGATCGAACTCTGCGCGGGGATCCCGGTCTTTCACAAAGGGAGCGCGGCGGATCTCACGCCCGGGAGGGAATCATGAAAAAATACCTTCGCGCCGCCGTCATGTGCTTTTCGATGTTCTGCGCGATCCCCTGTCCCTTCCATATCTGGGACGAGGAGGCGCGGCCGCTCATGACCCTCTTTCTCCCGGCGGTGGGGCTCTGGATCGGCGGGCTCTGGACCCTCGTGGCGTATGTCTGCCGGTGGCTTGGCATCCCCGTTCTCGTGACGGCGGCCATCCTCTGCGCCTATCCCTTCCTTGTGACGGGGGGAATGCACATGGACGGTTATCTCGACGTGACGGACGCCGTGAAATCCTGGCGGGATCTCGACGAGCGGAGACGCATCCTCAAGGACCCGAACGTGGGTTCCTTCGCCGTGATCGGGGGGATTCTGCTCGTCATGGCCCAGTTCGCCCTGTTCGCCTCGATCGGGGAGGACGCGGAGCTCTTCGGCCTGACCCTCATCCCCGTCGTCTCCCGGGCGATCGCCGGACTCTGTGTGACGGTGCTCCGCCCCATGACGACCAGCGAATACGCCGGGACTTACCGAAAGGGCGTGAAAAAATCCCACGTGGCGGTATTTGCCGTCGTGCTCGCCGCCGCGTCGGTCCTTGGATTTCTCTTCCTCGGGAAGACCGGATTCGCGGCTCCGGCGGTGGTCCTCGGGTATCTCTTCATGGCGCGGCGGGGATTCAGATCCCTCGACGGCATGAGCGGGGACATTTCCGGCTATGCTCTGACCTTCGGCGAGCTCTGCGGTATCGCGGTCTTCGCCCTGATCTGAAAATCAACAGGAGGCAAATATGCACTTCATCATCGGCGGCGCGTATCAGGGAAAGCGGGACTGTGCGAAAAGCCGCTTCGGCATCAAAGAAGAGGAGATCATGACCTGCACGGAAGACGGGGAGATCCGCTTCGACGCGCCCTGCATCGACCGGATCGAGGAATTCGTCCTGTGGTGCGTGCGGAACGGGGAGGATCCCTCCGAACTCTTCCGCCGGAACCGGGAGAAGTGGAAAGACAGCGTGCTGATCTGCCGGGATCTCTTCTGCGGGGTCGTCCCGATGGGAGCGGAGATGCGCGCCTGGAGGGAAGCCGCCGGACGGCTCTGCGCCTGTCTCGCGTCCGAGGCGGAGACCGTGACCCGGATGTTCTGCGGATTGGAGACAAGACTGAAATGAAACTGATCCTGATCCGCCACGGCAAGACCGAGGCCAACGAAAAACACCTCTACTGCGGCTCGACGGACCTTCCTCTCTCGGATGCGGGGAGGGCCGGACTGCTGGAAGCGAAGAAAACAGCCGCCCTCCCGGATCCCGCGGGCATGAGGATCCTCACAAGCGGCATGAAGCGGTGCGAAGAGACCCTCTCCCTCCTTTTCGGCGAAACGGAGCACGGGACCGATCCCGCCTTCCGGGAAATGGACTTCGGCGCCTTCGAAATGCGCTCCTACGAGGAGATGAAGGAGGATCCCGCCTATATCGCGTGGATCTCCGGCGACAACGAATCGAATATCGCGCCGGGCGGGGAGAGCGGGAAGATCATGACGGACCGGGTCCTCGAAGGCTTGAGGTGCCTCCGCAAGGAAGGAAGAAGCACGCTCCTCGTCACCCACGGCGGCGTCATCGCGGCGATCATGGATAACCTCTTCCCCGAAGAGGGCAAAAACCGCTACGAATGGCAGCCCTCCCCCGGCGGCGGGTACGAGATCGACCTCGACAGCATGACCTACCATAGATTCTGACAGAAAAACGGACGTCCCGCAGATCCAGCGGAAAACGTCCGTCTTTTTTCTGTTGATCGTAGGTAATACTAATCTCAAGCTAAAAAGGAAACGCGGCTTCTTGAAAGAAGCCTGGCAAGAACTTCAATTGGGGGGAGGACAAGGTTATACCAATTAAGTGCGCAAAACCCATATAGTTAGCTTTTTAGAACGAGAATAGTATAAGCTGTGTTCCGTCCGGCGGATTTTCCCGGTTTCTCAGTATTCCACACCTTTCCGCGCCGCGATCCCCCGGTCGAAGGGATGCTTCTCCTTCCGCATTTCGGTGCAGTAGTCCGCAAGTTCCGTCAGCTCGGGAGCGGGATTCCGGCCGGTGAGGACGATTTCCTTCCTGTCCCCCTGTTCGCGGAGGAACGCCGTCACCGCGTCCCGGTCCAGCGCGCCGTATCGGTAAGCGGACACCGCTTCGTCAAGGACGATGAGGTCGAATTCCTCCGCCCGAGCCGCAATATCCCGGAACATCGCCCGGTAATTCTCCCCGAGCTCCGCCTTCTTCATGTCGCTGAGGGTCCTGTAAAAACCGTAGTGCAGGCCCGGATGGACGGTCTCGACGCCGGGGAGGGACTCGAGGACTGAGATCTCCGACGAGGTCCCGTCCTTGAAAAACTGCGCGAAAAGGACCTTCTTCCCCGCCCCAGCCGCACGGACAGCCAGCCCGACCGCCGCCGTGGTCTTTCCTTTTCCGTCGCCGCAATAGATATGGATCATAACGCCCTCCTCGTGACTGTATAAAACTCCCGCTCATGCAGGGTCCATTCAGGCGGAAGCCCGTCCCCCGCCGTCCGTCATTATACCGCAAAGGAAGGAGGCTTGTCAACCCGCTCCGGAAAAATCCGTACAGGGAGAAGGCAGAACCTGAACCCTTCTTTTTTTCGTCCGGGGACTTGCAATGCGGGGCCGGACACGCTATAATGGAGGAAAGAGCCCGAAAAGGAGCAGAATCTATGGAAAACATCCGCGAAGTTCTCGAAAGAATCACGGTCAACACCCAGAGCAGCGTCCGGCTGACGACTTCGGCGGGATCCGGCGCGAAAACCGTCTACGTCGATCCCCTCGGCATTCCGGGAGAGCCCCATGACGCGGACCTCATTCTCGTCACCCATTCCCACGGGGACCACTTCTCCCCGGCGGATATCGAGAAGATCCAAAAGCCCGGCACCGTCCTCGTCTGCCCGGAACAGATGAAGCAGGCGGGCGCGCTGTCCGTCGTCCCCGGGAAGGACTACGAGGCGGCGGGCGTGCGCTTTGCAACCGTCCGGGCGTACAACAATCTGCCGAAGATCTTCCATCCGAAGAAGAACGACTGGGTCGGCTACGTCGTCGGGACGGAGGAAGGCGCGCTGGTCTACGTCGCCGGGGACACCGACGCCACGAAGGACGCCGCGGCCGTAAACTGTGATATCGCCGTAATCCCGGTGGGCGGGAAATACACCATGACGGCGGAGGAGGCGGCGGAACTGGTGAACAAAATCGCCCCCAAAGCCGCGATCCCGACCCACTACGGCACGATCGTCGGCAGACCGTCGGACGGGGACCTTTTCGCCGCGGGAGTGAAGGACGGGATCCTTGTGGAGAAGAAGCTCGTCTTCCCGGCGGAGTGAACAGGGAGGAGGATAATCGGATGGAATCCCGGAAAACTGACCGCATGGTGTTCGAGATCCCCGTCGGATTCACGGCGGAGGAACTCGCCCGGTTCTGCCGCGTCAAGCCCGATTCCCCGGCCTTCGCGGTGGTGGAGGAAGCCCTCCCCCTCGTGCTGGAATACGGAAAACCGATGGCGGTGATCCGCTGGGTGACGGTGGACCGGACGGACGGAGATTCCGCCACCGTCGACGGCGTGACCTTCCGGAGCCGGGTCCTCGCCGACAAGCTGAAGGATTCGCCCCGGGTCTTCCTCTCCGTCATCACCGCCGGATCCGGTCTCGAAAAATGCGAAGACCTGGACGGAGATCCCTTTCTCGACACGCTCAACGGCGCCCTCCTCGGCTACGCGACGGGTTGGGTCGTGAGAACGGTGAAGGAGAAATTCGGATACGACGGCTCTTCGATGCTCAATCCCGGTTCCCTTCCCGACTGGCCCATCGCCAACAATTTCGCCCTCTTCGACATGATCGGCGGGACGGAGGAAATCGGCGTGACGCTGAGGGACAACGGTTACATGAGGCCGTGGAACACGACGTCCCACATCCATTTCCCCGGACACGGCTACCAGAACTGTTCCCTGTGCCGGAAATACGACTGCGTCGGACGGCGCGCGCCTTTCGACCGTAGGGAATACATCCGCATTTTCGGCGTGGAACCGTGACGCGGGCGCAACCAACCATCCGCAATTCTCAACAATAAGAGAGGAGTTATCTATGGCGTACAAAGTAGGATTCATCGGCTTCGGCGGCATGATCAGCGGGTATCACCTCGGCGCGATCCGGCGGGACGACGTCCCCTTCGAGGCGGTCGCGGCCTTCGATATCGACCCCGAAAGACGGGAAGCGGCGGAAAAAGCGGGACTCGCCGTCTACTCCACCCCGGAGGACTTCTTCGAGGCGGGCGGATACGATCTCGTCGTCGTCGGGACAGCGAACAATTACCACTGCGAAATGGTCTGCCGCGCGCTGGAAGCCGGATTCAACGTGATGGTGGAAAAACCCGCGGCCCGGAACGCAGGAGAGGTCAGAAAGATGATCGAGGTGTCCGAGAAGACCGGAAAGCTCTTCACCGTCCATCAGAACCGCCGCTGGGATCCCGATTTTCTGATGGTAAAGCAGGCTCTCGCGGACGGCGTGATCGGAAAGCCCCGGGTGATCGAATCCCGGATCCACTCCGCGAACGGAAACGGGGACATGTACGGCTGGCGGGGCATGAAGGATCACGGCGGCGGGATGCTCCTCGACTGGGGCGTTCACATGCTGGACCAGCTTCTCTGGATGGCGGGCGAACCGGTGAAGACGGTGTCGGCAAACGTCCTTTCCTACTGGTCCGAGGAGGTGGACGACTATGCGAAGGTGATTCTGACCTTCGAAAGCGGTCTTGTCGCGCAGATGGAAGTGGCGACCTATTCGCCGATCCCCCTGCCCCGCTGGGTGGTGACCGGAGACCGGGGCGCGTTCCGGGCGGACGAGATCGGCTCTCCCGCTCTCAATGTGCGCCGGATCACGGAGGACTCCCTGAGCAGGGATCCCGTCAAGGCCTTCGAAGACTTCAAGGTCGTCGAACGTCTCCAGAGCCGTCACCGGATCGCCGGATTCGAGGAATTCTCCTATAACAAAACTCCGGGCGGCGGATGGCATTCGCTCTACCAGAATCTCGCCGGAGTGCTGGCGGGGACGGAAGAACTGATCGTGAAGCCATGTCAGGTGCTCCGCTGTCTCGAAGTGATCGACGCCGCGTTCCGCTCTTCGGAGGAGGGCGTGAAAGTCACATTCTGAGCCCTGGACCGTTCTGAAAACCGAAAACTGCCGCGGGAGATGAGCTTTCGCGGCAGTCTTTTGTTTCTTTCATACTAATCTCAAGCTAAAAAGGAAACGCGGCTTCTTGAAAGAAGCCTGGCAAGAACTTCAATTGGGGGGAGGACAAGGTTATACCAATTAAGTG
>CACZNC010000138.1 GCA_902782445.1 uncultured Ruminococcus sp.
ACGTTATTGGTCTAGCCTGTCCTTTTCCCATTTCAGAAGTTCTTGCCAGGCTTCTTTCAAGAAGCCGCGTTTTCCCTTTTAGTTTGAGATTAGTATGAGGTGCCTTTTTTGAGTGTTATTCGGCGACGATGACGGCGGAGTAGGGCGGGATCTTATAGTCCTGCGTCTCTGTGACCGCGCCGGTGAGGAGGTCCCGGATCTCGGGGGGATTGCCGGAGGCGAGGGTTATGCGGATCTTTGTTTCCTTCGGGCTGTTGTTGACGAGGTACCAGAGGGGACGGCCCTCTTTTTCGTAGGGGGAGACGAGGATCGCGCCGGGCTCGGAGGACTGGATGCGGATGCCGGTTTCGGTGATCTCTCTGAGGACGGCGGCGGGGTCTTCGGTCAGCGGGACGGCGGATCCCTCCGGTTTTGCCCCGGTCCAGATCAGGGTCCCGCCGGATTTTTCGAAAGCTTCCAGTTTTTTCCGCGTCTCTTCGTCCAGCGACCGGACGGCGGGCATGACGAGGGCGGAGACCGTGAGGCCGTTCGCGGCGAGCCTGCCGTTTTCGAGGGCCGCCTCCTTCACCCAGGGGCCGTCGACGAGCGTATAATCGAGCCCCGCCGCGCCGAGGGAACGGTTGAGGTCCGCGAGGGTCTTCTCCGCCAGCCGGACGGCATCCGGAAGCGCGGGATTGCAGTTGACGCCCACGAAATCCGGGTAATAGAACCCCTGGACCGTCTCGGTGGGGCAGTACACCCCGATCTCCCCCGTGAACCGCGCGCCCCGGAGCAGATACGCGGCCCGTCCGAACATGGCGGCGTAGACGGGGAAGTCCTCTCCCAGCCGTTCGGGGGACAGATAGGAATTGATGTGGTTGATCCCCGCGCGGAAGAGGAGGGCCATCGTCCCCCGCTGTTCCTCGAAGGTGAAGTCCCCCTCGTGGGTCTTGCCGGCGATGGGGCAGATCTCCACCATCACCCGGCCGGTCTTGCCGGTCATGCGGGCCGCTCCCCCCACGTACCGGGCCGCCATCGCGAAGTCCGCCGGGGAGTTCCAGTAGGATTCCGCGCTGCCCGTCAGCATGTCGACCCCCGGCCAGTCGAAGGTTTTCAGCTGGCGCAGGAGATCCCCGTAGAGCGGGATGTGCATGGACAGGCTCTCCTCCAGCAGACAGTGGCCGGAAAAGGCGATCCCGTGTTCCGCGCACCAGCCCTCGATCTGGGCGAAAAAGGCGTCTTCGGTCATTTTCCCGACGGTCTGCCAGAACCGGAGCTTTCCCTCCTCGAACCGCTCCTCCCGGGAGAAGAGAACGGGCAGATCCTCCGTGAGCTCCCGGCCGTGCATCTCCCGGAACACCCGGGGAAGATCCTCCGCCCAGGGCACGAAGACATAGGGCATGGGGACCCCGCAGTTCACGTAGCCGGACATGAGGCTCGGCTCGTCGGTGAAGACGGCCTCGAAGCGGGGGAAGGTCCCGGTCTTCTCATAATATCGGTCGTAGGTGCACCGGATGAAGGCGGCGACGGCCTCCCGGTCCATGAGATTCGGGTAATGCCGGGGGCCCCATCCGCATTTCTGGGCGTGGGATCCCTCGAAGACCGGCCGGACGAGGTAGATCTTCTCGGCTCCCTCGGCTCCGTTGGCGTCGAAGGGTACCGGAGTCCCGTCGTTCAGACAGGCGAAGACGATCTTTTCGAAGGTGTCGGGTTTCGAAAAGTTCCCGCGTTCCTGCCGGATCTCCGCGATCCCCCGGGCCTCGTATTCCGGGTGGCCGAGCATGGTCCATCCGTCGGCGGATCCGCTGGGATAGCCCTTCTCGTCGTAGAGCCAGACGCCCATGCCCCGCTCTTCCGCCGCCTCCGCCGCCCGGTCCAGCGACTGAAAATCCGCGTCCGGGGCGAGGTAGACCGAGGGATCCGCCTTCCCCGTGTGCCAGGGGACGTTCGTGACGAGGCCGCCGAATCCGGCTTTCAAAAGCCCGTCGAGCTTCGGCCCCGGATCCCCCTCCGCCGCGTCGTGCCGGAGCATGTACGGCCTGTCTTCGTTCTTCGGATCGAGAAAACGCTCTCTGTCGAATGCCATCTTATCCCTCCCGTCCGGGCTCCCCGTTTCGGCCCCGGAAATTCTTCTGATTTATTATAGCCCATGCCGGGGGAGAAGTCAAGACGGAAAAAGCCGCCACATGGTTTGATACTAAATCACTTCCAGGCGGTTTGATTCAGCAAAAAGACAGTTCTATCAAGTTTTGTCTGCACAAGCCCACTGTGGTCCCTGTGCCCAATGCGCGCCTGAAATGCTGGCGAAGCCCACGGGACTTGTCCCGTGCATGGGCTCAACTACACAATCAAAGACCGCGCGAGGACATGGGATGCGCAGTCGAATTTCGATTCCGGGACGAGCTGTAAGTTTATGCCATACGGCCAAGGGACCCTCTGGGGAGGGGACTTCGGCCTGAGATGTTCCCTCCCCAGCGCCTGTCCCGCGCAGGGACATATAAATCCGAAACGCGGAGCGTTTCATTCCTTTAATCCCTTTTGAAGGGATTATGTATGAGAAGCGGCGGCGACGCTCTGCTCCTACATCACGAAGGTCAGCAGCGGCAGGGTGAGGAAGCAGAGCAGGGTGGAGACGAGGATGCTGTCGGCGGCGAGGTCGGGCTCGGTGCGGCGCAGTTCCGACAGACTCAGCAGGATCGAGGCGCAGGGCGTTCCCGAGAGGATCAGCACCGACCAGCGCAGGGAATCCGGCAGGCCGAAGAAGGGCAGGGAAACCAGAGCGTAGGCGAAGAGGGGGAAGAGCAGGAGCTTGAGAACCACGGTCCCGTAGACGGTGGGCTTGTTCCAGATCTCGAAGAACCGGGCGGAGGCCAGCCGGATACCGAGGATGAACATGCACAGCGGCGTGGTCATGTTCTTCACCGTCACGATGGCGGAGACGAGCACTTCGGGCAGGACGTTTCTGAGACCGAAGACGTAGAAGGGGACCGAGACGACGAATCCGAACACCGTGGGATTGAAAACCGCCGCCTTCAGCGACATGTATTTCTTCTCCCCCGTCAGGCAGAACACGCCCACCGTAAAGGCGAGGACGTTCATGGAGAGGGAGTACATCGCGGCGTAGCAGGCCACCTCCGGGTTGTCCGGCAGAAGGGCCGAGACGATCGGGATGCCGAAAAATCCCACGTTGCCCATCACCGCCCCGATGGTGAGGAGGCGGTATTTCCCCTCGCCGAACCGCTTTTTCCCGAGGATCAGGCGCAGGGCGAGCATGAAGAGGCACTGGGCCGCGAAGGTGACGAGGAAGAAGATCCCCATGTTCTTCACGCCCTCCCAGGAAAAGTCCATCGACATGAAGGACGCGACCTGCAGAAAGGGCGTCCCGATGTACACGAGGATGGCGGAGAGGGTGGGAAGATGCTCCTCCTTCGCCCATCCCAGCTTGCGGATCACGAAGCCCGGGAACAGGTAGAAGAGCGTGACGAGGACATTGGAAAGCGCGATCGTAAACATAGAAATCCCCCGATTCAGGAAAGACGCTTCGGATCGGAAAAACCGCTCTGTCCGACAGTTTTTGAGAATCCCCGTTCTCATTCCCCGTACAGCGCGAAAGCCGCGGTCCTCTCCCGGTATGCGGCGAGGGCGGGTTCCGCTTCGGCGAGGGCCGCGTCGGGGGAGAAATCGTCCTTCAATATCGCGTCGGAGCCGTAGAGATTGGCGAGGAAGGAGCGGGCCTTGTATTCCTCCGGGTGCAGACGGCGGATGAGATCGACCAGGCGGATCCCCGTCTCGAAGGGGCGGTACAGATCCCGGTCGGTCAGGTGGATCTGAATGCCCCGGCAGAGCTCCCCCGCGTATTTCGAGAAGGTCGGGACGAAGGCCGTCTCCCGGAAGAGGCATCCCGGAAGCATCCCCCGGGAGGTCATGGCGCCGAGTTCCCGGAGAAGAGCGGCGGAATCGAGCCAGGGCGCGCCGAAGAGCTCGAAGGGCTTGGTGGTGCCGCGTCCTTCCGAGAGGTTGGTCCCCTCGAAGAGGCAGGTCCCGACGTAGAGCAGCGCGCAGTCCGGGGAGGTGAGATTTGGGGAGGGGCAGACAAAGGGCAGATCCCCCTCGTCGAAGAACATCCCCCGGCGGACGCCCTCGCAGGGGATCACCCGGAGCGCGCATCCGATGTCCTCAGTGACGTTCAGATACCCGGCCAGCTCCCCGATCGTCATGCCGGTGCGGGCGGCGAGGGGGACCCGACCCACCCCGGAGGAAAACGCCCGGTCCAGGATGTTCCCCTCTGCCCGGCATCCGATCACCGGCGGGCGGTCCAGCACCCAGAAGGGGATCCCTCTGTCCGCGGCGGCCTTCATGAAGTCGAGCATCGTGTACTGGTAGGTGTAGTAGCGGGAGCCGATGTCCTGAATGTCGAAGATCAGGCAGTCGAGGGAGGCGGCGGCTTCGAGGGCGCGGGCTTTCGCCGGACCGTAGGCGGACCATACGGGCACCCCCGTCGCGGGATCCCGGTATTCCTCCACCGCTTCCCCGGCCTGGGCGTCTCCGCGGACCCCGTGCTCGGGCGAGAAGAGGGCGGCGAGAGGGCAGCCCCGGTCGATCAGTTCCGTGAACACCGGACGCGCGTCCTTCGTGATCCCGGTGGGATTGGTGACGAGCCCGACGGAGGAGTACCGGCCGAGCTCCCCGAGCAGGGAGGGATCGGAGAGCAGAACGTCCGCTCCGGCTTTGATGGATCTTTTCATACTATATTCCTTCTATAAAGCTGTCTTCATGGGTTTTGATCGCTCTCCGTAGAATGCGAACGACGGGGTGGGAATACCATTTATCCAAACATGAC
>CACZNC010000139.1 GCA_902782445.1 uncultured Ruminococcus sp.
AACGGCCGTCTGCCTTCCGCGTGGACCGTTTCCGGTTCTCCCGACGGTGAAAACTGGACTGTGATCGCTTCCGGCGACGAGTCCTTCTTCGAGGAATCCAACTTCCGTTACTTCGCGGGCGATGCGTCCTCCGATGCCATCAAGTTTGTGAAGTTCGACGCTGACGGCGCGTCCTCCGGCTGCTTCCAGATCTCCGAACTGGTCCTCACCGGTTCCAAGACTGCTGCTCCCGCTGCGGACGAAGCTCTCGACGCCAAGGAAGAAGCTCCGAACACCTTCGACTTCGGCGTGATCGCTGCCATCGCGGCTGTCGTGTCTCTCGGCGGTTTCGCGGTCGCGAAGAAAAAGCACTGAATTCCTCCCGCTCTCCTCTTACGGGAGTTGACTGAAAACTGAACATCCGCCGGCTCGTCGAACTGTTTTCCTCCTTTTCGACGGGTCGGCGGTTTTTCTGCCCCTTCGAATGCCGAAACCGCTCTTGCGGAACTTATGGGGATATGGTATAATGGCTTTACAGGGGGGAATTCATTCCATCCACGTCAATCTGCCCGGGGTATTGTGAAATGAAACAGGAAACAGAGATCAGGACATGCAAGGTTGCCGTCGATCCGTCGAAGCGCGGACCTCTTTTCGCGGACGGACTGTTCGGCATCAACGCGGAGATCACGCGGCGGGGATTTTTCGCGGGCCTGTCCGCCGAAATGCTGAACAACCGAAAATTCTTCGCCGGGGAGGAAGTGCCGTCCGGCTGGGAATGCGCGGATTTCAGGAGGGTGAAGGAGCCCTCCGAACTCTGCGGGAGCCCCTACGTGATCCTCGAAGACGGAGGCCGCATGAGTCAGACCTCGGACGTCATTGCCCTCTCAGCGGATAAAACCTACCGGGCGCGGCTCTGGGTCAGGGCTCTCGCGGAAGGCGCGTCGGTCAGCTTCGGGATCGAAGGAGCGGCCCCGGACGGAAAGGCCGTCGGTGAGCAAATCGACTGGCAAGATCTTCCGTTTGACGGTGAGCCCTGGACGGAAGTGTCAGCGGTGTTCGGAGAGTCCCGGACCCTCGAGATCTCCCGCGGGACCTTCACCGTCCGGGCGCGGGGAGAAGTCGCGGTTTTCGCGGTATCGCTGATACCGACGGATGCCCTTGCAGGGATGCGCCGGGATGTGATCGACGCCTTAAAAAAGATCGCTCCGACGTCCATACGCTTCCCCGGAGGATGCGCCGCCGACCACTTTCTCTGGCGGGAGAGCCTCAAAGCGCCTGAATTCCGCAAACCCTCCGACGGATCGTCCAAATGGTTCCTCTTCCGCGATACCTTCGATCAGGACACGATGGATATCGGCCTGAACGAATTTATCACCCTCTGCCGTGAGGTCGGGGCGGAACCGGAGTACACCGTCAGTCTCCTGCTCTCCGACGGGGAGGACGCCCGTGCGCTCGTCGAATACTGCAACGGAGGAGCGGATACCGAATACGGCGCGATCCGGCAGTCCCTCGGGTTTGATCCCTTCGATATAAAGCTCTGGTACATCGGAAACGAAGCCTATTTCTTCGGCGGAGACCTCTATCTTCACGACGGAGCGGCAGCGGCTGAGCGAACCGGGGAACTGATCCGGGCGATGAAACAGGCGGACAGCGGCATCTCCGCCGTGATCGGCCTCACATGGGGCGCGTCCTGCCGTGGGTGGAATTTTGATTTTATGAAGCGTCTCGACTGTCCCTATGAGTACGTTTCCTACCACAACTACATCGGCATTCTCCCGGATCCATCCCAGGGGAAAAACGGCATGGCGACCCCGGAGATCCTCGAGCACAATTTCGCGGACGGGGAAGACATCGGCTTGAACTTCTACAAGAACGAACTGCTCGGACCGGATTTCGGGAAGACCGAAGTCTGTGCGGACGAGTGGAACTATTCCTGGGGGTACGATTCCTCGAACGCCCTGTTCTTCTCGAACGCCCTCCAGTTCCACTTCTTCGCAAAGAGCCGGGAGAAATACCGCATTGCCCGGGCCGCGTTCTTCATGCCGGTCAACGAGGGGATGATCTCCGTCCGCGGGACCTCCTGCAGGATTGAGAGCACGGGCGAACTGTTCCGCTTGATGGGTCGGCACAGAGGAGGCGCGCTGATCGAGAGCGGAGAGGACTCCGGCGTTCTCGACCTTCTCTGTACCGATCATGACGAGACGCTCTTTTTCTCCGCCGTAAACCGGTCCTCCGAACCGCTGGAAGTCCTTGTCCCGGGATATGAAACCGTCTCCGCCGTACAGATCCGGACCGGGGAATACAGCTTTGAGAACAACGATTTCACCCTCGAAGAAAACAAGGGATCCGTCGTCCGGGGCCACAGCGTCCTGTTCCTGACGCTCAAGAGGAAAGAAAAATAACACAGATCCCCCCATCGGGAAAACACGGAAATCAGCTGCATTTTGACAAGTGCTGTGTCAGTAAAAATCAATCCGTGAACCAATCAAATAAGCGCGATACATGGAGAAGACCGATTCTGCCGTCCGGAACTTCGCATCCCGATACGCGGACTGCCTTGACAAATTCACAAAGTTGCATTATAATATCATTGCCCAATTCTATTTCGGAAAGAAGGGATCATTCCATGAGAAAAACGCTTCTCTGCGCACTCCTGTTCCTTTTGACAGCAGCGGTGCTTGCGGTCGGTGTCTCCGCGCTGGGCGAGGAAATGACGGCCGCCTACGGCACGCCGACTGTTGACGGCACCGTCGACGACGTATGGGCTTCCGCAGACCGCCAGCCCCTCAAATACGTCAAGGCGGGCGACCTCAAAACCGACACGTATACGCTTCCCGACGACCTCTCCGTATACGCGTCCATGCTGTACGACAACACTGCCCTTTACTTCCTCTTCGAAATCACCGACAACGAATTCGCGTTCAATTCCACCGTCGGCGACTGGAAAAACGACTGCATCTACCTGTATGTGGACGAAGTCGGCGACGCGGACCCGGTCTGGACCCCTCAGCAGTCCCAGATCGCCCTGGTCCCGGAAGACGGGTTCGAGATGATCAATCCCGCCCGGAAGGGGACCGGACCCTCCTCCTATCAGTTCGCCTATACCTTCCCGACGGCCACGACCTGTGTGATCGAATTCAAGTACGTGCCGATCGACATGTCCCTGAAGGAAGGCACGGAGTTCATGGTCGACTTCCAGTACAACGACAGTGTGGAAGCCGCCACGCGCGACTACTGCCTCGGCTGGTCCGACGAATCTGATAATGCTGCGAACGACGCCGGGATCTGGGGCTATGTCACCCTCGGAAAGGCGGGGGATGCCGCTGCTCCCTCCGCTCCCGTGGACGCCGACGCGACCGCCGCTTACGCCGCGAAGATCCCCGTGATCGACGGCGACATCGACGATATCTGGAACACCACCGAAGCGATGGAAGCGATTATGTACGAGAATCAGGAATGGACGGTGGAGGATCTCGTCGATATGGGATTTGCCACCGGCTATACCAAGGTCCTGTGGAGGGAAGACACCCTCTATCTGCTGGCCGTGATCACCGACGCGACGATGGATTCCGACGCAAAGTCCACCACCAACGGCATCAACTTCTGGGTGTCCGAAACCTTCTCCGGCAGCAGCGATTTCAATCAGGCTCCCGGCGACTGGCACATCTTCTGCAACGCGGACGGCGGCACCAACTACTACACCGGCAACAAGGACGTGTACAATCAGGTCGAAATGGCCGCGGTGCGCACGTCTGACGGCTATATCGTCGAGGCCGCGGTCCCGGTCCTGACGGCGGATTTCGAATACTCCGCCGGGCACAAGATCGGCTACAATATCTCCGTGGACGACGACTCGGACGCCGACAACAACCGCGACACCTTCACCTCCTGGCAGGATTACAGCGGCAGAGCCTACTGGTCGGATCCCTCCACGCTGAACGAAGTCGCCCTCGTTGCGGAAGGATCTTCCTCCGGTGCGGCCGCTTCCGGCGCGGAACTTCTCGCGAAATCCTTTGATACCATTTTCGTGGACGGCGAAATGATGGTCGACGGGCGTGCGAACGACTGGCTTGCCGAAAATCCCGTCGAGGGCGATATCGTACAGCTTGAAGTCCGCGGATGGTCCCATCTGAGCACCCCGATCACCGGGTATGCCTACACCATCGACGGCGGTACGGCCGAGAAGTCCGAAGACTTCATTCAGGACAGACCCGACGTCAAGGCAGCCATTCATGAGGAAGCGGAGGGCTTCGATATCCAGATCGACGTCTCCGGACTCGGCGCGGGCGACCACCTCATCAAGATCTTTGCCATCGACGCGGACGGCGGACTTGTGGATACGGGATTTGATTTCCCGTTCACCATGACGGGCGGCGCGGCTCCTGCTCCCGAAGCTCCCGCAGGCTATCCCGCATCCGGCGAATCCGGGAACTTCATGATGGGCAAAGTCATCGGCAACGAAACCGGCTGGGACGGCACGGCTGCTTCCGGCGCGGCTTCCGCGTTCGACGGCAAGCCTGCCACCTTCTTCGACCCGCTGGGCGTCGGCGACGGCTTCTGCGGTATGGAATTCGACGAGCCCTACATCCTCGAAAAAGTCGCGATCCTGTCCCGCTCCGGCTGGCTTGACCGGTTTGCCGGCGCGTCCATCGAAGGCTCCAACGACGGTGAGGAATGGGAAACC
>CACZNC010000140.1 GCA_902782445.1 uncultured Ruminococcus sp.
CGCCTACGGGATCCTGATCTGGCAGGACTCCGTCATCGGGATGCTCCACGCATCGGGCGGACGCTGCGCCACGATCCTCCCCGACGGCACCATCGAACTGACCCTCAACACGGAGCAGAACGTGGACGTGCTGACGACCTGGCTCACCGACCGGACAAAGTCCTTCTCCTACTTCCTCGAAGCGGGGACGGACGACATCTCCCACGCGACCTTCATCGGGAACCGCTGCCTCTTCTACACCCGCTATCTCAAAGCCGTGTCGTGGTTCCGGGATCTGGAGGCGGACTTCGGCATCCTGCCCTATCCGAAGTGGACGGCGGAACAGAAGGACTTCTGCAACACCATGCACGCCTACGGCACCTCCTACGTCTGCCTTCCCATCGTGGCGGAAAACCCGGACGAGACCGGAGCCGTGATCGAGGCCCTCGCCTACTACGGCAAAAAGGAGATCACCCCGGCCTATTACGAAGTCAACCTGAAAGGCAAGTACTTCCGCGACGAGGAAAGCGCGAAGATGCTCGACCTCATTTTCGAGACCCGGTTCTTCGACGTCGGCATGTACTACCAGCTCGGCGGATACAACGAGCGCGTCATCACGATGATGCAGCAGAACGACACCGATTTCGCCTCGATGTACGCGAAGAACGAAAAGATGGCGAACAAGATCTTACAGAAAATCAACGACGCTTACGCCGCCATGCCCTGATCCGTCAGGGGCGGCTGAAAGGAGGACATTTCCATGAAACGCACGCTCGCCCTGCTCCTCTCCCTCTGTATGCTCGCCGGATGCTTCGCCTCCTGTTCCGAGACCCCGGAGCAGGAAACGGCGGGACCCGATCCGATCGCCCCCTCGGCAGACCAGACAGCCCCCGAGGAGGTCCCCGAACCCGACAAGGACTCTCTCGAAGCCCGGGAAGACGTCTCCGACAATCTGCCCGAGAAGGACTTCGGCGGCAAGACCTTCTGCGTCGCCGGGGACAACGGATATGAAGAATACTATCTTTCCTCCGAACAGAACGGCGAGGTGGTCAACGACGCGGTATGGCTCCGCAACCAGACCGTGACCGAACGGTTCAACTTCACCCTGGACGCCAACGTCTTCGACGAGGGTTCCATCACCGGGAACGTCAAGAATTCCGTCCTGGCCGGAGACGACGCCTACCAGCTCATCGCGGGCCACATCATCTACCTCGGCATGGCGGCCGTCGACAAGATCATGTACGACATGCGCGAGCTGCCCTACATCGACTTCACCCGCCCCTGGTGGTCCTCCAGCACGACGGACGATTTGACCTACAAGGGCATGACCTTCATCGGGATCGGCGATTTCGCGCTCTCGGCGGTGGCGGAGACCTACTGCATGTTCTACAACAAATCCATCGCGGCGGACCACAGCCTGCCGGACATGTACGATCTCGTCTATGCCGGGGACTGGACCATCGACCGGGAAATGGAGCTCTCCGAGGGCGTCTACACCGACCTCAACGGCGACGGCCAGAGGGACAAGGACGATCTCTACGCCCTCTCCACCTCCACCAAGTCCGCGGCGAACGCCTACCTCTGGGCCCTCGGGAAGAAGATCGCCACCCAGCAGCCCGACGGCACCTACGAGATCTCCTACTTCGACGAGAAGATGGTCTCCGTCATGGAGAAGCTCTATCAGATGTACTACGAGACGGATCAGGTCTATTTCGAGGTCAGCCACAATCCGCTCGTCGCCTTTGAACCCGGACTCGCCCTGTTCGCGGACGGCATTTTCGGGCAGGCGACCTCCACCCTCCGGGACGTGGAATTCGACTACGGCATCATCCCCTATCCGAAGTGGGACACGGCCCAGGAGAAGTATTACACCTCGGTGGACGGCGGTCACGAAGGGCTCGCGGTGGTGAAGAGCATCACGGATCCCGAATTTGTCGGCATCGTCACGGAGGTCCTCTGCGCGGAGAGCTGGAAGAAGACCGTCCCCGCCTACTACGACACGGCCCTGAAATACAAGGGTGCGAGGGACTACGAATCCATCGCGATGATCGACATGATCATGGAATCCCGCGTGTTCGACTTCGGCTACGTCTACGGCGGATGGGGCCCGGTGTTCTGGATCCAGTACCTCCTCGAAGCGAAGTCGATGGATATCTCTTCCTATTATCAGAAAAACCACAAGGTCTTCGACAAGTACATGGAAAAGATCTACAAGGCCTTCGACGAATACGAATCCGGCAACTGAAAAGCTGTCCGAAATATTTGCATCTTCCCCCGATCTTTTTACGAATTGCGCTCCTTTTCCCCGCCTCCCCTTGACAAACGGGCCGGAATGGGGTAAAATGATACGAGCGCAGACTCAATATAATCTACGGAGGCAAAGCAATGAAGAAACTCGCTGTGGTTTTCGCTTTGGCAATGGCCCTGCTTCTCACCGTGACGGCGTTCGCGGATGATCCGGTCATTTCCATCGACTTCGAAAACGGAGCGGGAGACGTCGAACTCGTGAACGCTGAGATCGTCGACGACGTCACCCGCGGCAAGGTTCTCAAGATCAACGGACAGGGCAACGGCACCGCAAGGACTTCCTACGGTCTCTTCACCACCGATATCTTCGAGAACACCAACTGGGAGAACGGTCTCACCGTCTCCATGTGGATTCAGACCGACGTCGGGAGCCAGACCCTTTCCGGCACCGCCCCGATCTACTCCATCGACATCGCCCGCATCGGCTACATCGCCACGGTCTGCTCCCTCGAGACCACGATGAACACCGACGGCAACGAACCCGACACCGGCATCTCCCCCCGCTGCTGGAACGACCCCGTGAACATCGCGGGCGGCGTCAACAAGACCGACGAAGGCATCTGGCAGCTTCTGACCGTCGTGTATTCTCCCGACGGGATCAAGATCTACGTCGACGGCGAATTCTACGCGGATTCCCCCCTCGGCGGCGGATCCATGGACATGTTCCTCTTTGAGGTCGAATTCGCCACCGGGCTCCGTCTCGGCGCGTGGAACTGCGACTGGTGGAACTACGGCGACTATCAGGGCCTGATCGACGACGTGAACGTGTGGAACACCGCTCTCTCCGAGGACGACGTGTTCGACATCTACGCGGACACCAAGAAGGCCCAGACCGTGATCGTCAAGGCTCCGACGGTGGAAGAACTCTACACCGCCGAAGAACACACCCCGGTCTACACCCTCGATTTCGAAGACGCTTCCGCGCTTGAACTCGTCAACGCGGAACTCGTGCCCGGTCACGCCGGAAACGCGCTGAAAGTCAGCGGCACGGGCGTCGGCACCCAGGGCGCTTCCTACGGCCTTGTGAAGACCGACCTCTTCAAGGACACCGACTGGACGAAGGGCATGACCATCACCATGTGGGTCAACGCCGCCCAGTCCGACACCCTCACCGGCATGGCCCCGATCTACTCCCTCGACATCGGCAATCAGGGCTACATCGGCCTCGTGAACTCGCTCCAGTCCGGCATCAACACGGACGGCAACGAGGACATCGGCATCGTCCCGCGCTTCTGGAACGACCCGGGCAACCAGGGCGGAAGCGTGAACGAGACCCGCGTCGGCGAATGGGATCAGGTCACCGTTGTGTACAACAACGACGGCGCGAACAATATGCAGATCTACCGCAACGGCGAGCTTGTCGTGCGTCCGGGCATGAACCTCGGCACGCAGTTCGGCGAGGGCACCAACGAGCAGTTCTTCACCGAGCAGCTCAAGATGGTCTACTCCCTGCGCCTCGGCTCCTGGCTCTGCGTTTGGTGGAACAACGGCGACTACGAAGGCCTGATCGACGATCTCGCCATCTACAACGTCGCGCTCAACCCGCTCGAAGCGAAGTACCTCTTCACCGGTATGCCCGAAGCGGCCGATGAACCCGCTGCCGAAGCTCCCGCCGAAGAGCCCGCCGCTCCCACCTATCCGGCTTCCGGCGCTGACGGCTCCATCATCAACGGCACCGTGATCGGCAATGCGGAAGGCTGGGGCGGAAACGCTGACGCCGGCGCTGCCGCTGCGTTCGACGGCAATCCCGCTACCTTC
>CACZNC010000141.1 GCA_902782445.1 uncultured Ruminococcus sp.
CCCTATCCATTTCAGAAGTTCTTGCCGCTGAACTTGTTCAGCAGGGCTTCATTTCAAGAAGCCGCGTAACCCCTTAGAAGGGATTTAGTATCAAAATCATCTTCCGTCTTCCGCGCATACCGTCCCCCTTTTTGTAATTTTTTTGCGAACAATCCCCAGAACCCTTGACACAAAGGCATTTTGTCCGCTATAATAAATTCCGTTCCCATGTCGGGAAAGGAGGAAACGGCGATGCGGCGTTCTGCTGAAACAAAATGCAGAAGGATCGCGGCGGGCTTTCTGGGTCTTTTGATTCTTGCCGCCGTGCTGTTTTCCGTTTTCTATATCGCCGCCGAAGCGGATCACGACTGTACGGGCGAGGACTGCCCGGTCTGTCTGTGCATCCGGCTCTGCTCCGACGCCCTGAACCGGTTCCGGAAGAAGACGGTCCCTGTCGCTCAAATCCTTCTTCCCATGCTCTGCGTCCTCCCCGCCGCGGCTGTTTTTTCCGCGCTCATGGCGGAACAGACGCCCGTGAAGGGAAAAGTCCGGCTGAATAATTGAATCCACCTCCGTCCAGGGGCGAACCTTGTCTTTACGGAACAGGTCTGCCCCTGGTGTTTTACGTCCAAAAATGAAAAAAACGGAGGTTTACCTGTGAAAAAAGTTCTTTCCCTTATCCTGGCCGCCCTTCTGACCCTCGCGCTTCTGTCGGCGTGCGGCGGCCCGGGTTCCGACCGTGACGGCGGCATTCAGATCGTCACCACCATCTTCCCGGAATACGACTGGGTCATGAACATCCTCGGCTCCAATCCCGCCGGGGCGGACGTGACCATGCTCCTCGACACCGGGGTCGATCTCCACAGCTTCCAGCCCACGGCAGAAGACATTCTGAAAATCTCGACCTGCGATCTGTTCATCTACGTCGGCGGAGAATCCGACGAATGGGTTGGCGACGCTCTGCGGGAAGCGGCCAATCAGAACAGGATCGTATTGAATCTTCTCGATACCCTCGGCGACGCGGTGAAGGAGGAGGAAGTAATCGAGGGAATGCAGGAAGAAGAGCATGACCACGATCACGACGAAGACGAGGAACACGAAGAGGAAGATCACGACGGGGAGGAGACGGAATACGACGAGCACGTCTGGCTCTCTCTCCGGAACGCCGCCGCCCTTGTGAAAAGCATCGCGGAAGCCCTTTGTCAGATCGACCCGCAGAACGCAGATGCATACCGGAGCAGCGCCGCAGCCTATATAGAAAAGCTGAACGCGCTGGACCGGGAGTATCGGTCAGCTGTCGCGGGCGGCAGGTTTTCCACGCTGCTTTTCGGAGACCGCTTCCCCTTCCGCTACATGGCCGACGATTACGGCCTCGGTTACTACGCGGCGTTCGTCGGCTGTTCGGCTGAGACGGAGGCCAGCTTCGAAACCGTCACCTTCCTCGCGCAGAAGACCGACGAGCTGGCCCTTCCCGCCGTGATGACCATCGAGGGGACGGACCGCCGGATCGCCGAAACCGTCGTGCAGAACACGAAGACGAAGGATCAGAAGATCCTTTTGATGGACTCCATGCAGTCCGTGACGGCGAAGGACGTCAAAAACGGCGCGTCCTATCTTTCGATCATGGAAAAGAATCTGACCGTGCTGAAAGAAGCATTGCAGTAGGAGGCGGAAATGGCACTTCTCACCGTTCGGGATCTGAAGCTCGGCTACGACGCCCGTGTGATCGCCGAGGGGATCGGTTTCACCGTGAACGCGGGGGACTATCTCTGCATCGTGGGCGAAAACGGGTCGGGCAAAACCACCCTCATGAAAACGCTGCTCCGCCTCAAAGAACCGCTCGGGGGCGAGATCCTGTTCGGTGACGGAGTGCGGATAAACGAGATCGGCTATCTGCCCCAGCAGACCGTGGTCCAGAAGGACTTCCCGGCATCCGTGAGGGAGATCGTTCTCTCCGGTTGCCAGGGACGCTGCGGCATCAGGCCTTTTTACAGCAGGAACGAAAAACGGCTTGCGGAGGAAAACATGGCGCGCATGGGGATCTCCGGGCTGGCCGGACGCTGTTACCGGGAGCTCTCCGGGGGACAGCAGCAGCGCGTGCTTCTCGCGAGGGCCCTGTGCGCGGCGCGGAAGATCCTGCTTCTGGACGAACCGGTGTCCGGCCTCGATCCCCGGGGTACGGCGGAGATGTACGATCTGATCGCAGGGCTGAACCGGGACGGCGTGGCCGTGATCATGATCAGCCACGATATCGCCGCCGCCCTCCGGTACGCGAGCCATATCCTGCACATCGGGGCGAAGGTGTTTTTCGGCACGAGGGACGAGTATCTGAAAAGCGACGCCGGACGCTTCTTCCTCGCCCGGCGGGAAGGGGGGGAGGAAGCATGATCGACAAGCTCGGAATGTATCTCGCGTTTCCCTTCGTCCGGTACGCCCTGATCGTCGGGGTGCTCATCGCGCTCTGTTCCTCCCTGCTGGGGGTGACGCTGGTATTGAAGCGGTTTTCCTTCATCGGGGACGGACTGTCCCACGTGGCCTTCGGGGCGATGGCGGCGGCGGCGGTGCTGAATCTGACGAACGAAATGCTTCTGGTCCTGCCCCTCACCGTCCTCAGCGCGGTCCTGCTTCTGAGAACGGGCCGGAATGCGAAAATCAGGGGGGACGCGGCGATCGCCATGATCTCGGTCAGTGCCCTTGCCTTCGGCTATCTCATTATGAACGTCTTTTCCACGTCTTCGAATCTCTCCGGGGACGTGTGCAGCACCCTGTTCGGCTCGACCTCCATTCTGACGCTGACCGCGAAGGAGGTCTGGCTCTGCGCGGTGCTGTCGGTGCTGGTGGTGGTGATCTTCGTCCTGTTTTACAACAAGATCTTCGCCGTCACCTTCGACGAGGATTTCGCAAAGGCGACCGGAACGAGGGCGGAGATGTACAATCTGCTGATCGCCGTCGTCGTCGCGGTCATCATCGTTCTGGCGATGAATCTGGTCGGATCGCTTCTGATCTCCGCGCTGGTGATTTTCCCGGCGCTGTCGGCCATGCGGCTTTTCCGGAGCTTCCGGGGCGTGACGGTGTGCGCGGCGGTTCTGTCCGTCTTCTGCGCTCTTTTGGGGATCGTCGTATCCATTCTGGCGGGAACGCCGGTCGGGTCCACCATCGTTGCGGTCGACGCGGCGGCCTTTGCCGTCTGTTCCCTTGCGGGACTTGTGAAGGGAGGAGTGAGAAAATGAAAAAAACGATAAAAATTTGGATCTGCGCGGCGCTGATCCTCGCTTTCGGCGGGTGCAGCCTGCGGGAGAGCGCGTCGGGGCGGACCGGAAGTTCTTCCCTGACCGTGAACGACGTACTGTCCGCTGGGATGGCGGAGGGGAAACAGGCCAAAAACGGAGAAGCGGAGGCTCCAAAGAGCGTAAATGCCTCCTCCCCGGTTTCCGCCGATCCCGCCGCGGCTTCGGGACAGGTGGACGTGGACCTCACGAAGATGTCCGCGACGATGGTCTATTCCGAGGTCTACAATATGCTGGCGGTCCCGGACGACTATATCGGCAAGACCGTCCGGATGAGCGGCAAATTCCAGATCTACGAGGGGGAAGGACGGAACTACTATGTCGTGATCATCCCCGACGCGACGGCCTGCTGTCAGCAGGGGATGGAATTCGTCCTCGCCGATCCCGACGCCTATCCCGAGCCGGGCAGGGATGTGACCGTGACGGGCGTGTTCGACACCTATTACGAAGGGGAGTCTATGCGGTTCTGTCAGCTGATCGACGCGACCGTCACAAACTGATACTAAATCCCTTCTAAGGGGTTACGCGGCTTCTTGAAAGAAGCCTGGCAAGAACTTCTGAAAAGGATAGGGACAGGCTACATCAATAATGTGAA
>CACZNC010000142.1 GCA_902782445.1 uncultured Ruminococcus sp.
CATCGCGGCGATCGCGGCAGTCGTCTCCCTCGGCGGCTTCGCGGTTTCCAAGAAGCGCCACTGAGATTCGAAGGATCCGCAGGGATCCCGCGTGAATCAAAAGTAAACAAAAAGGATCACAGTTTCGGCTGTGGTCCTTTTTTGCGGGAATGAGGAATGAGACGAGTTAGGAGTTCGTAGTTGAAAGCGGCTGCGGCTAGTAGAACCGTTCTCCGTTGTTTCACGTGAAACGATCTTCCGGAATTTCGGCCGCTGTACGTCCCGTTTCGCCTCCAGCTTGTCATTTTGACGCACCGACGCGGTCGTGCGCACCAACGCAGTTGTGCTGTCAGCGAAGAATCTCCCAACTTCAAGGCCAACTCATCCTCCACGTGCGGAGATTCTTCGTCGCAGGCTCCTCAGAATGACACAGTAAAGCGGCGACGGACGGGTTTCCGCCCTGAATGAAGAATGTTTCACGTGAAACAATACCCCGACCGACCGCACTTTGTCCCCTTCCAATGCGCGCCTGAATCACCGCCGTAAGGCCGCAGGATTTATCCTGCGCATGTTTCAACTGTACGAACACAGACCGCGCGAGGAAACCTTCATGTTCCGCTCGTCCGATTTGCAATCTGCAAAAGCGCGCGTAGAGAGTGAACCGGTTTTCGATACAGAACCGCGCGTCCCATCCATCCCAGCGCAGCGCTCCCATTCAAAAAACAAAAATCCCGCACATCCCGCCCCCAGATGCGGACATCAATCCTCATTCACTCCTAACTCCAAACTCCTCACTCCTCACTTTCCAAATACTCCTCCATCACCCTCCTGTACCCGTCGACGTCCGCGCCGATGATGGGGGAGCCGACGATCTTTCCTTCGGAGTCGATGAAATAGGTCGTGGGGTAGGCGGTGATGGGGAAGGCGGCGAAGATCTCGGCGGTGGGCTTCAGGATCGGGAAGGTCACGCCCGCGGTTTCGAGGACTGCGCGGCCGTCGGCGAGAGCGCCCGGATCGTCGGCGTCCCAGAGGATCCCGATCACCGCGCCGCCCTTTTCACGGATCTGCTGACTCAGGGCTTCCAGTTCCGGCATTTCCCGGGCGCAGGGTCCGCACCAGGAGGCCCAGAGATTGACGAGGGTGAGTCTGCTTCCGGCGAAGAGATCCGCGCTGTTCACCGGGTCCCCGTCGATGGTCGCGGTCGAAAAGCTCACGGTGCTCCCGGCGGCGGAGGCGAAATCCGGCACGAAGAAGCGGAGTTCCGCCGTACCGAGGGATTCCCGGATCTCTGCGTAGATCTCCGCCATTTCGCCCTCGAGTTCCGCGTCGAGTTTGTCGGAGAAGGTGCGGAAGAAGGTCCAGTCCCCCGCCGCGCCGACTCTGTGCAGGGAATCCTCCTCGGCGAGGATACCCTGGACCGTGAGGGCGGATCTGAGCTCCTCCTCCCCGCGCCCGCCGTCGATGCCGAAGATGATGAGGGGAACGCAGAGGCCGTTTTCGTTGATCTCGGCGATCTCTTCCTCTTCCATGGCCATGAGTTCGTCCTCGGAAGCGGGCAGAAAGAGGATCTCGCCGCCGCAGAGCCCGCCGCCCAGCGAGGTCCCGTAGGGCTCGAAATACACCCGGTCGGCGTATGCGAGGCAGACGTCGGGGATGGCGACCTCGAATCCCGCGTCCCCGAGCTTCCATGTTTCCGTGCCCTCCGGGAAAGGCGGAAAGGCCTCGGGCTGGTCGGGAGAGTCCTCGGTCATCTGCGCGCATCCCGCGAAAACGGCGGTCAGGCAGAGCGTCAGGACAAGGAGAAGAGTGATTTTTTTCATGGGAGGATCCTTTCGTGTAAGTGAGGAGTGAGGAGTCAGGAGTGAGGAGTGAAAAATAAGGAATGAGGAATTAGGAATGAAATTCAGAATTCAGAATTATGAATTAAGAATTGGAGATCGTTTCACGTGGAACATTCTTCCGTGATATCGACCGCCGCACGTCCCATTCCGCCTCCAGCTTGTCATTCTGACGCACCAACGCAGTTGTGCTGTCAGCGAAGAATCTTCGCACTGGAAAGCTCAAGCCGTAGTTTTAGTCGGAAAACTGTTTTCAATACACGTCCCTCAGAGTGTCGGAAAAATACGGATCGGAGGGTCGGACGGTCCGATCATCGCCGGGAATCCTCCGACTATAACTGCAATCGTACAATGAAGCGCAAAGATTCTTCGTCGCAGGCTCCTCAGAATGACAACGAGGAGCGGCGACGGACGGGGTTTGGCCTGAATGAAGAATCGTTTCAGGAAAACAGAACGAAATCACGATTGTTTCATGTGAAACATCACCCAATTCCTCATTCCTAATTCCTGATTTTGTCCACGCTTCACTCGATCTGCTAACCACCAGCCGCTGTCAACTAACCACTTCCCACGCTCGTTCTCCGTTCCTAACGGGATCCGTAGGACTCAGTGGGACGGCGCAGGGGTCGGCGTCGACGGCGAGGAGCAGGATTTCCGGGGCGGCTTCGGATCCGCTGAACCGGACCGCGCAGACGACCTGCTTTCCGACGTAGCTCTCCGGGGAGCGGGGGAGGGCGTTCGAGAGGGGGATCGGGCCTTCCGGGGCGGGGAGAAGCGCCTCCTTCACCCGCCGCAGACCCAGTTCCGGGCCGAGGTCGATGCGGAGGGCGGCGGATTTCCCGGCTTTTCCCGTCCTCCCCCATTTTCCCGAAACCGACAGGACCGTGCCGATCCGCGCTTCCGTCCGTCCGGCAGCGGGGACTGCCAGGGCGAGCTGTTCCCATCCGGGTGCGGTTTCCGGTGCGGCTTCGGCTTTGATTATGGGTTCGGGCTTCGGTTCCGCCGGGGATTCCGCATCGGAAGGGGACGGCGGCGGAGGCATCAGATTCCCGAGATCCAGCGCGAGCTGTTCGCAGGCGGCGGGATCGGGAATGTGCGGTTCGGGCTGCATGGGCGGGATCGCTTTTTCCTCCCGGTCCGGCTGGACCTCCGGTTTTGCGGCCGCCTCCGATCCGGCTTCCCGGAACCGGTACAGTCCGTACTGCTCGGCCGACCAGGGAGCGGTTTTCAAAATCCGCCGCAGACGCGCGTCCTCCGGGTTTCCACACAGGCGTTTGAGATAGGTGAGCGACACCCCCAGCCTGTTCCGCGCGGACTCCCGCCGCAAAAGTTCTTTCAGCCGTTCCGTGAGAGCGGGGTCTTCCTCCGGGAGAGGACGGGGAGGCTCCCTTTTTTCTTCAGGCGCAGGATCGTCCCCGGAGATGGAGCGGGTTTCCGATTCACGGTCGGACGCGGATCCCGTTTCCGGCCGGATCCCGAAAGCCTCCGCGCCGCCGTGCCGGACGAAAAATCCGTCCCCGATCTCCTCGGCCCAGCTGGCGTCCTCGAGGACCTGCCGGACCACCGCCTCCCGGGTGATGAAGCCCGTCTCCCGGACCAGATCCGACGCGGAAACGGGCAGATTCTCCGGATGCTCCCGGAACCACCCGAACAGCTTCCGGGCCACCGCCGGATACCGCTGAGCCGCCCCCCGCCTCGCCGTCTCGCGCATTTCTTCCATCGTCCCGGACCTCCGCCGCATAAACTTCCGATCCTATTATACCATGATCCGGGAGGAGAAGTCAAGGGAAGCCTTGGTAGTTGTTAGTGGGGAGGGGCTAGTGGTTAGTAGAGGACGAGATTTAGGAGTTAGTTGATAGTGGTTAGTAGTTAGTAGAACCGTGAAGTTCAGACTTCTGAATACTGCCTCCTCCCTATACAATAAGATAAAAAATCG
>CACZNC010000143.1 GCA_902782445.1 uncultured Ruminococcus sp.
CATGTTTGGATAAATGGTATTCCCACCCCGTCGTTCGCATTCTACGGAGAGCGATCAAAACCCATGAAGACAGCTTTATAGAAGGAATATAGTATTAGGTCATAAGCATACGACGAAATCAAAGGAGCGCGCCCATGGAAATCCTTGTCACCCTTCACATCGACACCTCTCAGAAGCAAAAGCTCATAGCTGCCGCGGGAAATGCGGAGCTTCTCTTTCTCCCCTCCCGCGAGGTGACGGACGATATCCTCTCTTCCGTCGATGCCGTGATCGGGAATCTGCCGCCGAAGAGGCTGGGGACTGCCCGGAACCTCAAATGGATCCAGCTCGGATCTGCCGGAGCGGACGGATACACAGCCCCCGGGATCCTCCCCGAAGGCGCAGTCCTGACAAACGCGTCGGGAGCCTATGGCCTCGCCATTTCGGAACACATGATCGCCTGTCTGCTCTTCCTGATGAAGAACCTCGGCGGGTATGCCGCGAATCAGGCGGAGCATAAATGGAAGGACTGCGGTCCCGTTTCCTCCGTCTGGAACTCCCGGACGCTGGTGGTGGGACTCGGCGACATCGGCGGGGAGTTTGCCAAAAGGATGCACGCGCTGGGGAGCCGTGTGACCGGGATCCGCCGGCACAAAGCGCAGAAGCCGGAATATCTGGATGCGCTTTACACGCAGGATCGTCTTTTCGACTGCCTGAAAGACGCGGACGTGGTGGCCTCCTGCCTGCCCGGAACGCCCGGGACTCGCCGTCTGTTCAGCCGTGAAGCCTTTGCCGCCATGAAGGAAGGCGCATATTTTCTGAACGTCGGGCGGGTTTCGTCCGTGGATTCCCTCGCATTGGCGGACGCTCTGAACAGCGGGCATCTGGCAGGCGCCTCGGTGGATGTGACGGATCCGGAACCCCTCCCCGCCGACCATCCCCTGTGGGACGCCCGGAACATCCTCGTCACGCCGCACATCTCCGGCGGGGATCATCTTTACGAGACAGTGGAACGCATTGTCGGGATCGCGGCGGACAATCTGAATCGGTTCGTAAACGGCCTGGAGCTGCACAATATCGTCGATCCCGATGCCGGTTACAGACGGTTCGTAGAATAAATAAGAATGAGGTGCGCACGATGAAACAGTATCCTTTCCGCCCGCCTGTGTATTACTGCCGAAAAGTCCATACGCCGCTCATACTCGACGGACGCCTTGACAAGCCTTTCTGGGCCGATATTCCCTTTACGGAGCCTTTCGTGGACATCGAGGGACCGGAGAAAGGGAAGCCGCCGCGTTTTCCCACCCGGGCCAAGGCCGCATGGGACGACGACGCGCTCTATCTGGCGGCGGAGCTCACGGGAAACGAAATCTGGGCCAATGTCACCGAACGGGACGACGTGATCTTCCGGGACAACGATTTCGAGGTGTTCATCGACCCGGATTCGGACACGCAGAGGTACATCGAGTTTGAGATGAACGCGGGGAATACCGTGTGGGATCTGCTCCTGACCAAGGCGTACCGGGACGGGGGCAAGCCCATCGATTCCTTTGACATCAAGGGGCTCGAGACTGCAGTGTACATCGACGGAAAGCTGAACGATCCGGGCGCGGACAACCGGAAATGGAGCGTGGAGATCAAAATGCCCATGCGTTCCCTGAAAGAGGCGTCGGACGGCGTTCCAAAGCCCGGGGACTACTGGCGGCTGAATTTTTCCAGAGTGCAGTGGACCTGCGAGGTCGGGGACGGGGAATATAAAAAGGTCCTAGGGCCCGACGGGAAACCCCTGTCGGAGGACAACTGGGTATGGGCGCCCACCGGTGTGATCGACATACACCGGCCGCAGTACTGGGGCTTTCTCTTCTTCACGGAAAACGGCGAGGAATACCCGATCCCGGAGGACGAACGGCTGCGCTTCGACCTGTACAGACTGTTCGAGGAGCAGCGCGCGTATTACGGCGAGCACGGGCGTTACAGCACGGACGCGGACGCGCTCTGCGCCGCAGCCGGAGTCGAAACGCGCCCGGTGATCGAGACCACGGCGCACTTTTTCGAGATGCGCGTGAAACGGGTAGGAGGCAGGGGCGAGATCCGTCTCTTCGCCGACGGAAGAAGCGAGATGACCTGAACAGCCGCTGAACACAGCCGCCATGAGAAAGACGGCCGCTTTGTATGCCATGAGGGGAATCAAAGAGGCTTCCGTGAAGGGAACAATCAGATAATAAGGATCTGCCCAAAGCCGTTGACAAATAAGGAGATGCGCAATGAAACTGCCCGTATCGGAAAAAGAGCTCGATGAACGGATCGAGTTGAATTACAGGAGACTGAGGGATGATCCGTACTACGGGATCGGCGAAATCTTTTCTCCTCTCGACTACGGATGGATGGGGGATAAGGAAGGGCGCGCGCTTCTGGCGTTCGTCTCCCACTTCCGGATGTCCGGCCGCGTTATCCCGTGCATGGAACAGATGCTTGAGAAAATCCCGTCCGTCCTCAACGAAAAGCATTTCCTCGGCGACTGCTCCGGGAAGTTCATCCGCGAGGAACAGCTTTCCGGTCACTCGTGGATGCTGCGGGGTCTCTGCGAGCATTACGAGGCCTTCGGCGACGCGTACTCCCTCGAACTGATCCGGGACATCACGGAAAATCTGTACTTGCCCCTGCGCGGGGAGTTTCGGAACTATCCCCTTCGCGCCGGGAACGGAAGCGGGGGCGTCAGCGGAAACGAGATCGGGACGGCGGGGCGCTGGCTCCTTTCGAGCGACACCTGCGCGGCGTTTATGTCGATCGACGGCCTCTCACACGCATACAGCGTCCTGAAGGATCCGGCGCTGAAGGAACTGCTCGACGAGATGATCGCGTTCTACGCGCCCCTCGACAAACGGGCCGTCCGGGCGCAGACGCACTGCACGCTGACGGCGGGGCGAGGGATGGTCCGCATGTTCCGGGAGACCGGAGATCCCTTCTATCTCAAAAGCGCGGAGGGGATCTGGACAAGCTACGTCTACGGCGGCGGGATGACGCTGACCTATCAGAATCTGAACTGGTGGGGGCGTCCGGACACGTGGACCGAGCCCTGCGCCATCGTGGATTCCCTCATGCTCTCTCTGGAACTGTACAAGCTGACCGGGCGGGAAGACTGCCGCAGAATCGCCGCGCGGATCTGGCACAACGGCTTCGCTCCGGCACAGAGGGACAACGGCGGGGCGGGAACGGACACCGTGGTGACGGCGGACAGCCCGTGGAACGATCTTTTCCCGCAGATGAAGGAGGCGTATTTCTGCTGTACCATGCGGCTCGCCGAGGGGCTTCGGTATGTCAAGACCAACCGGGAGCTTCTGTATGCCGAGATTTCCGGTACTCCTTCGATGGGGGAGAACGGCGTTTATTCCGACGGGGATCTCGTGTACGCCGAGCCGGACGAAGAACTCCTGCCCTATGCTGACAATGAGAGATCCGTTGTCGCTGCCGGACATCGGCTCAGTCCGCTGGTAAAGGCATACCGCGTTCCGTGGGAGATCCTCGAAAGGGCAAGGCAGAAGGTGGTGACAGAATAGACGCGCCCCGGACCGTTTGGGAAAGTCCCTCCGAATTTATACTAATCTCAAGCTAAAAAGGAAACGCGGCTTCTTGAAAGAAGCCTGGCAAGAACTTCAATTGGGGGGAGGACAAGGTTATACCAATTAAGTGCGGT
>CACZNC010000144.1 GCA_902782445.1 uncultured Ruminococcus sp.
GTGTGCGGACACAGACTGAACGAAATGGAGTCAGCCTTGTTCTGCCCCAATTGAAGTTTCTTGCCAGGCTTCTTTTCAAAGAAGCCGCGTATCTCCTTAAAAGGGATATAGTATGACAACTAACCGCTGCCCACCGGCAACTAAAAAAACCTCTTCCGCCCGGATGAAACCGGAGAGAAGAGGCTTTTTCCATCTGGGGCAGCCGGATTCGAACCGACGCATGAAGCAGTCAAAGTGCTTTGTCTTACCGCTTGACGATGCCCCAATACGTCGGATATTATATCACACTCCGGCTGATCCGTCAAGCTTTTTTTTCAACATTGGCACGACACGGGGAACCTGCCGGAGACTTCTGAAAACGGAGCGGCGGGATAACCCGTTCCCGGTCGATTTATGATTCCAGCACGAAATGCACGGGAAGCCCGTCCTTCCACACCGGTTCCGTTTCGCCCTGGATCAGGGGGAGGATCCAGCGGAGGCATTCGTCCGTCACGTTGTTGTTCTCCGGGACGATCCATTCCCGCGGGACCGCGCGCACGGCGTTGGCGATGGTCGAGACGTCCTTTGTCACGTATTTCAGAGCATATCCGGATTCGGATCCAGGATTTTCGGCGCGCTCCATCGCCACCATCGAGCCGGTGACGCCCGAGACGGCCGATCCGACCGCGTGTTCGCCGCAGAGTTCCGCTTCGGAGAGATCCGCGGCCGACGCCAGATGAGCCGCGCACCGCTGGGGCAGGTTCAGTTCGATGGAGCGGACCTTGCACCCGAATTTCTCCTTGACGACCAGTTCCAGAGCCTTCGCCGTCCCCTCGAGGTATTTGTGCCCGAAGACGTCCGCCGCGCCGGACTGCGCGCTTTCTCCGACATACCGCCCGTCCGCGAAGCGCGCGCCTTCCGACACCGCGACGACCACGTTCGGATGCTTTTTGAAGGCCGCTTCGATATCGGAGTAGAAGGCCTCCATGTCGAAGGGGACCTCCGGGAGATAGACGTGATCCGGTCCCGCGCCGCTCACCAGATTCGGAAGAGCCGCCGCCGCCGTCAGCCAACCAGCGTCCCGGCCCATGATCTCCACGATGGTGACCGCTTTGACCGTGTAGACCGCGCAGTCCCGCACGATCTCCTGCATCTCCGTCGCGATGAATTTCGCCGCGGAGCCGAATCCGGGGGTGTGGTCCGTGCCCATGAGGTCGTTGTCGATGGTCTTCGGCACGCCCATGACCCGCATTTCATAATCGGAGGTCCTGAGGTATTCCGAGAGCTTCGCCACCGTGTCCATCGAATCGTTCCCGCCGATGTAGAAGAAGTACCGGATCCCCAGCTCTTTCAGCTTCCCCACGAGGGTTTCGAAGAGCGCGGGGTCGTCCGCGGGTTTGGGCAGTTTCCGGCGGCAGGATCCGAGGGCGGCGGCGGGAGTGGTTTCGAGCATTTTGATCTTGTCCCGGTCGGGGGACCCGTTTTCGTCCGAGAAGATCGCGCTGAGATCGCAGTAACGTCCGTCGAGGAATCCGTCGATGCCGTTTCTCATGCCGTAGAGCTTCGTGATCGCGTCTTTTTCGATGAAACACCCTTCGATCACCCCGGCAAGGGTGGAGTTGATGGCAGCGGTGGGACCGCCGGACTGGCCGACGATCGCCGCGCCGCGGAGAGGAGTAAACATGACAGCACCGTCCTTTTCGTTTATTTTACCCTTCAATCTATCACATCGGCCCGGGATTGTCAAGGCCTTTTTCTGAATTCTTTCTGCTTACCGCGAAAAATGAGGACTCCGGCCGAAACGGAACGAACGATTCTTCGCTTCCCGGGACCGGATCCGACAGAATCCGCGGGGAGGGAGAGATATAATAGAGCCACAGAAAGCGGGGGAGGAGAGGACCATGAACGCGGATTTGGAATCGCTCAAAAGCATTACGTCGGGCAAGTCCCTGACGATCTACCTGGAGGGGGATATCGACCACCACAGCGCGCGGCAGATCCGTTCGCGCATCGACACCAGAGTGTACATCCAGCGGCCGGACGAGCTGGTCCTCGACCTTTCGCGGGTCTGCTTCATGGATTCCTCCGGGCTCGGGCTGATCCTCGGGCGGTACGCGAAGGCGGTGGAACTCGGGATCGCCTTCAAGGTCGCCAACCCCACCCCGGAGATCCGGCGGATCCTCGACCTCGCGGGGACCGAACGCCTCATCAAGATCGAAACCGCGAATCCGGCGGCTCAGCGGGCGGGCCGGTACGCGAGATAGGAGGACGGCATGGCAAAAGCTCCGGCGTTCAATCAGCTGCGGTGTTCCTTTCCGTCGAATTCCGTGAACGAAGCCCTCGCGCGCTCCATCGCGGCCTCCTTTACGGCGCAGATGAACCCCACCTGCGAGGAGGTCTCCGACATCAAATGCGCGGTCTCCGAGGCGGTCACCAACGCCATCGTGCACGGCTACCGGGATTCCATCGGCGAGATCGTGCTCTCCCTCCGTCTGGACCAGGACCGCACACTGACTGCCGAGATCCGGGACCGGGGATGCGGGATCGCGAACGTGGAGGAGGCCATGCGTCCCCTGTTCACCACCGACCCGGAGCACGAGCGCAGCGGCATGGGGTTCACGATCATCGAAAACTTCATGGATTCCCTCCGCGTCGTCTCCTCTCCCGGCAAAGGGACCCGGGTCATCATGAAGAAAAAGCTCTCGATGCTCCCGATCCAGAAGTGAACGCGCCCGAACGCCCCTACATATCAGGACCCGGAGGGTGAATCATGGCGCAGAATGAGAAAGCGGCGGCGGAAACGCGGGAACTTCTGACCCGGTACGCAGAGAGCGGGAACGCGGAAAAAGGGGCGATGGAGGCAAGACTGACGGAACTCAACCTCGGCCTTGTCACGAGCGTCGCGATGCGGTTCCGGGGAAGGGGAGCGGAAAACGAGGACCTCATCCAGATCGGATCCATCGGCCTGCTCAAAGCCATCCGCAGTTTCGATGAGGACCTCATCCAGATCGGATCCATCGGCCTGCTCAAAGCCATCCGCAGTTTCGATCCGGGCAGGGGATTCGCGTTCTCCACCTACGCCGTCCCCCTCATCATCGGGGAGATCCGCCGGTTTCTGCGGGACGACGGAGCCGTGAAGGTCAGCCGCGGACTCAAGCGGACGGGAGCCCTGCTGATGAAGGAGCGGGAAAAAGTCCTTGCCGAACGGGGGGAGGAACCGAGGCTGGCGGAGCTTGCCGAACGGCTTCACATCACTCCCGAGGAGGCCGCCGCGGCTCTGGATGCCGCCTCCCCCGTCCGGTCCCTGACCGAGGCCATCGGAGAGGACGATTTCTCCCTCGAAGACGTGATCCCCGACGGAGAGGACGGGATCGGAAAAATGATCGAACGCCTCGCCCTATCGGAGACGGTGGGACAGCTTCCTCCCCTCTGGCGGCAGATCGTCACCCTCCGCTATTTCCGGGAGTACTCCCAGCAGCAGACCGCCGACGCCCTCGGACTGACGCAGGTCAAGATCTCGAGGGAGGAGAAAAAGATCTTCGCCGAACTGCGCCGGATGCTCGCCTGAAAAAAGAATCGCCGCGATCCCCCGGAAAACGGAAGGGACCGCGGCATTTTCGCGTCGGAATTACGGATTGGCTTCGGAGGCCGCGCCTTCGGGAACCTCGATTTCCGGCATCGGCGGGAAGAGGCTTTCGAGGTAGACGGTGTCGACGCCCGCCCGCATGGCTTCATAGTGGTATTCGCCCACGATGAAATCCTTGTCGGAGCAGATATAGAAGGTCTCCGCGCTGTCGGAGGTGAAGAAGGTCACAGCGTAGCGGGCCACGTACCCGCTCACCTTCTTGTCACGGATGCACTTCACGCCTTCGAGACGCTGATGGAAGGCAGAGACCTCCGTCGGAGTCGAGAACTCCACCGTGTCGCCCGTGGTCATGCGGGTGACGGCGATCGCGGTGGTGACGGCGTATCCCGTGGTCTTCTCGGCGAGGGGAGGAAGCTGTTCGTCGAGGAGCTTCACACCCGGCGCGTCGCAGGAAGCGCAGAGGAGCAAGGTCCCGAGGGTCAGAAGCAGAGCGGTGAAAATGGAAATGGTTTTTTTCATGATCGGACCTTTCGGTTCAGTGTTTTCTGCGGTTTATTTTCTCTTGGAGATCCACGCGGAGCCGAGGATGGCCGCAAGAACGATCAGGCCGCCGCCGATGAAGGAACCACAGCCGGACTTCTTCGCGGCGTCGGAGGCAGCGTTGGAAACAGCTTCCGCAGCATTCTCCACAGCTTCGGCCGCATTCTCGGCAGCCTCGCCCACCGCTTCGCCGACAGCTTCCGCCGTGTTCTCCACGACTTCCGCGGCGGTCGGTTCGGGTTCCGGT